>JBBAPL010000023.1:0-51934 GCA_040400895.1 Aquabacterium sp.
CCCGAGACGCTGGCGGCCTTGGCCGGCGACCTGGCGGACCCCCTGGCGCCTGGGGGGTGAGGTGATTCAGGCGGGCTGTGCCGCCTGCGCTGCCGCCAGCCGCGCCTGCCGCAGCACCCGCCAGCTCTCGGCGCTGTAGAGCGCCAGCGCCGCCCAGATCAGCAGGAAGCCGATGCCCCGGCCGGTGCTGAACGGCTCCTGGTACAGAAACACGCCCAGCACGAACTGGATCGACGGGCTGACGTACTGCAGCAGCCCCAGCGTGGCCAGCGACACCCGCCGCGCGCCCGCGGCAAACAGCAGCAGCGGCACGGCGGTGAACGGCCCGGCCAGCAGCAGCCAGGCACTGTCGACCAGCGGCGGCTGGCCGAAGTGGCCCTGGCCCTGTCAGGCCAGCCACAGCAAGCCGCCCACGGCCAGCGGCGCCAGCAGCAGGGTCTCCAGCGCCAGGCCTTCGATGGCGCCCAGCGTGGCGGTCTTGCGCAGCAGGCCGTACAGCCCGAAGCTGACCGCCAGCACCAGGCTCACCCAGGGCACATGGCCCACGCCCAGCGCCAGCCACAGCACGCCGGCGGCCGCCAGCGCCACGGCGGCCCATTGCAGCGGCCGCGGCCGCTCATGCAGCACCGCATAGCCCAGCAGCACGTTCACCAGCGGGTTGATGAAGTAGCCCAGGCTGGCGTCCAGCACCCGGCCGCTGTTGACCGACCACACATACAGCAGCCAGTTGCCGCCCAGCAGCAGCGCGCTCAGCAGAAACAGCGCCAGCGTGCGCGGCTGGCGCAGCACCGGCCCCAGCCAGGCAAAGCGCCGCAGCACTGCCAGCAGGCCCAGCACGAACACCAGCGACCAGGCCGACCGGTGCAGCACGATCTCCAGCGCCGGCAGGTGGTCGATCTGCTTGATGTACAGCGGGAACAGGCCCCACAGGATGTAGGCGATGGCGGCAGCGACGGGTCCGGAGGGCATCGGCCGATTGTCGAGGCCCGGTCGGCCACCCCCGTGCGCCTGGCAGGTGGGCCGGGCTACCCGGTGCTGGCGGACGGCAGGTCCAGCAGGCATTGCCACTGCGGCCCGGGCGCGGCCTGCAATCGCAGCAGGGCGCCGGTGGCCGGGTGGGTGATGGTCAGCGCCTGCGCATGCAGCCACAGCCGCGCCGCGCCCAGGTGCGCGGCCATGGCCCGGTTCAGCGGGCCCTTGCCGTGGGTGGCGTCACCGATCAGCGGATGGCCCAGCGCCTTGAAGTGGCGGCGGATCTGGTGGCGGCGGCCGCTCAGCGGCTGCACGTCCACCAGCGCCAGCCGGGTGTCGGCATGCTGCGGGTGGGTGCGCAGCGGCAGAAGCAGCCGGCGCTGCACCTGCCAGCGGGTGCAGGCCGCCAGCTGCGGCTGGCCGGTGGACGGCAGCTCGGGGTCGCGCGCCAGCGGCGCGTCGGTCTGCCCGGCGTCGGCCGGCCAGCCGCGCACCAGGGCCAGGTAGCGCTTGTCCAGGCTGCCGGCGGCAAACAGCGCACCCAGTGCGCGGGCGGTGTCCACATCGCGCGCCAGCAGCAGCACGCCCGAGGTGCCCTTGTCCAGCCGGTGCACCGGCCACACCGGTGCGCCCAGCGCGGCCTGCAGGCGGGTCACCACGTCGTCGTCTGCCTGGGCGTCCAGGGCGGTGCGGTGCACCAGCAGGCCGGCCGGCTTGTGAATGGCCAGCAGCCACGCGTCGGCGTGGATCAGTGGCAGGCCGGCGGTGTGGTCGATGCATGCCATGGCAGTGGGGCCAATTCGGCCAGTGGTTGGAACAAGGGCTTGATTACCAGTCCGTTCGGCCGATACCCCGCCATCACCCTGTCATGCCTGGCATCCATGATGCCGACATCGCGCCGCAGCCCAGCCACGGAGTTCGTCACCATGATGCAGATCGTTCCTGTCGGTTCACATGCACGTCGCGCTGCCGCCGTTGCGCAGTTCTTCGGCCCGGTGCTGCGGGTGTTCAATGCGGTCGGCATGACCCTGGCCAGCACGTTGTACTTGCTGCGGCGCAGCGCCAACAGCTGATTGCATCCAGGCACCTGCGCGCCGTCAGGCCTGCAGGTCACCGTCGACATAGAGCCAGCGGTCGCCCTCGCGCACGAAGCGGCTGGTTTCCGCCAGGCGCTGCGCCCGGCCGGCCAGCTTGCTTCTGGCCACGAAGGCCACGGTGGCGTGGTTGTCGTGCATTGCCCGGTGGTCCAGCACCCGCAGGCCCAGCCAGCGCAGCCCGGGCTCGAAGTCGATCGACGCCGGCCGGGTGCTCGGGTGCCAGGTGGCCAGCAGGTAGTCGGCCAGGCGCAGCACGTAGGCGCTGTAGCGCGACCGCATCAGTGCCGCGGCGTCGGGCGCCTGCAATTGCAGCGGCCCTGCATGCCAGCGGCCACAGCAGGCTGACAGCCGGGCCGGCAGGCCGCAAGGGCAGGGTGGATCGGCAGGCATGGCCGCCATGATGCCGCATGCCGACATCCATCCCGCCCCACCCCACCGGTACACTGATCTGGCACCAACAGGGCGCCCCAGCGCCCACAGGAGACGCCGGATGCTCGACCCCCAGGCCCAGGCTTTGATCGACCTGATCGCCGAACGCGGTTTGCCGCCCACGCACACGCTGCCGCCGCCCGAGGCGCGTGCCTTCTACCGCGACCGCCGCAACTTCAGCCAGCCCGCACCGCGCGCCATGGCCGAGGTGCGCGACCTGGCTGCCCCCGGGCCGCTGGGTGACATCCCGCTGCGGCTGTACCGCCCGACCGGCGTGGCCAGCCCGGCACCCACGCTGGTGTACTACCACGGCGGTGGCTGGGTCATCGGCGACCTGGACACGCACGACGTGCTGTGCCGCCAGCTGGCCGACGAAGCCGGCTGTGTGGTGGTGTCGGTCGACTACCGCATGGGACCCGAGCACCGCTTTCCGGCCGCGCCCGATGAGTGTCTGGCCGCCACCCGCTGGCTGCAGGCCCAGGCCGGCGCGCTGGGGCTGGACGCCAGCCGCTTTGCGGTGGGCGGCGACAGCGCCGGCGGCAACCTGGCGGCCGTTGTCAGCCTGGCCTGGCGCGATGCCGCCGAGCCGGTGCCGCTGCGCTTCCAACTGCTGATCTACCCGGCCACCGATATGCGCGCCGGCGCGCCCAGCCACACCAGCAACGGCCAGGGCTATGTGCTGACCAGCGACACCATCGCCTACTTCCAGGGCCATTACCTGGGGCATGACCAGCTGGCCGACTGGCGCGCGTCGCCGCTGCTGCACCCCGACCTGGCCGGCCTGCCACCGGCGCTGGTGCTGACCGCCGGCTTCGACCCGCTGCGCGACGAGGGCCGGCAGTACGCCGATGCCCTGTCGGCCGCCGGCAGCACCGCGCAATACCTCTGCTTCGAGCGGCAGATCCACGGCTTCATCACCATGGGCCGGGTCATCGACGAGGCCAACCTGGCCGTGGGCCTGTGCGCCCTGGCGCTGCGCCGCGCGCTGGCCTGAGTGCGCGCATCCGCCGGCCGCCGGAACCTCCGGCCGCGCCGCCGACTCCACCCCTGCACACGATGCTGATCCCCCGCCGACACTTCCTCACCACCCTGGCCGCCGGTAGCCTGTTCGCCCCGCCGGCGCAAGCCCAGTTCCGGGTCGAGATCGCCGGCGTCGGCGCCACCCAGTTGCCGCTGGCGCTGACCCGCTTCCGCGACGAAGACCGCAGCGGCGTGGCCCTGTCGGCCGTGGTGCGGGCTGATCTGGAGCGCAGCGGCCTGTTCCGCATCGTCGAATCCAGCGGCGCGCTGGACGAGCGCAGCCAGCCGCAGTGGGCCGACTGGCGCGGCCGTGGTGCCGACAGCCTGGTGGCCGGCTCGGTCACCCGGCTGGCCGATGGCCGTTTCGACGTGCGCTTCAAGCTGTGGGACGTGGTCAAGGCCGAAGAGCGCACCGGCCAGAGCCTGGTGGTGGCCGCCGCCGATCTGCGGCTGGTGGCCCACCGCATTGCCGACCTGGTGCAGGAGGCCATGACCGGCGAGCGCGGCGTCAATGCCACCCGCATCGCCTATGTCACCCGCGCCGCCAACCGCTACACCCTGCGCATCACCGACGCCGACGGCGAAGGCGGCCAGGTGGCGCTGGCCAGCCCGCAGCCCATCATCAGCCCGGCCTGGTCGCCCGACGGCCGCCGGCTGGCCTATGTGTCGTTCTACACCGGCAAGGCGGTGGTGATGGTGCAGGACGTCAGCAGTGGCGAATACCGCGCCGTGGCCAGCTTCAAGGGCAGCAACAGCGCGCCGGCCTGGTCGCCCGACGGCCGCAAGCTGGCCGTCACCCTGTCGCGTGACGGCCCGTCGCAGCTGTACCTGCTCGACCTGCAGGGCGACAGCCTGCGCCGCCTGACGCAAAGCAGCGCCATCGACACCGAGGCCACCTTCGCGCCCGACGGACAGAGCCTGTTCTTCGTCAGCGACCGGGGTGGTGGCCCGCAGGTCTACCGCATGCCGCTCGATGCGAATGGGCCCGGCCCAGAGCCGACCACCAGTGCCGAGCGCATCACCTTCAACGGCGCCTACAACATCAGCCCGGCCATCAGCCCCGATGGGCGCAACCTGGCCTATGTGGCGCGCGGCAGCGGCTTCCGGGTGATGGTGCAGCCGCTGGACGGCAGCACGCCCGCGCAGGCCGTCACCGACACCAATGATGATGAAAGCCCCAGCTTTGCGCCCAATGGCCGGTTGATCATCTACGCCACCCGCACTCAGGGCCGCGATGTGCTGATGACCACCACGCTGGACGGCCGCATCCGCACCCGGCTGTTGTCCTCGGGCCTGGACGTGCGCGAGCCGGCCTGGGGGCCGTTCGGCCGATGAAGCCGGCGCTCCACATGCGCGATGATCGGGGTTGCAGCGGGCCTGCATGGTCCGGCTGGCTGCTGTGTTCCTGCCGGCCTCTGGCCGGCGCCCCGGGTGGGCTTGCCCACCGCTGATCAAGGAGAGACGACGATGATGCGATTGCGCATGGGCGGCCTGGCAACCCTGGCCGCGCTGGTGCTGGCGGGCTGCGGCTCGACGGTCAAGCTCGACGAAACCCCGGTCGAATCCCGCACGCCCACAGCGGTCAGCGGCCAGGCCGGCACGCCGGGCACGCCCGGCAACGCGGCCACCGCCTCTGGTGGCACCGCAGGCGCGGCGCCACAGTCCCAGGTGGCCGCCGTCAGCCTGCCGGGCGCGGTGGGCGTGGGCAGCGGCGCGGCGGGCACGGCAGCATTGGGCCGGGTGGTGTACTTCGACTTCGACAGCTTCGTGGTCAAGGACGAGTTCCGCAGCCTGATCGACGGCCATGCCAAGGTGCTGGCGGCGCAGCGCAGCAAGCGCATGGTGGTCGAAGGCCACACCGACGAGCGCGGCGGGCGTGAATACAACCTGGCGCTGGGCCAGAAGCGGGCCGAGGCCGTGGCCAAGTCATTGGCCCTGCTGGGCGTGCAAGAGTCGCAGCTGGAGGCGGTGAGCTTCGGCAAGGAGCGCCCGTTGGTCGAAGGCCAGGATGAAGCCGCCTGGGCCCGCAACCGCCGCGCCGAGTTGAAGGACCGCTGATCGTGGTGCTGCAGCTGTTCCAGCGGGCCCGGCCCGCCGCCCTGGCCGTGCTGCTGGCATGGGCCGGCAACGCGGCCCATGCAGGCCTCTTCGACGACGAGGAGGCCCGCAAGGCCATCCTCGACCTGCGTGCGCGCATCCAGGCCAGCGATGAAAACGCCCAGTCCAAGATTGCGGACCAGGGCAAGGCCCAGGCCGCGCTGCTGGACCAGATGGGTGCCCTGCGCCGCAGCCTGCTGGAGCTGAACGCCCAGTTGGAGGCGCAGCGCGCCGACAACGCCAGGCTGCGTGGCACGCAGGAGCAACTGGCGCGCGATGTGGCCGAGCTGCAACGGCTGTTCAAGGACGTGTCCAAGGGGCTGGACGACCGGCTGCGTGCAGTCGAGCCGCAGAAGGTCACGCTCGACGGCAGGGATTTCAGCGCCGAACCCGAAGAGCGCCGTTCCCACGACGCCGCCATGGCGGCGTTGCGCAGCGGCGACTTCGACAAGGCCGCCGGTGCGCTGGCGGCGTTCGTGCAGCGCTACCCGTTCAGCGGTTACGGCGATTCGGTGCGTTTCTGGCTGGGCAATGCACTGTACGGGCAGAAGAACTACAAGGAGGCCATCGCCGTGTTCCGCGCGATGGTGACTGCCTCCCCCAACCACCCGCGCACGCCCGAGGCGCTGCTGGCTGTGGCCAACTGCCAGATCGAGATGAAGGACACCCGCGGTGCCCGCAAGACGCTGGACGACCTGATCAAGGCCCACCCCGCCAGCGAGGCGGCGGCCGCGGGCAAGGAACGCCTGGGCACGCTCAAGGGCTGACGCCTTGTCGGCGCTGCCCCTCAACGCGGCCGAAGACGCCGACCTGGAACGCCGCTTCGGCGGCCTGCGGCGGCTCTACGGTGCCACCGGCTACCAGGCGGTGCGCGGCGCGCGCATCGCCGTGGTGGGGCTGGGCGGTGTGGGTGCCTGGGCGGTGGAGGCACTGGCGCGCAGCGGTGTGGCGCGGCTGGTGCTGGTCGACTTCGACCAGGTGGCCGAATCCAACATCAACCGCCAGGTGATGGCCCTGGGCAGCACGCTGGGCATGGCCAAGACCGAGGCGCTGCGCCAGCGCATCGCCGACATCCACCCCGGCTGCGAGGTGCTGTGCGTGGAAGAGTTCGCCAGCGCCGACAACTGGCCCGGCCTGCTGCCGGCGCCGATCGACCTGGTGATCGACGCCTGCGACCAGAGCGCCGCCAAGCTGGCCCTGGCCGCCTGGGCGCTGCAGACGGGCACGCCGCTGGTGTGCGTGGGCGCGGCCGGCGGCAAGCAGCTGGCCCAGGCGGTGGACGTGGCCGACCTGGCCGACGTCACCCACGACCCGTTGCTGGCCAGCCTGCGCCAGCGCCTGCGCAAGCAGGGCGCCCCACGCAACGGCCGCATCGGCGTGCAGTGCGTCTTCAGCCGCGAGGCCGTGGCTGCACCGCTGAACGACGACATCTGTGCCACCGACGGCTCGCTGAACTGCGCCGGCTACGGCAGCAGCGTGACGGTGACCGCCACCTTTGGGCTGGTCGCTGCCGGTGAGGCGGTGCGGCTGGTGCGGCTGCGGCCGCCTTAACCGCCCCTCAGCCGCCGCCTCAGCCGCGCCGCCAGGCGTGGAAGCGTTGCACCCATGCCAGCAGGGCCTGCGGCGCATGGGCACGTTTCCATTCACCCGCCACGTACTTGTTGGCCTCGCCCATGGTGGGGTAGGTGTGGATGGTGCCGAGCATCTTGTTCAGCCCCAGGCCGTGCTTCATCGCCAGCACGTACTCGGCCAGCAACTCGCCCGCATGTTCGCCGACGATCGTCACGCCCAGGATCTTGTCCTTGCCGGGCACGGTCAGCACCTTGACGAAGCCGTGCGCGGCGCTGTCGGCGATGGCGCGGTCGAGGTCGTCGATGCCGTAGCGGGTCACCTCCACCGCGATGTGGCGCTCGGCGGCCTCCTGCTCGTTCAGCCCCACGCGGGCCACCTCGGGCTCGGTGAAGGTGGCGGCCGGGATCACCCGGTAGTCGGCGCTGAACTTCTTGAACGGGTCGAACAGCGCATTCACGGCCGCATACCAGGCCTGGTGGGCGGCGGCATGGGTGAACTGGTAGGGCCCGGCCACATCCCCGGCAGCGTAGATGTTGGGAATGCTGGTCTGCAGATAGCCGTTGACCGAGACGGTGCGGTCGGTGGCCACGCCCAGTTCTTCCAGCCCGTAGCCCTTGAGGTTGGCGCTGCGGCCCACCGCCACCAGCAGGCAGTCGAAGCCGATGCGCACCGGCTGGCCCTGGTGGGTGGCCACCAGCCACTTCTGGCCGGCCACCCGTTCGAAGCGGGTGGCCTGGTGGCCCAGCAGCAGTTGCACGCCGTCGGCGGCCAGGCCGTCGGCCACGGCGCTGGACACCTCGGGGTCTTCACGCACCAGCAGGCGCGGCGCCATCTCCACCTGCGTGACGGCGCAACCCAGCCGGGCGAAGGCCTGGCTCAGCTCGCAGCCGATCGGCCCGCCGCCCAGCACCAGCAGGCGTTCCGGGCGCGTGCGCAGCTGCCAGATGGTGTCGGACGTCAGCGCGTCCACCAGCTCGATGCCGGGGATGGGCGGCACGAACGGCCGCGCCCCGGCGGCGATGACGATGGCGCGGGTGGTCAGCGTCTGCACCTGGCCGCCAGGGGCGGTGATCTCCACCTGCCAGGGCGAGACGATGCGCGCCCGGCCCAGCGCCACGTCCACGCCCAGGCCGGTGTAGCGCTCCACCGAATCATGCGGGGCGATGGTGGCGATGACCCGCTGCACCCGGTCCATCACCTGGGCGAAGTCGAAATCGGCGCTGGCGGTGTGGATGCCGAAGTCGGCCGACCGCCGCACCTGCGCTAGGAACCGCGCCGAGCGGATCAGCGCCTTGCTGGGCACGCAGCCGGTGTTCAGGCAATCGCCGCCCAGCGCATGCTGTTCCACCAGCGTCACCTTGGCCTTGACCGCCGCGGCGATGTAGGCCGTCACCAGCCCGGCCGAGCCGCCGCCGATCACCACCAGGTTGCGGTCAAACTGCTTCGGCCGCGGCCAGCGGGCGTAGACGCGCCGCGCCCGCACCACATCCGCCAGCTTCTTGGCCACCAGCGGAAACACGCCCAGCAGCACCAGCGAGCCCAGCAACCCCGGCGAGACGATGCCCGCCAGGCTGCGGATGCCGGCCAGCTGGGTGCCGGCGTTCACGTACACCGCCGTGCCGGCCAGCATGCCCAGCTGGCTGACCCAGTAGAACGTGGCCGGGCGCATCGGCGTCAGCCCCATCGCCAGGTTGATGACGAAGAACGGCACCACCGGCACCAGCCGCAGGGTGAACAGGTAGAAACCGCCCTCGCGCGCAACGCCGGCGTTCAGCGTGGCCAGCCGGTCGCCGAAGCGCTGCTGCACCCAGGCCCCCAGCAGCCAGCGGCTGGCCAGGAAGGCCAGCGTCGCGCCGATGCTGGAGGCGAACGACACGATCAGCAGCCCCCAGCCCAGGCCGAAGATGGCGCCGCCGGCCAGGGTCATCACCGCCGCGCCAGGCAGGCTGAGCGCGGTGACGGCCACATAGGCGGCGAAGAACAGCAATGCTGCCGTCACCGGCTGCGCCGCGCGCCACGCCTCCAGGTCAGCCTGGCGGGCCTGGATGGCCGACAGCTGCAGGTACTGCCCCAGGTCCAGCGCCACGAAGGCGCCCACCAGGACCAGAAAGCCCAGCGCCACACCCCAGCGTTTGTTCCACTTCATGCGCCATCCTCGTTGTTCTGACCCGTCAGATCAGTCGGATTGGACGCCAGACCCTTGCAGGGTGTGCTGACCGATGGGCGGCGCCTGCGCGGGCGTGACGCCATGGGCCGGGGCACCCGCCCCGGTTGGTCAGCGTGCGTGCGGTTCGGTGTACGGGCTGACCTGGGGTTCCACAGGTGCCGTGGGTGGCGCCGGCATCTGCAGCGGCGGTGCCGCCATGCGCTCCCCATTCCACTGCTGGCCGCACCAGCAGCGGCCCTCGGGGTCGATGATGCAGGTGCCGCTGCCGCAGCAGCGTGTGTCTTCGGCCATGCCAAGCTCCGCCATTGAATGGGTTGCATTCTGCCCAGAGCCGGCTGCCGGGCGCAGCCCAGGGTCTTGGGCGGGCGGAGGTGGGCGGATCAGCCGGGGATGCGCACCTGCAGGTGGCTGTAGCCGCGCACGAACGACGACCGCACGCGCGTGGGCTCGCCCAGCACCTCGATCACCGGGAAGCGCTTGATGATCTCCTCCCACAGGATCTTCAGCTGCAGCTCGGCCAGGCGGTTGCCCACGCAGCGGTGGATGCCGAAGCCGAAGCTCAGGTGCTGGCGGGGGCGGGCGCGGTCGATGATGAATTCATCTGGCCGGTCGATGGCGCTGCCGTCGCGGTTGCCCGACAGGTACCACATGGCCACCTTGTCGCCCTTGGCGATCTTCTTGCCACCCAACTCGGTGTCTTGCGTGGCGGTGCGGCGCATGTAGGCCAGCGGCGTCTGCCAGCGGATGATCTCGGGCACCAGGCTGTCGACCAGGGCCGGGTTGGCGCGCAGCTTGGCAAATTCACCCGGGTTGTCGTTCAGCGCCAGCAGGCCGCCGGTCATGCTGTTGCGGGTGGTGTCGTTGCCGCCCACGATCAGCAGCACCAGGTTGCCCATGTATTCCAGCGGCGGCATGTTGCGGGTGGCCGCGCCATGGGCCAGCATGCTCACCAGGTCGGTCTTGGGCGGCGCATTCACACGCTCGTTCCACAGCTTGGTGAAGTAGCCCAGCATCTTGCCCAACTCGGCCATGCGCTCGGCCGGCTCCAGCGCCTCGGGGTTGGTGGCCTTGTTCATGGTGGCCACGTCCGACCACCAGGTCAGCAGGCGGCGGTCTTCGAACGGGAAGTCGAACAGCGTGGCCAGCATGCAGGTGGTCAGCTCGATCGACACCTTGTCCACCCAGTCGAAGGGCTCGTTGCGCGGCAGGCTGTCGAGCAGCCGGCCGGTGCGCTCGCGGATCTCGGCCGTCCAGTTGTTCAGGTTGGCCGGCGCCACGATGGTGCTGACGGCCTTGCGCTGGTCATCGTGCTTGGGCGGATCCATCGCGATGAACATCGGCAGCTTCTCGCCGTCGGGGGCATTGAACAGCGTGATGCCACCCTTGGACCAGTCCGACGAGAACAGGTCGGGCCGGGTGTCCACATGCATGATGTCCTGGTAGCGGGTGACGCTCCAGTAGCTGCCCACCTCGGGCACCGGGCTGGTGCCGCGGTGCACCGGGTCCTGCGCGCGCAGGCGGTCGAAGATGTGGCCCTCGACGTTGTCGACGAAATGCTGCGGGTCGGCCGGGTGCAGCTCGTCCAGCGGCATCGACCAGATCTTGTCGCGTGCAGCGGCCTGGACGGGCGACAGGGCGGCGGGGGCAGCGGGGGCAGCGGGCTTCAGGACAGCGCTCATGGCAAGACTCCTTCGCGGGGAAATGGGGTGACTTTACTCAGCGGGCGCCGCGGAACCGGCTTCGCCGGGCCGCTGGGGCCGCCCCCCTGGAGGGGAGCGCCGCAGGCGCTTCGGCGGGGGTCAATGTTGGCCTTCGGGCATGGTGACTTCCAGGCCGTCGAGGTCATCGGTCACGGTGATCTGGCAGGCCAGGCGCGAGCTGTCCTTCAGCTCGGCGGCAAAGTTCAGCATCTCGTCTTCCTGCTGCGTGCGGCTGCCGGTCTTGGCGGCCCAGGGCGCGTCGACGAACACATGGCAGGTGGCGCAGGCGCAGGCGCCGCCGCAGTCACCGTCGATGCCGGGCACGTTGTGGTCGATGGCGGCGCGCATCAGCGACAGGCCGGATGTGGCGTCCACCGTGTGGCGCTGGCCGCTGTGGGCGATGAAGGTGATCTTGGGCATGGTGGGGGGTGCGGAGGGTGGGGCGGTTGGTGCGGGGATCAGGAAGGCTTGGCGTTGCGCTGGGCGCGCAGCGCCCGCAACTGTTCCGGGCTGAGGCCCAGGGCGTCGCTCATCGGTCCGGCCACGTTGGCGTCCCAGCTGTGGCGCGGGCCGATGGTCAGGCCGCCGTCCACCGTGATGTGGGTGCCGGTGATGAAACCGGCCGCGTCGCTGGCCAGGAACAGCGCGGCCTCGGCGATGTCGCGCGGCATGCCCGACCGGCCGATCGGGTTGGCGGTGCCGCTGCGTTCCGCGATCTGCGCGGCCAGGGCGCCGGCCTGGGCATGGTCGAGCTGCATCAGCCCGCCGAAGATGCGGGTGGCGATGAAGCCCGGCACGATGGCGTTGATGCGGATGCGGTGGGCCGACAGCTCGGCCGCCGCCACCGTGGTGTAGTGCAGCACGGCGGCCTTGGCGACCGAATAGCACAGTGGCGCATAGCCGGCCTGCAGCGCCGACACCGACGAGGTGTTGATGATGGCGCCCCCGCCGCGCCGCTGCAGGTGCGGCAGGGCGTAGGCCGCGCCGGCGGCCACCGACCGCAGCAGCAGCGCCTGGGTTTGGTCCCAGCCGGCGGGGTCGAACCCCTCCACGCCCGCTGCGGTGCCGCCGGCCCCTGCGTTGGAAAACAGGATGTCCAACCCGCCGAAGTGCGCCGCCGCGCCGTCGATCGCGGCCTTCAGCTGGGCGCAGTCGGTCACGTCGCAGGGCATGAAGTGCACCGCCGGGCCCAGGCGCGCGGCCAGCGCAGCGCCGGCGGCTTCGTTCTTGTCGGCCGCCAGCACCTGGCAGCCGTGTTCGACAAACAGTTCGACGGTCGCTTCACCGATGCCTGACGCGGCCCCGGTGATGACGGCCACCTTGCCTTGCAGGCGTTGGCTCATCGGGCGCCGATCAGTGGTCGAACATGATCACGTTGCGGGCGACGCCGCCAGTCTTCAGCGTGGCGAAGCCCTCGTTGATCTGCTCGAGCTTGATGCGCGACGACACCATTTCCTTCAGGTGCAGCTTGCCCTGCATGTAGAAGTCGATGAGGCGCGGCATGTCGGTGCGGAACTGGTTGCTGCCCATCATGCTGCCCTGGATCTTGCGCTCGCCCAGGAACTCGACGCCGTGCAGCTCGATCTTGGTGCCCACCGGGATCATGCCGATCAAGGTGCTCACGCCGCCTTGGCGCAGGCAACTGAAGCTCTGCTCGGCCGTGGACTTCAGGCCGATGCATTCAAACGCATAATGCACCCCGCCGTTGGTCAGGTCGCGGATGCGCTTGACGGTGTCGCCCAGGTTGGCGTCGACGATGTCGGTGGCGCCGAAGCTGCGTGCCAGGTCGAACTTGAACGGGTCCTTGTCGACCACGATGATGCGGCCGGCGCCGGCAATGGCCGCCGCGTTGATGGTGGCCAGGCCGATGCCGCCGGCACCGAACACCGCCACCGTGCTGCCCGGCGCCACTTGGGCGGTGCGGGCCACGGCGCCGTAGCCGGTGATCACGGCGCAGCCGATCAGGCTGGCCAGGTCGAGCGGCATGTCTTCGCGCACCTTCACCAGGGCGTTCTCGTGCACCACCATCTGCTCGGCGAAGGCGCTGAGGTTGAGGAACTGGTTCATGTGCGCCCCCTTCCAGTTCATGCGCTTGGACTTGCCGGGGCCTGGCTTGACCTCGGGGTCGCCGCACAGCGACAGGTGGCCCGACAAGCAGAAGTTGCAGTGGCCGCAGAACATCGACAGGCAACTGATGACGTGGTCACCGGGCTTGAGGTAGGTCACGTCCTCGCCGACGGCCTCGACGATGCCGGCGGCTTCATGGCCCAGCACGGCAGGCAGCGGCGTGGGGTACAGGCCGTCGATGAAGTGCAGGTCGCTGTGGCACAGGCCGGCGGCGGCGGTGCGGATCAGCACCTCGCGGCGCTTGGGCTTGTCGATGGCGACGTCTTCGATCGTCATCGGTTGCTGGGGGGCGTGCAGGACGGCTGCTTTCATGGGGGGCTCCGGTGGCTGGACCGCCGGCGGTGGCCCTGGCGGCATCCCATCGATTTTGCGCTGCAGGGCCGTGCCGCCAGTCCGGTGTTTGCCCGGTGTGCCGGCGGGGCGCGGGTGTCGCCTGCAGGACTGCAGGTTCAGCTGAGCTTGCTGGTCTTGTTCATGAAGGCGGCGATGCGGCTGTCCATGTCGGGGCCGCGGCCTTCGCTGCGGGCGATCTCGTGGGACAGACCGGCGTGCAGCGGCAGGCCGTCGGTCTCGCGGTACAGCCGCTTGTTGGCCCGCAAGCTGAACCAGGAGTTCGCCAGGATGGCGCGCGCCATGCCGGCCACCGCGGCGTCAAACCCGGTATCGGGCACGCACCAGTTCACCAGGCCCATGGCCTCGGCCTCGCGGCCGGTGTAGGTGCGGGCGGTGTAGGTCATCTCCTGGGCCTTGGCCATGCCCACCCGGCGCGGCAGGCGCTGGCTCATGCCCCACACCGGGGTCAGCGCCCAGCGCGCGTGGGTGTCGGCGAACTTGGCCGATTCCGCCGCCACCACCAGGTCGCCGGCCAGCGCCAGCTCCAGTGCGCCGGTGTAGCAGTGGCCGTGCACGGCGCACACCACCGGCTGCGGCAGGTTGGCCAGCAGCTCGATGGTGTCGGCCTGGAAGTGCGGCTTCGGCGGTTGTTCGCCATGGGCGATGTCGGCCAGGTCGTGCCCGGCCGAGAAGCACTTGCCGGCCCCGCGCAGCACCACCAGGCCGATGTGCTCGGTCTCTTGCGCCAGCTGCAGCACATGGGCGCGCAACTCGGCGAACAGGGCCACGGTCAGCGCGTTCAGCTTCTCCGGGCGGTGCAGGGTGAGGGTGGCGAGGCCGTCGTGGTCCTCGCGCAAGACCAGTGCGGACATGCGCTCTCCTGGGTGGTGGCGAAACAGGGCCGGCGGTGCGGGCGGGCCAGGCGATGGCCCGCCCGCATGGCCGTTCAGAGGTGCTTGCCGAAGAAGGCGAAGCTGCGGTCCCAGGCCAGCTGGGCCCAGGCGGCGTCGTACTGCGTCATCGGCAGGCGGCCAGGGCCCTGGGCTGTTTCATTGGCGAAGCCATGCTGGGCCAGGTAGCGGTAGCCGGTGAACGACACGCCGGCCTCGCGCAGCTTGGCTTCCAGCGGGTCGACGGTGGCGATGGGGAAGGGCACGTCCTGCTCAGCCCAGTGGGCGATCAGCGGCGCCTTGATCTGGCTGGCGTCCACGTACTCCAGCGGTGGCAGGCCGTACCAGACCACGCCGGCGTCGGCCTCGGGGGCCATGGTCAGGCCCAGCACGGTCAGCGCGCCGCCCATGCAAAAGCCGGTGACGCCCACCTTGGCGTGGCTGGCCTTCAGAAACTGCACCGCGCCGCGCACGTCCTGGCTGGCGGCGTCGCCGAAGTTCAGGTTGCTCATCAGGTGGTGGGCCTCTTCGGCGGCCACCGTGCACTTGCCACGGTACAGGTCGGGCACCAGGGCGGTGTAGCCGGCGGCGGCGATGCGGTCGGCCACCCCTCGGATCTGGTCATTCAGGCCCCACCATTCCTGGATCACGACCACCGCGCCGGTGGCGCCGGGGCACTCGGCCAGATAGCCCTGCACGGCCTGGCCGTCGGGGCGGTTGAAGCTGATCATCGAACCCATGGAAGTCTCCTGTGGTGGTGCGGGAATGGCGCAGATGTTGGGGTGTTGGCGCGGACGGATCGGTTGGCAAATCCAGCAGGCAGTGTAGGGACGGGGCCCCGCCCCGCGTCAATCAGGCGCTGCCCGCTGCCTGCCACAGGCCGGCCATCGCGCCGGCGTGGGCGGCGCGCAGCGCGGGCTGCCGGCGGTGCCTGCCTGCGTCCACCTGCAGCCGGCCGGCCACCCACACCTGCCCGAAGGCGGGGGCGTCGCTGGCGAACACCATGGCGTCGAGCACATGGCTGGCGGGAACGCCGGCCAGGCCATCGGCCTGGGTGTCGACCACCAGCAGGTCGGCGCGTGCGCCGGCCACCAGGCCCCAGGTGTCGAAACCGGCTGCCAAGGCGCCACCGGCCAGGTGGCGGTTGAACAGCCGGGCGGCGGTGGCGTCCAGCCCCAGTTGCGGCGCGGCGGCCACGTTGCGCTGGCGCAGCGCCAGGCGCTGGCCATCTTCCAGCAGCCGCAGCTCGGCCGGCCACTGGCGGCAGACATGGCTGTCACTGCCCAGCGCCAGCATGGTGCCGGCGGCCAGCCAGCGCGGCAGGTCGACCAGGCCGTCGCCCAGGTTGGCCTCGGTGCTGGGGCAGACCACCACACCGGCGCCGGCGCGGGCCACGGTGTCGATCTCGGCCGGCGTGGCATGGGTGGCGTGCACCAGCTGCCAGCGGCCGTCCAGTTCCACATGGCTGGCCAACCAGTCGATCGGGCGCTGGCCGGTGGCGGCCAGGCAGTCGTTCACCTCGGCCGTTTGCTCGGCGATGTGGATGTGGATCGGCGTGTCGGTGCCGGCCAGCGCCTGCTGCAGCTGGGTGATGGAGTCTGGCCGCGCTGCCCGCAGCGAGTGGATGGCCACGCCGGCCGTGACCAGCGGCTGGCGCGCGTCCAGCACGGCCTGGCGCAGGGCCAGCACGTCGGCGGCGGTGGTGGCAAAGCGGCGCTGGTCGGCGCGCAGCGCAGGTTGCTGGAAGCCGGCGCGTTCGTACAGCACCGGCAGCAGGGTCAGGCCGATGCCGGTGTCGGCGGCGGCCTGCATCAGCGCCCGGCCCATCGTCAGGCGGTCGGCGTAGGGCTGGCCGTCGGGCTGGTGCTGCAGGTAGTGGAATTCACAGACCTGGGTGTAGCCGCCCTGCAGCAGCTCGGCATACAGCTGGCTGGCCACGGCGCGCAGCGCGTCGGGCGACACACGCAGCGCCACTGCGTACATGCGGTCGCGCCAGCCCCAGAAGTCATCGTCGGCGCCGCTGCGGCGCTCGGCGAGGCCGGCAAAGGCGCGCTGAAAGGCATGGCTGTGGGCATTGACCATGCCCGGCAGCACCGGGCCGGGCAGCAGGGTGGCGCCTTCGGGCGCCGGCACGCCGCTGCGCACCTGCTGAAAGTGGCCGTGGCCGTCGATGTCCAGCAGCACCTGCGGCTGCCAGCTGCCGCCAATCCAGGCCTGCGGGGCCCAGAGCTGCTGCGCCGACGTCACCGCACCGGGCTTTCGGCAAACGCCAGCATCGCCTGCACCAGCTGCTGCAGCAGTGGCTGCACCTGCGCGGCGCGGTCGGCGTGCCAGGCATAGGGCGGGGCTTCGTCCATGTAGCAGCGCCAGGCCATCTCCAGCTGCACCGCATGCACGCCATCGGCCGGGCGGCCATAGAACCGGGTGATGTGGCCGCCCTTGAAGCGGCCGTCCACCGCCACGGTGTAGCTTGTTTGCGCGCCCAGCACGCCCGCCAGCGCATCGCGCAGCGCCGGGGCGCAACTGCTGCCGCTGGCGGTGCCCAGGTTCAGGTCGGGCAGGCGGCCGTCGAACAGCCAGGGCAGTTGGCCGTGGATGCTGTGGCCGTCGAACAGCACCACCTGGCCATGGGCGGCACGCAGCCGTGCCAGCTCGGTCGCCAGCGCGCCGTGGTACGGACGCCAGTAGGTGGCCACACGCTGCGCCACCTCGGCGTCGTCAGGCGCCTGGCCGGGCTGGTAGATCGGGTCGCCGGTGAAGAAGGTGGCCGGGCACAGGCCGGTGTTGTTGGCGCCGGGGTACATCGGCGCGTTCTCGGGCGGGCGGTTCAGGTCGACGACATAGCGGCTGTGGCGCGGCACCAGCATGCTGACGCCCAGCGCCTTGGCAAAGGCATACAGCTGCTCCAGGTGCCAGTCGGTGTCTTCCACCGCCAGGGCGCGCGGCACCAGGCGCGGCTTGAGCGCGTCGGGCAGCGCCGTGCCCACGTGCGGCAGGCTCAGCAGCAGCGGGCGGGTGCCGCGGTGCAGGGTGTAGATCGCATCGGTCATGGCAACTTTCGCAGGGCGTGCAGGTCGGTTTCAATGCCAGCGCGCACCACGCGGCGGCAGGGGTTGCGGCCGAACCAGTAGGCCAGCTCACGCGGGTGGTCCAGGTCCCAGGCGACGAAGTCTGCCGCAAAGCCAGCGGCCAGCTGGCCGTGGCTGTGGCCCAGGCCCAGCGCGGCGGCGGCGTGGCGGGTGGCGCCGTGCACCGCTTCCTCGGGCGTCAGGCGCAGCAGGGTGCAGGCCATGTTCAGCATCAGCAGCAGCGACAGGCCGGGCGACGAGCCGGGGTTGTGGTCGCTGGCAATCGCCATCGGCACACCGGCAGCGCGCAGGCCGGCCACCGGCGGCAACTGGGTTTCGCGCAGAAAGTAGAAGGCGCCGGGCAGCAGCACTGCCACCGTGCCGGCCGTGGCCATGGCGGCGATGCCGGCGTCGTCCAGGTGCTCCAGGTGGTCGCAGCTGAGAGCGCCGTGACTGGCTGCCAGTGCCGCGCCGTGCTGGTTGCTCAGCTGCTCGGCATGCAGCTTGACCGGCAGGTTGAAGCACCGGGCGGCGTCGAACATGCGCCGGGTCTGCGCCGGGGTGAAGGCGATGGTTTCGCAGAAGGCATCGACGGCATCGACAAGACCTGCGTCTACCAGCGCGGGCAGCCAGGCGATGGCGGCGTCGAGGTAGGCGTCGGGCTGGTCGGCAAACTCCGGCGGCAGCGCATGCGCCGCCAGGCTGGTGGTGCGCACCGTCACGGGCAGATCCTGCCCCAGGCGGCGGGCGACCCGCAGGCAGCGGGCCTCGTGCTCGGCCGACAGACCGTAGCCGGACTTGATCTCCAGCGTGGTGACGCCCTCGGCCAGCAGCGCCCGGGCGCGGGGCAGGGCGCTGGCCAGCAACTGGTCTTCCGTCGCGGCGCGGGTGGCAGCCACGGTGGACAGGATGCCGCCGCCGGCGCGGGCGATGGCCTCGTAGCTGGCGCCTTGCAGCCGCAGCTCGAACTCTTGCGCGCGGTGGCCGCCGTAAACCAGATGGGTGTGGCAGTCCACCAGGCCCGGCGTGACCAGGGCGCCAGCTAGTGAATGCTCTTGCAGCGGCTGCCGCGCCAGGCTGGCGGGCAGGTCGGCCAGCGCCCCCACCCAGGCGATCTGGCCGCCCTGCACCAGCAGCGCTCCGTCGTCGATCCAGCCCCAGGGGCTGCCGGGCTGCAGGGTGGCCAGGCGCGCATCGCGCCAGAGGGAGGGGGCAGCGGCGGGCTGGAAGGTCACTGGGGTGCCTTCGTGCGGCGCACTGCGGGTTTCGCCCTTCGGACGGCCGGGCGGGCTCATGCGGTCACCGGTCGGGGGGTGAAGGCCAGCCAGCAGGCGCGCTGGCCGGCGGGCAGGCCGCTGTCTGGCGTGGTGACGGCCCAGCGCTGGCCCGACGCGGCGCTGGCCAGCGCCAGCGTCCAGGCGCCGACCGGGCGCGGCGGCGCGTCGTCGATTTGCAACTGCACCGGCGTGGTGGTCAGCAGCCCGCGCAGCGGCGCACCGTGCACCCAGGGTTCGCCCGGTGCTGCCGCCAACACGCAGGCCTGGCCGGCGCCGCGCTGCACCATCAGGTTCAGGTCACGCGTCGGGCCATCCACCAGCCAGCAGCCAGGTGCGGCCGCGCCGTCGAACTGCAGCGGCGGGCTGCAGGTTTCCAGCGTCTGCACACCGCCCGGCAGGGCCAGCCGCACGCCGGCGCCCTGCAGCACGGCGAACCAGCGGTCGACGCTGTCGAAGGCCGAGAACGGGCCGTCCTGGGTGATGTCGGCCACGCTGATGCGCAGCTGCCAGGGCGCGGCGCCGCCCGGCCAGGTGAACAGCTCGCGGGTGCTGCCGCCGCCGTTGCGCCAGGGCTGGGGCGGCACCCGGTCGATGGCGATGTGCTGCAGCACCGTCATGCCGCGCCACCCACCAGCAACGGAAACAGCGGGTGGTCCATCGGCGCGCCGGCCGGCAGCACATCGGCCAGGCCGGGGAAGTCGGGCGATGTGGCCCAGCGCCGAGGCGCATGGCGGGCGTCGTCGCCCAGATAGCGCAGGCTGAACACCCGCCGCCGCTGGCCGGCCGGCACGCCGGCGGCGGCATGCAGGGCCAGCATGTGGAAGGCCACCACGTCGCCCGGCTCCAGCGCCCAGCCCAGGATGGGGAAGGCGGCGCGGTCTGCGTCGATGTCGGGCAGGTCGGCGAGGCTGCCCTCGGGGAACCAGCGGGCCTGGTGGGTCAGGAAGGTGCGCGGCATCAGCCAGGGCCCGCGGTGCGACCCGGCCACGAATTCCAGCGTGCTGGCCTGCGCCACCGGGTCGGCCGGGATCCAGAAGCTGACGTTCTGGACCCCATCGACGTTGTAGTACGGCTGGTCCTGGTGCCAGGGCGTCTTCTGCCGGGTGCCGGGTTCCTTGGTCAGCATGTGGTCGTGGTACAGCCGCACGGTGCGGCTGCCCATCAGCCGGGCGGCCACCTGGGCCAGCGGTGCATCACAGGCCAGCGCGCGGTAGTCGGAGTTGTCCTGCCAGTTGCAGAAGTCCTCGATGAAGAAGCCGGGGTCGTCGGGCTGGCTGGCGACGATGGCGCGCGGGCTGGGCGCGACCAGGTTGGCGTCGATGCCACGCCGCAGCTGCGCCAGTTCGTCGGCGGTCAGCAGGCCGCGCAGGCAGACGGCGCCGTCGCGCTGCCAGGCGGCCACCAGGTCGGGCGGGGCCGCTGCGGCGGCGCGCTGGGCCGGATCGGCGGTCAAGGCTGGAACTCTCCGTGCAGGCTGTAGTGCTGGCCCGGGTGCACCAAGCGCGCCAGGGTGATGGTGGCATCCCGGGTGAAGGTGCGGCGCGTCACCACCAGGCAGGCGCTGCCCGGGGCGATGGCCAGCAGCCGGGCTTCATCGGCGGTGGCGGGCTCAGCTTCGATGCTGTACTGCGCACGCCACAGCGCCGTGGTGTCGAACAGCACCTGGGTGGGCGTGGTGCGGGTGAAGTCGGCCTGCAGGTAGCCGGGCGAGCAGGCGGGGTTGACGTAGCGGTCTTCCAGTTGCAGCGGCACGCCATTTTCCAGATGCACGATCAGGGTGTGGAAGACCGCAGCACCGGTCTTCAGGCTCAGCTGTTCGGCCAGCCCGGCGGTGGCCTTCTCGGTGCACTGCAGCTGCACCAGGGCTTGGTGGCGGTGGCCGCGGGCTTCGATTTCGTCCTGCAGATCATGCAGGGTGAGGGTGGCGGCCACGCGGTTCAAGCGTGCGGCGAAGGTGCCCACGCCCTGCACCCGTTTCACCAGGCCCTCGGCCTGCAGCTCGCGCAGCGCGCGGTTCACCGTCATGCGGCTGACGCCGTGCCGGGCCACCAGTTCGGCCTCGCTGGGCATCAGTGCGCCTGCAGGCCACTGGCCGGCGGCCAGGCCGTCCTTCAGCGACTGCTTGACGGCGGCATACGGCGCCTGGCGGGTGGAAACCATGGTGTGGATGCTACTTGCGCCCGCTTGTCTAGACAAGTAGCATGCATGCGCATCGCGTTTGAACACCGCACCAGGAGCCCGCCATGACCGACCTGTCCGCCGTCCAATCCGTGGCCCGAGTGGGTGCCCAACCTCACCCGGTGCGTGCGCCGCGCGGCAGCACCCTCAGCTGCAAGAGCTGGCTGACCGAAGCCGCCTACCGCATGCTGCAGAACAACCTCGACCCCGAGGTGGCCGAGAACCCTGACGCGCTGGTGGTCTACGGCGGCATCGGCAAGGCCGCCCGCAACTGGGACTGCTATGAAGCGATGCTGGTGGCGCTGCGCGCGCTGGGCGATGACGAGACCCTGCTGGTGCAGAGCGGCAAGCCGGTGGGTGTGTTCCGCACCCATGCCGACGCACCGCGTGTGCTGATCGCCAACAGCAATCTGGTGCCCAAGTGGGCCACCTGGGAACACTTCTCCGAACTGGACCGCAAGGGCCTGATGATGTACGGCCAGATGACCGCCGGCAGCTGGATCTACATCGGCAGCCAGGGCATCGTGCAGGGCACCTATGAGACGTTTGTCGAGGCGGCCCGCCAGCACTACGCCGGCGTCGCCGCCGGCCGGTGGATCCTGACCGCCGGCCTCGGCGGCATGGGCGGCGCCCAGCCGCTGGCCGCCACCTTTGCCGGCTTCTGCTCACTGACCATCGAATGCCAGCAGAGCCGCATCGACTTCCGCCTGCGCAGCCGCTATGTCGACGAGCAGGCCACCGACCTGGACGACGCGCTGGCCCGCATCGCCCGGTACACCGCCGCCGGCCAGGCCATCAGCATCGCGCTGCTGGGCAATGCGGCCGAGGTGCTGCCCGAGTTGGTGCGCCGCGGGGTCCAGCCTGATCTGGTGACCGACCAGACCAGCGCGCATGATCTGGTCAACGGCTACCTGCCCGCCGGCTGGACGGTGGCGCAGTGGCAGGCGGCCCGCGCCGACGACAGCCAGCACGCCGGCCTGCGCCAGGCCGCGGCCCAGAGCTGTGCCGCGCATGTGCAGGCGATGCTGGCCTTCCAGGCCATGGGCGTGCCCACGGTCGACTACGGCAACAACATCCGCCAGGTGGCGTTCGATGCGGGTGTGGCCAATGCCTTCGCCTTCCCCGGCTTCGTGCCGGCCTATGTGCGGCCGCTGTTCTGCCGTGGCAAGGGGCCGTTCCGCTGGGTGGCGCTGTCGGGCGACCCGGAGGACATCCGCAAGACCGACGCCAAGATGAAGGAGCTGTTCCCCGCCGACACCCACCTGCACCGCTGGCTGGACATGGCGGGCGAGCGCATCGCCTTCCAGGGCCTGCCTGCGCGCATCTGCTGGATCGGCCTGGGCGAGCGCCACCGCGCCGGCCTGGCCTTCAACGAGATGGTGAAGTCGGGCGAACTGAAGGCGCCGATCGTCATCGGCCGCGACCACCTGGACAGCGGCAGCGTGGCCAGCCCCAACCGCGAGACCGAGAGCATGCGCGACGGCAGCGACGCGGTCAGCGACTGGCCGCTGCTGAACGCGCTGCTGAACACCGCCGGCGGCGCCACCTGGGTCAGCCTGCACCATGGCGGCGGCGTGGGCATGGGCTACAGCCAGCACAGCGGCGTGGTGATCGTCTGCGACGGCACCGATGCGGCCGCCAAGCGCATCGAGCGGGTGCTGTGGAACGACCCCGCCACCGGCGTGATGCGCCATGCCGACGCCGGCTATGCCGAGGCCGTGGCCTGTGCGCGCGAGCAGGGTCTGAACCTGCCGCTGCTCACCCTGCCGGGGGCGCGCTGATGCTGCTGCGCCCTGGCCACCTGTCGCTGGACGAACTGCAGGCCATCCACGCAGGCGGCCAGCCACTGCTGATCGACCCCGCCGCGCTGCCGGCCATCCAGGCCAGCGCCGCGGTGGTGCAGGCCGCCGCCGCGGGTGACGCGCCGGTCTACGGCGTCAACACCGGCTTCGGCAAGCTGGCGGGCACCCGCATCAGCGCCGACGACCTGGCCACGCTGCAGCGCAACCTGATCCGCAGCCACAGCGTGGGGGTCGGCGAGCCGCTGGGTGCCCCGGTGCTGCGGTTGATGCTGGCCACCAAGGCGGCAAGCTTGGCACGGGGGCACTCGGGCGTGCGGCCGGTGGTGATCGACACGCTGCTGGCCGTCCACAACGCCGGACTGGTCCCCTACGTCCCCAGCCAGGGCTCCGTCGGCGCCTCGGGCGACCTGGCGCCGCTCAGCCACATGGTGCTGGCGCTGCTGGGCGAGGGCGAGTTCGTCGTCGATGGCCAACGCCAGCCTGCGGCCGAGGTGCTGGCCCGCCACCGCATCCGCCCGCTGGAACTGCAGGCCAAGGAAGGCCTGGCCCTGATCAACGGCACGCAGACCAGCACCGCGCTGGCGCTGCATGCGCTGTTCGCCTTCCAGCCGGTGCTGGAAGCGGCCCTGGTGGTGGGCGCGCTGACGGTGGACGCCGCCCGGGGCAGCGACGGCCCGTTCGACCCCCGCATCCACGCGCTGCGCGGCCAGCCCGGCCAGATCGACGTGGCCCAGGTCTACCGCGACCTGCTGGTGGGCAGCGCCATCCGCGCCAGCCACACCGAAGGTGATGACCGCGTGCAGGACCCGTATTGCCTGCGCTGCCAGCCCCAGGTGGTGGGCGCCTGCCTCGACCAGCTGCGCCACGCCGCCCAGGTGCTGCTGCGCGAGGCCAATGCGGTGACGGACAACCCGCTGGTGTTCCCGGAAGACGGCGCCATGATCAGCGGCGGCAACTTCCACGCCGAGCCGGTCGCCCTGGCCGCCGACGCCATGGCCTGCGCCATCGCCGAGGTGGGCGCCATCGCCGAGCGCCGCATCGCCATGCTGATCGACAGCAGCGTGTCACGGCTGCCGCCGTTCCTGACCGCCAATGCGGGCCTGAACAGCGGCTTCATGATCGCCCATGTCACCGCCGCCAGCCTGGCCAGCGAGAACAAGAGCCTGGCCCACCCCGCCAGCGTCGACAGCCTGCCCACCAGCGCCAACCAGGAAGACCATGTCAGCATGGCCACCTTCGCGGCGCGCCGGCTGCAGCCGATGATCGCCAACGTGGCCCACATCCTGGGCATCGAGTGGCTGGCTGCCGCCCAGGGCATCGAGTTCCTGCGGCCCTTGCGCAGCTCGGCGCCGCTGGAAGCCGCCCACGCGCTGCTGCGCCAGCACTGCCCCGCCGTGCCGCAAGACCGCTACCTGGCACCCGACATCCACACCGCCAGCGCCCTGGTGCGTGACGGCTCCCTGGCTCACATCCTGCAAGCCTTGCCGGACCTGCCGGCACTGTGGCAACCGGGCTGACCGGCTGCGACACTCACCTGACCCACCCACCACCACCCGACCGAGGAGAACCCCTGTGAAGCTGCTGCCCCGTCTGTCCCGCTTTGGCCTGCTGGCCCTGGCTGCCACGCTGTCTGTCGCCACCCAGGCCCAGGAGACCAAGGTCGCCATCGGCATCTCGGGCTGGACCGGCTTTGCGCCGCTCACCCTGGCCAAGGAAGCCGGCCTGTTCAAGAAGCACGGGCTGGATGTGTCGATCAAGAAGATCCCGCAGAAGGACCGGCACCTGGCGATCGCCAGCGGCGACATCCAATGCGCCGCCACCACGGTCGAGACCTGGGTGGTGTGGAACGCCAACGGCGTGGCCACCACCCAGATCTTCCAGCTCGACAAGAGCTTCGGCGCCGACGGCATGGTGGTCAAGCCCGGCATCGCCAAGATCAGCGACCTGAAGGGCAAGACCGTGGCCGCCGATGCGCCCGGCACCGCCCCGTACTTCGGCCTGGCCTGGATGCTGAAGAAGAACGGCATGTCGATCAAGGACGTGAAGGTCGTCAACCTCAGCCCGCAGGCTGCCGCCAACGCGATGATCGCCGGCACTGATGGCGTGGACGCCGCCATGACCTACGAGCCCTTCCTCAGCGCGGTGCGGGCCAAGCCCGAGGCCGGCAAGATCATCGCCACCACGCTGGACTACCCGATGGTGATGGACACCTTCGGCTGCACGCCGAAGTTCCTGGCCGAGAACCCCAAGGCCGCCAAGGCGCTGGCCGACGCCTACTTCGACGCGCTGGCGCTGATCAAGGCGGACCCGAAGAAGAGCTTCGAGACCATGGGCGCTGACGTCAAGCAGACGGGTGAAGCCTTCGAGAAGAGCCAGGCCTACCTGCGCTGGCAGGACCGCGACGCCAACCTGAAGTTCTTTGCCGGCGAGCATGCCGAATTCAGCAAGGAAGCCGCGGCGCTGCTGCTGGAGGTTGGCATCATCAAGGCGATTCCTGACCTGTCGAAGCTGGCCGACACCCGTTTCCTGAAGTAAGCGGCCGGGTTCATGAAGCCCTTGGTGCCGGTGGCGCCGGGCACCCGTGTGGTGCTCGGCATTGCCTTCTTCGTGCTGTTTTTCCTGGTGTGGGCGGTGGCCACGCTGGGGGGCTTCGTGCAGAAGACCTTCCTGGCCGACCCGATCACCATGGTCAGGAGCGGCTATGTCCTGCTGACCGAGATGGGGTTCGCCAAAGACATCGGCTGGACAGTGTGGCGGGTGCTGGGCGGCTTTGCCATTGCCGCCGTGCTGGCGCTGCCGCTGGGCGTGGCCATGGGCGCCTACAAGCCGGTCGAGGCGTTCTTCGAGCCGTTCGTGTCGTTTGCGCGCTACCTGCCGGCGTCGGCCTTCATCCCGCTCTTGATCTTGTGGGCCGGCATCGGTGAGGCGCAGAAGCTGGCCCTCATTTTCATCGGCAGCTTCTTCCAGCTGGTGCTGATGGTGGCGGTGGTGGTGGGCAACACCCGACGCGATCTGGTGGAAGCCGCCTACACCCTGGGCAGCAGCGACGCCAGCCTGGTGCGGCGGGTGCTGATCCCCGGCGCCGCGCCCGAGATCGCCGAGATCCTGCGCATGGTGCTGGGCTGGGCCTGGACCTATGTGATCGTGGCCGAGCTGATCGGCGCCAGCGCTGGCATCGGCCACATGATCACCGACAGCCAGGCCCTGCTCGCCACCGACCAGATCATCTTCGGCATCATCGTCATCGGCCTGATCGGTCTGGTCAGCGACATGGCCTTCAAGGCCGCCAACCGGCGGATGTTCCCATGGGCGCAGCTGCGTTGATGGCCGTTCCGGGCGTGCTTCAACGGCCGCAACCAGGTGGAGGATTCGGGATGACAGCAACCAACGCCTTGCTGCAGGTGCGTGGCGTCGAGCGGCGCTTTGCGTCGGCCACCGGCAGCACCCTGGCCCTGCAGGCCACCGACCTGGATGTGGCCGAGAACGACTTCGTCACCATCCTGGGCCCCAGCGGCTGCGGCAAGAGCACGCTGCTGCGCATCGTGGCCGGCCTGGACACCCCCACCGCAGGCAACGTGCTGCTGGACGGCCAGCGCATCACCGGCCCCGGCGCCGACCGCGGCATGGTGTTCCAGAGCTACACCCTGTTCCCCTGGCTGACGGTGCAGGACAACGTCTGCTTCGGCCTGCGTGAGCGCGGCTGGCCGCGCGCCCGGCAACTGGAGACGGCCGCCGCCTTCATCCACCAGGTGGGGCTGCGCGGGTTCGAGCACCACTTTCCCAAGCAGCTGTCGGGCGGCATGCAGCAGCGGGTGGCCATTGCCCGCGCGCTGGCCAACAACCCGCGCATGCTGCTGATGGACGAGCCCTTCGGCGCGCTCGACCACCAGACCCGCGAGCTGATGCAGGAGCTGCTGCTGGGCATCTGGGAAGGCGACCAGCACCAGGCGCGCAAGACGGTGCTCTTCGTCACCCACGACATCGACGAGGCGGTGTTCCTCGGCAGCCGGGTGGTGGTGATGAGCGCCCGGCCCGGCCGCATCAAGCTCGACCGCCCAGTGCCGCTGCCCCACCCGCGCCACTATGGGGTCAAGACCACGCCCGAATTCGCCGCACTGAAGGCCGAGTTGACCGAGCAGGTGCGCGAAGAGGTGCGTGCCTCCCAGGCGCTGGTCCAGCCCCCGGCCTGACCGGCCGCGATTGGCGGCGCCAGGGGCGGCGCGGGCTGCTGACTCCTTATGATGCGGCGGTTGGGCCGGCATGTCTGCAGGCCCCCTGGGCGACGGACCGCATGATGACGATTTTTTCCTGGAATGCCGTGTTGGCTGCGCTGGTGCTGGGCACCGCGGCGGTGGCGGCGCAGGCTGGCAGCCTGGGTGTGTCGTCGGCGGCGGGGGGCTCGTCAGCGTCGGCGGGAAGCTCGGCGTCCAGCGATGCATCGAGCAGCAGCTCGGGCGGCAAGCAGCGGGCGGCCGCCGGCCCCTACCGCATCACCGATGTGGCCGAGGTGGCCGGCCAGCCCGGCCAGGTGCGCTTGCAGCTGCAAGCCCTGGCCGCCGACGCGCCCGAGCCGGCGCATGTGCTGGTGCTGCCGCAGGCCATCGCGGCGCAGCACCGGCTGGCCGCCGGGCAGACCGTCACCGCGCGGCCGCAGGCCTACGGCACCGAGTTCGTGCACGACGGCAGCCGCCAGGCG
Organism: Aquabacterium sp.; assembly: GCA_040400895.1. Taxonomy (GTDB): domain Bacteria; phylum Pseudomonadota; class Gammaproteobacteria; order Burkholderiales; family Burkholderiaceae_C; genus Pseudaquabacterium. The sequence goes on from JBBAPL010000023.1 coordinate 27,426, forward strand.
TTCTACCTGGTGCTGACCGACGGCTTCCAGCGTGAGCTGGGTGCACAACCCGTGCGGCTCTGACCTGGCGCTGGCGCTGCGCCCGCTGCTGCTGGCCGCGGCTGGCCTGCTGGCAGCCACGGGTGCGCAGGCCGCCTGGCTGAACCACTGCGCTGACCCGCCGGCGCCCGACGCCGTGCAGCACGACCGGGTGTTCCGCTTCAGCGCCCTGGTGCGGTCGGTGCTGGGCCAGTCGGGCCACCGGCTGGCGCTGATCGCCCGTGCCGGCACCGACCTGCGCCGCTTCGGCCAGCGCTACAGCCACGCCGGCATCAGCCTGCTGGCCAGCCCCAACACGCCCTGGTCGGTGCGCCAGCTGTACTACGACTGCGCTGCCAGCCAGCCCCGGCTGTTCGACCAGGGGCTGCCGGGTTTCCTGCTGGGCGGCGCCGACCCGGACCAGGGCCACATCGTGCTGCTGCTGCTGCCCGACGCTGCCGCCCGGCCACTGGAGGCCGCGGCGCTGGACCCGCGCCTGGCGCTGCGCGTGCTGGGCAGCACCTACAGCGCCAATGCCCATGCCTTCAGCACGCGCTACCAGAACTGCAACCAGTGGGTGGCCGAGCTGCTGGCCCAGGCCTGGGGTGGCTTGGCCGGCGATGGCGCCGATGCCCGTGCCCAGTCCCAGCAATGGCTGCAGCAACGGGGCTACCAGCCCACCCGCATCCTGGTGAGCAACCCGCTGGTGATGCTGGCCGGTGCCGTGCTGCCCTGGCTGCACACCGACGACCACCCGCCCCAAGCCCTGCGCGCCCAGCAGTTCGACATCAGCATGCCCGCTTCGATCGAGGCCTTCGTGCGCCAGCAGGTGCCGGGTGTGCAGCGTGTCGAGCTCTGCCACGACACCCGCAAGATGGTGGTGCGCCGCGGCTGGGTGCCGATCGCCGACGGCTGTGAGCCCGCTGCGGGCGACCAGGTGATTCCACTCGGCCCGCCACCCGCATCCGGCGGCGGTGCATGATCCATCCCCCGATTGAAGGCCCGGAGCCCGCCATGCCGCACCCCCGTCACCACCTCGACTTGCCCACAACTGCACGCCGCGCCACGGCGGCCATGCCGGCGTGCCTGCTGGCTGCGCTGGCCGGCTGCGCCGTGCTGCAACCGGTGGCGCCGCCGGCGGTCGGCCAGACCGAGGCCGACGTGCTGGCCAGGCTGGGCACACCGACCAGCCGCTACACCCTGCCGGCTGGCGGCCAGCGGCTGGAGTACGCCACCGGCCCGAACGGCCGCACCACGCTGATGGTCGACCTGGGCGGGGACGGCCGGGTCACCGGCAGCGCCCAGGTGCTGACCGAGGCCAACTTCGCCAAGGTGCGCGACGGCATGCCGCGCGACGAGGTGCTGCGCCTGCTGGGCCGCCCGGCCGAGAAGGCCGGCGAGTACATGAACCGCCAGACCTGGTCTTGGCGCTACCCCACCTATGAATGCCTGTGGGCGCGCATCACCTTCGAGCCCGATGGCAAGGTGCGTGGCGGTGCGTCCCTCATGACCGACCCTCGTTGCGATGTCGATCACTGACCTGTTGCCATGACCACCACCCTCTACGGCATCCCCAACTGCGACACCGTCAAGCGGGCCCGGGCCTGTTTGGCCGCGCAGGGCGTGGCGGTGCAGTTCCATGACTTCAAGAAGGCCGGCGTCCCGCCCGACCGTCTGGCCGCCTGGCTGGCCAGCGCCGGCTGGGAGCGGCTGCTGAACCGCCAGGGCACCACCTGGCGCAAGCTGGACGAGCCCACCCAGGTCGCCGTGACCGATACCGCCAGCGCCGGCGCGCTGATGCTGGCGCAGGCCAGCGTCATCAAGCGGCCGGTGGTGGAATGGCCTGACGGCAGCATCACCGTCGGCTTCGACGCCACCGACTTTGCGCGGCGGGTTGCCGGCCAGGCCTGACGCCAGAAGGGCCTGACGCCAGCCGGGCCCGAGGCCGCTCAGGCTTCCAGCCGCAACGCCGCCTTGTGGATCTTGCCGGCCGGCGTCATCGGCAGCGCGTCGCGCAGCACCACCTGGCGCGGCACCTTGTAGTCGGCCAGGTGCTGGGCGCACCAGCTGCGCACGTCGGCCTCGCGCAGGTTGCTGCCCGGCTTGGGGATCACATAGACCCGGCCCACCTCGCCCAGCACCGGATCGGGCACGCCGATGCCCGCGGCCATCACCACGCCCGGGTGGCGGTGGATCAGCGCCTCCACCTCGGCCGGGTAGACGTTGAAGCCGCCCTGGATGTACATGTCCTTCTGCCGGCCCTTGAGCGTGATGACACCCCGCGCGTCCACCGTCCCCAGGTCACCGGTCTGCAGCCAGCCGTCGGCGCTGAACCCCTGGCCCGCGGCGGCGCCGATGTAGCCCGGCACCACGCCCGCGCCCTGGAACCACAGCTCACCCACCGTGCCGGCGGGCAGCGTCTGGCCATGCGGCCCGGCGATCTTCAGCCGCGCGCTGTCGAACGGCAGGCCGATGGTGGCCATCAGGTCGGCGTCGCTGCGGTCCCAGGGGGTCATCACGATGGCGCCCGAGGTCTCGGTCAGGCCGTACAGGTTCATCAGCGTGGCCTGCGGCATGCGCTCGGCCAGCCGCTGCAGCAGGGCCGCGTCGACGTTGGACCCGCCTGAGAACACCAGCCGCACGGCCGACAGGTCGACGGCGTCGATGCGCGCATGCATCAGCAGCAGGGTCAGCACTGTGGGCACGCCGGCCAGGATCGTGGGCCGGTGTTGCTGCATCAGCGCGATCATGCGGTCGGCCTTGAACTCGGGCACCAGCACCACCGTGCCGCCGCCCACCAGGTGGGTGAGCACGCCGCAGGTGATGCCGCCCACATGGTTCAGCGGGTTGGCCAGATGCAGCACGTCCTGCGGGCCCACCCGGGTGTGCCGTGCTTGGGCGGTGGCGGCCGCCAGCAGGCTGCGGTGGGTCAGCCCGGCGCCCTTGGGCCGGCCGGTGGTGCCCGAGGTGTAGATCACCATCGCCACGTCGTCGGCCAGCACCCGGCGGCGCGCGGCCGACAGCCGGCCGGCCTCCAGCGGCGTGGCTGCCAGCGCGGCCAGGCTGTTCAACCCGACACCATCGATGGCGATCACATGGCGCAGCGCCGGCAGGCGCGGGCCCAGGCGCTGCAGCATGGCGATGAAGTCGAAACCCTCGTGCTGCTGGAGGGTGAATATCACCTTGGTCTGGCTGTCGCCCAGCATGGCCTCCAGCTCGGTGTCGCGGTAGCGCACGCTCAGACCCACCACCGCCACGCCGATCTTGGCAGCGGCGTAGAACAGCAGCAGCCATTGCACCTGGTTCAGGCCGATGATGCCGATGCGGTCGCCGCGCGTCAGTTTCAGGCCCATCAGGCCGCAGGCCAACTGGTCGCTGGCGGCGTCCAAGTCCGACCAGCGGTGGTGCTGGCCACTGTCGACCACGGCGCTGGCCTGGCCACGCTGGCGGCCCGCCAGCGTCAGGTGGTCACCGATGGTGGCCGGCTCGGGCAGGGGCGGCGGGCTGGAAGACGGGGCGTGGCGCATGCCCAGGATTGGATCGACCCGCCGGCCTGGGCTACATCGTCGCTTTCGACGATTCATGGCCGCAGGGGCGCGTGTGAGACTGCCGCAGACGCTGCCGTCGATCCGTGATCGGACTCCACCCGTGACCCATGCCACCTCCACTGCCACCGACAGCGACGCCCACTTCCGCGCCGAGGTGCGCCAGTTCCTGGCCACGGTGCTGACGCCCGCGCTGCGCCTGGGCGGCCGGCGCACCACCGGCATCTTCACCGACGCGCCCGATTCCCGCCCCTGGTTCCGCGCCCTGGCCGCACGCGGCTGGAGCGTGCCGCACTGGCCGGTGGAATGGGGTGGCACGGGCTGGACAGCCCGCCAGCACGACATCTTTGCCAGCGAATGCGCCGCCGCCACCGCGCCGGCGCTGGCGCCGCAGGGCGTGCGCATGGTGGCGCCGGTGGTGCTGGCCTACGGCACCGATGAACAGAAGCAGCGCTGGCTGCCGGGCATCCGCAACGGCGACGACTACTGGTGCCAGGGCTACAGCGAGCCGGGGTCGGGCTCCGATCTGGCGTCTTTGCAATGCAAGGCCGTGCGCGATGGCGACCACTACGTCGTCAACGGCACCAAGATCTGGACCACCCACGCCCAGTGGGCCAACCGCATCTTCTGCCTGGTGCGCACCAGCAGCACCGGCAAGCCGCAGCAGGGCATCAGCTTTCTGTTGTTCGACATGGACCTGCCGGGCATCACGGTGCGCCCGATCATCAGCATCTCGGGCGACCACGAGCTGAACCAGGTGTTCTTCGACGACGTGCGGGTGCCGGCATCGGCCCTGCTGGGGCAGGAGAACCAGGGCTGGACGATCGCCAAGTACCTGCTGGTGCATGAGCGTGGCGGCACCTACACCCCGGCCCTGCGTGCCCGCCTGGTGCGGCTGCAGGCCATGGCCACCGCCGCCTTTGCCAGCCGGCCGGCCGACGATGCCGAGCGCCAGGCCGTGGCCATCGCCCTGGCCGATGCGCAATGCCGGGTGGACGCCTTGCATGCGTTGGAACAGCAGGTGCTGGCTGACCGCATCCGCGGCGTGGACAACCCCATCGCGCCCAACGTCGGCAAGCTGCTGGGCACCGAACTGCGCCAGCATCTCACCGAACTGGCTGTCACCATCGCCGGCCCGTACGCCGCGGCGCGCCTGCCGATTGGCGAGGCCGGCGCCCACGCGCTGGCCCTGCCGGAAGACGCCCTGTGGGCCATGGGCACCTACCTGAACGACCGGGCCGCCAGCATCTACGCCGGCACGAACGAGGTGCAGCGCAACCTGATCGCCCAGCACCTGCTGGCGGCACATTGACGAGGCCGGCCGCCATGGACCCGATCTTTCCGCTGGACGACACCCAGGCCTTGCTGCAGACCAGCCTGCAGCGCTGGCTGCAGGACAACGCGCCGTTCGACCGCCGCGCCGCGCTGCTGGCCACGCCGGCCGCCTTCCAGCCGCTGTGGACCGGCCTGGCACAGCAACTGGGCCTGCTGGGCGCGGCCCTGCCGGAGGCGGTGGGCGGGCAGGGCGGCAGCCTGGCCGACCACTTGGTGATCCTGCAGGCGCTGGGCCAGTCCCTGCTGCCCGAGCCCTACAGCGCCTGCCTGGTCACCGGTGCCGGCCTGCTGCAGGGCATGCCCTCGGCCGCCACCCAGGCCCTGCTGGCCGGCGTGGCCGACGGCGCGGTGCGCCCGGTGCTGGCCGCGCTGGAGCCTGGCGCCCGCCATGACCTGGCCCAGGTCGCCACCACGCTGCAGGCCGACGGCAGGCTCAGCGGCCGCAAGGCCCTGGTGCGCGCCGCACCGCAGGCCACGCACTGGCTGGTCAGCGCGCGCGATGCCGCTGGCACCCTGCGCCTGGCCCTGGTGCGCCCCGATGCGGCGGGCGTCACCCAGCGTGACGTGCGGCTGGCCGACGGCAGCTGGGCGGCCGAGCTGGCCTTCGACCAGACCCCCACCGAGACACTGCCCGACGTGGGCGACGTGCTGCCGCTGCTGCAGCAGGTGGCCGACGAAGGCCTGCTGGCCACCGGGGCCGAGGCCGTGGGCGTGATGCAGCGCCTGCTGCACGACACGCTGGACTACGTGCGCCAGCGCAAGCAGTTCGGCGTGGCGATCGCCAGCTTCCAGGTCACCCAGCACCGGCTGGCCGACATGCACATGGCGCTGCTGCAGGCGCGCGCGCTGGTGGCTGCCACGCTGGCCGCGATGCACCAGCCTGCAGCGGATCGCGGCCGCGCCGTGGCGGCCTGCCAGGTGGCGGTGGCCCGCGCCGCCCGCGCCGTGGGCCAGGGCGCCGTGCAGCTGCACGGCGGCATGGGCATGACCGAGGAACTGGCCGCAGGCCATGCCTTCAAGCGCCTCACGTTGATCGAACACCACCAGGGCGGCCTGTCCGTGCACCTGCAGCGCGTGGCACGCTGGCAGGCCACACAGCCGCTCGCCGCCTGACCCCCATCCCGACTCGGAGACCCCCATGCCCTTGAATTTCACCCGCAGCTGGATGGACGATGACCTGAACCAGTGGCGCGACACCTGCGCCCGGTTCGTCGAAGAAGAACTGGTGGCTGACGACGAGGCCGCCCGCAAGCGCGGCAATGTGGGCCGCGGCCTTTGGACCAAGGCCGGCACACTGGGCCTGCTGTGCACCGACATCCCCGAGGCCTACGGCGGCGCCGGCGGCGACTTCCGCCACGAGGCCGTGCTGTATGAAGAGTGCTCGCGCCGCGGCATCAGCGGCTGGGGCAACTCGGTGCACACCATCGTGGCGCACTACTTCCTGAACCACGGCACGCCGGCCCAGAAAGACCGCTACCTGCCGATGATGGCCCGCGGCGAGCTGGTCGGCGCCATCGCCATGACCGAGCCCGGTGCTGGCAGCGACCTGCAGGGCATCCGCACCAAGGCCGAGAAGCGCGGTGACCGCTACGTCATCAACGGCAGCAAGACCTTCATCACCAACGGCTTCCTGGCCGACGTGATCCTGGTGGTGTGCAAGACCGACCCCACCCAGGGCGCGCGCGGCACCAGCATCCTGGTGGTCGAAACCAAGGATTGTCCGGGCTTCCGCGTCGGCCGGGTGCTCGACAAGCTGGGCATGAAGAGCCAGGACACGTCCGAGCTGTTCTTCGACGACGTCACCGTGCCGGCCGCTAACCTGCTGGGCGGCAACGAAGGCCAGGGTTTCTACCAGCTGATGGGCGACCTGCCATATGAGCGGCTGATCATCGGCGTGACCGCGCTGGCCACGATGGAAGGCGCCTACGAGGCCACGCTGGCCTATGTGCGCGACCGCAAGGCCTTCGGCAAGCCGATCGGTGATCTGCAGAACACCCGCTTCAAGCTGGCCGAGGTGGCCACCACCATCCAGGTGGGCCGTGCCTTCATCGACCGCTGCGTGGAACAACTGGTGGCCGGCAAGCTCGACACCGCCACTGCCAGCATGGCCAAGCTGTGGGGTGCCGAGCAGCAGGGCAAGGTGCTCGACGAGTGCCTGCAGCTGTTCGGCGGCTACGGCTTCATGAACGAATACATGATCACCCGCATGTATGCCGACGCCCGGGTGCAACGCATTTACGGCGGCACCAGCGAGATCATGAAAGAAGTCATCTCGAGGGCCCTGTGATGAGCACGCCAGAACAACCCCTGCTGATCGACGAACGCCAGGGCGTCGCCTGGCTGACGATGAACCGGCCCGAGCGGCTGAATGCGCTCAACGCTGGCCTGACCGACGCACTGCGCACCTACTTCCAGGCGCTGCAGGACCGGCCCGACATCCGCGTGGTGGTGTTGCAGGGTGCCGGCCGGGCCTACTGCGCCGGGCTGGACCTGAAGGACCGCACTGGCGCCGCACCGCGCAGCGTGCAAGAGGGCCTGGCCGGCCAGAAAGCCATCCGCGACATCATGATCGCGATGCGTGAATGCCCGCAGCCCATCATCAGCATCGTGCAGGGTGCGGCCAGTGGCGGCGGGCTGGGCATCGCCCTGGCCAGCGACATCCGGCTGTGCACGCCCGAGGCGCGCTTCAACGCCGCCTTCATCAAGATCGGCGTGTCGGGCTGCGACATGGGCAGCAGCTACTTCCTGCCGCGCATGGTGGGGGCGTCGCTGGCGGCCGAGATGCTGCTGACCGGCCGCTTCCTGCATGCCGACCGGGCGTACACCATGGGCTTCGTCAGCAAGGTGGGCCCGCTGGCTGAGGTGGAGGCCGAGGCCCGCCAGCTGGCCGACGAGATGCTGAACGCCACGCCGCTGGCGCTGCGCCTGACCAAGGACTGCATGAACCACAACATCGACGCGCCAGGCCTGCGCGCGGCCATCGCGATGGAAGACCGCAACCAGATCCTGTGCACCCGTGGCGGTGATTTCAACGAAGGCATCCGCGCCTTCCTAGAAAAGCGTAAGCCGGTCTACAGCCAGCCGGGCTGAACCCGCGCGTGGGTCGCTGACAGGCGATCCACGGCTGGCGAAGGCTCTGCCCGCCTGTTGGCGGGCCAGCGCTTGCGCGGTCAGCTCACCAGCGCCGGCAGCGTGGCGGCTGGCGCCCCGGGCGCCTGCAACCGAAACGGGCCGCTGAACAAGTGGTCGAACTGCTGGGCGTCGATCTGCCCCACGGTGGCGTCGCACTGCACTGGCAGGCTGACGAAGCAGCCGCGCCACCACAGCGGCACGCCGGCCAGCCGCCACAGCCGGATGCGGAACTCGCGCGGTCGCGGGTAGGGCTGCAGGTCGTTGGGCACGCTGCACACGCAGGCCCGCCGGCGCAGTTCCACCGTCCACCAGCCCGTACCGGTGGTGCGCAGCCACACATGCCCGGCAGCCAGGCGCTGCAGCATCAACGACCTGCCGGCCAGGGCCAGCAGCAACAGCGAGAGCAGGAACGTGGTCGTCATGATTGATCTCGCGCAAGTGTGCGGGATGAAAGCGATGTTCGTGCCGCACCGCGACCGACAACCTGGGGACAAACAGGGCGATCACACCTCAATGGCGGTGGGGGCGTGCAGAACTGCACAGCCGCAGGCCCGCCGGTCAGGCTGGCGCTGCAGCACGTTGGTGACAGGCCCCCCGGCAGGCGGCTGCAAGAATCGATGCGAACAGCCTGAGGAGACACCCCATGAACGACCGCGTCCGCATCACCATCGACGACCACGGCGTGGCCGATGTGGCCCTGGTGCGCAGCGACAAGATGAACGCGCTGGACTTCGCGATGTTCGACGCGCTGTCGGCCGCCATCACCCGCCTGAAGGCCGAGCCCGGCCTGCGCGCCGTGGTGCTGCATGGCGAGGGCAAGGCCTTCTGCGCCGGTCTGGACATGGGCCGCATGGCCAAGCTGAACAACGGCGAGCCCGGTGCCACGCGCGACCTGCGCCCGCGCACCCACGGCATCGCCAACTCGGCCCAATACGTGGGCCTGGGCTGGCGCGAGATCCCGGTGCCGGTGATCGCCGCGGTGCATGGCGTGGCCTTCGGCGGCGGCCTGCAGGTGGCGCTGGGCGCCGACATCCGGCTCGTCACCGCCGACCTGAGGATGAGCGTCATGGAGATCAAGTGGGGTCTGGTGCCCGACATGGCCGGCGTGGTGCTGATGCGCGGCCTGGTGCGCGACGACCATGCGCGTGAACTCACCTACACCGGCCGCATCGTCAGCGGTACCGAGGCCGTGGCCCTGGGCCTGGCCACCCGCGTGTGTGCCGACCCGCTGGCCGAGGCCCGCGCCATGGCCCAGGCCCTGGCCCAGCGCAGCCCCAGCGCGCTGCGGGCTGACAAGCGGCTGATGAATGCCAGCAGCCAGGTTCTGGCCGACAGCGCCCGCGCACTGCTGCAGGCCGAGAGCGACGAGCAGGTGGCGCTGATGGGCCAGCCCAACCAGCTGGAGGCGGTGCGCGCCAACATCGAACAGCGCGCCCCGGCCTTCTCCACGTCGCAAGCCTGAAGCAGCCCCATGCAACGTGACAGCGCGCTGCGTACCCTGGTGGCCGACCGCCTGGCGGCCTGGCAACTGCATGCGCCCGACGCCGCCGGCCTGAAGCAGGCCGCCGTGGTGCTGGTGGTGGCCGACGAAGGGCGCGGCGCCCAACTGCGCGGCCTGCGCCAGTCGCGTGTCTGGAGCACCCAGGCCGCGCTGATCCTCACCCGCCGCGCCAAGGGCCTGAGCGGCCACGCCGGCCAGTGGGCGCTGCCCGGTGGCCGCATCGACGCCGGCGAGACCCCCGAGCAGACCGCCCTGCGCGAGCTGCAGGAAGAAGTCGGCCTGCAGCTGCAGCCCGAGGACGTGCTGGGCCGGCTCGACACCTTCATCACCCGGTCGGGCTATGCCATCACGCCGGTGGTGGTGTGGGGCGGCGAGGCCCGCCAGCTGACGCCCAACCCGGCCGAGGTGGCCAGCATCCACCGCATCCCGGTGACCGAGTTCCTGCGCCCCGACTCGCCCATCCTGGAGCCGCTGGAAGGCAGCGAGCACCCGGTCTTGAAGATGCCGGTGGGCGACAACTGGATCGCCGCGCCCACCGCCGCCATGGTCTACCAGTTCCGCGAGGTCTGCGTGCTGGGCCGGCCGACCCGGGTGGCGCACTTCGAGCAACCCAAGTTCGCCTGGAAGTAGCGCGCTCAATGCCATGACCGCCCCCAGCCACGACCAGATCGTCACCCACCTGCGCGCCGCCAATGCGGTGGCCGCCGCATCGCTGGCCGCGGGCCACCACCCGTTCGGCGCCGTGCTGGTGGCGGCCGACCACACCACGGTGCTGCTGCGCCAGGGCAATGTCGACAGCGTCAACCATGCCGAATCGGTGCTGGCGCGCACGGCGGCCAGCCGCTTCATGCCGGCCGAGCTGTGGGGCTGCACCCTCTACACCACGGTCGAACCCTGCGCCATGTGCGCCGGCACCCAGTACTGGGCCCACATCGGCCGGGTGGTCTACGGCATGGCCGAATCCCGCCTGCTGGCACTGACCGGGAACCATGCCGAGAACCCCACGCTGGACCTGCCCTGCCGCGCCGTGTTCGCCCGTGGCCAGAAACCAATCGACGTGATCGGCCCGGTGGCCGACGTCGAAGCCGAGATCGCCGCGCTGCACCAGGACTTCTGGCGCCGCAGCAGCGGCGCCGCCGCACACCCAGGAGACCCCCCATGATCGAGCACCACATCGACATCCCCACCGCCGACGGCGCCATGAACACCTTTGTGGTGCATCCCGACGAAGGCGGACCGCACCCGGTGATCCTGTTCTACATGGACGCCCCCGGCAAGCGCGAAGAGCTGCACGACATGGCGCGCCGCCTGGCCACCGTGGGCTACTGCGTGGTGCTGCCCAACCTGTACTACCGCCGCACGCGCGAGTACTGGTTGAAGGAACGCACCGAGCCGGCCATGGCCGAGATGTTCAGCCACATGCATTCGCTCAGCGCCCACACCACCCGGGTGGACACGCAGGCCCTGCTGGCTTTCGTCGATGGTTTTGCGGCCGCCGACGCCACCCGCATCGGCGCGGTGGGCTACTGCATGAGCGGGCCGTTCGTGGTGTGGGCGGCGGCTGCGTTCCCGCAGCGCCTGCGCTGCATTGCCAGCATCTACGGCGCCAACATGGTGACCGACGCGGCCGATTCACCGCACAAGGTGGTGGGACAGGTGCAGTGCGAGAGCTACCACGCCTGTGCCGAGCATGACCGCTGGGCATCGCCCGAGCAGGTGGCCACGCTGCAGGCGGCGCTGCAGGCTGGCGGTGCGCCGCACCGGCTGGAGTGGTACCCCGGCGCCCACCACGGCTTTGCCTTCCCGCTGCGCGCCGGCATCTACGACAAGCCGTCGGCCGAGCGCCACTGGGCGCGGCTGTTCACGCTGTTTGCCAAGCACCTGACACCGGCCTGAGCGGTCGGCGTCAGGTCATCACGCCCAGCCGCCGGGCAATCGCCACCGCCTGGGTGCGGCTGCGGGCACCCAGCTTCAGGTTGATGTTGCGCAGGTGGGTGCGCACCGTGCTGTCGCTGACGAACAGCTTCTCGGCCATCACGCTGTTGCTGTAGCCCTCGGCCAGCAGTTGCAGCACGCGGATCTCCTTGCGGGTGAGTGGCTCGTCCAGCGTCGGATGGGGCGCTGCGGGCTCGGCCACCGGCGCCGGCTCGTCGGCCAGCGGCTCGTCGCCGGCCAGGGCGATCAGGCGTTGCAGGCAGTCGTCGACCAGCGGGTCGGTGCGCTCGGCCGACGCCTGCATGGCGGCCTGGGTGCGGCGCAACAGCGTGCCGACCGCCGGCCCTTCGTCCAGCAGCAGGCGCACATAGCCTTCGGCTTGCGCCACCTGCAGCAGCCGGCCGGTGAGTGCTAGCGCAGCCTCCAGGTCGGCCGGGCTGCCGGCGCGTTGCAGGGCCAGCGCCTGCAGCACCTGCAGCTTCAGCGCCCGGCGCTGGCGCTGACCGGCCTGGGCCTGGGTGACGGCGGCCGCCGCGGCGCGGGCGGCTGCGGCCGGGTCGCCAAACAGCACCTGCCAACGCAGCCGGCCGATCGGCATGTCGTCCACATCGTGGGCGCTGAACTGGTGGCGCGCCACCCGCTGCCACACCGCCGTGTCGTCGGCGCGGTCCAGTGCCAGGGCGGCTGCCTCGGCCTGGCCCTGCAGCATCAGCACCCGCGCGCGTTCCAGCCGGGCGCTGGCCACCACCCGGGGCAGCTGGCGGTGGTGGCCCAGGTGCTCCAGCTCGGTGATCAGCTGCAGCGCGGCGTCGATGTCGCCCCGGCCGAAGGCGATGCGGGCCACCATCACATGGCTCAGGATCATGTGGTCGGGCAGGCCGACATCGCGTGCCAGCGGCAGGTAGACGTTGAGCAGATGCTCGGCCTGGGCCAGTTGGTGGGCCTCGTACACCACGCCGGCATACAGCACGCCGGCCCAGGCGTTGCCATGGGTGGGCTGCCACAGGTTGCCGCCCAGGCCCAGGCCGGTGCCCAGCGCCGCACCGGGCGCGGCGGACGTGCCCAGCGCCAGGCGGAAGCGTGCCGTGGCCTGGCGCAGTCGGCCCTGCTGCAGGTCGAGCACGCCTTCCACCGATTCGGTGTACATGCGGTTGAAGCCATGGCCTGGCAGCCCGCTGTCCTGCTGGCCCTTGCGCGCAGCGTCCAGCAGGCGCTGGGCCTGCTCTCGCTCGCCCAGCACGCCCATCACATGGGCCATCACATTGCACAGCACGCTGTCGGCAAAACGCTGGCCGGTGGGCACCCGGGCCAAGGCCTCGCGCCCCAGGTCGGCGGCGTCTTCCACCTGGTCCATCATCGCCAGCAGCATCGGCTGCAGCGCGTTGACATGGGCGCGCACTGCGGCGTCGGCACTGGTGGCGCAGCCCGATTGCTGCAGCTGGTCCATCGCCGCCCAGGGCCCGCGGGTGAGGTTGCAGGCCCAGAGCGACACCACCTGCAGCATTGGCCGGTCGGCCAGGGCCGCATCGGGCACGGCGGCGAACCAGCGTGCCAGCAGGCGCATGCGGCCCTGCTCCAGGAAGGCCATCGCATGGCCGGCGAGCAGGTGGATGGCGTGCGGCGCGTCGCCACCTTCGATGGCGTGGTCGATGGCCGGCACCGGCCGGTCCTGGCTTTCATACCAGCCCGAGGCCGCCAGGTGCAGGCGGGCCAGCGCGTCGGGCTGCTCGCGCGCCAGCTGGGCGCGCAGAAAGTCGGCAAACAAGCTGTGGTAGCGCCATTCACGTTCAGCAGGCGCCGTGCCGGCGGCGCGGGCCGGCTGGCTGATGGGGGTGATGAACAGGTTGGCCGCGTCCAGCTGGGCCAGGATGCGGGCGGCATCGCTGCGCGGCGTGAGCGCCTGGCACAGTGGCGCATTGAACTGCCGCAGGATGCTGGTGCGCAGCAGGAAATCACGCACCTCGGGGCTCTGCCGGGCCAGCACGTCTTCGGCCAGGAAGTCGGCCACCGCCCGGTTGCTGCCCGAGAACTGGGCGATGAAGTCGGCCACGCTGCCCTGGCGGGCGATCACCGCCTCCAGCGCCATCGACGCCAGCCACAGCGCCGCCACCCAGCCTTCGGTCTTGCGGTGCAGCGGGTCGACCTGGGCGGCCCAATCAGTGCCGGCGCTGTCGGCTGCGCCGGCACCCGACCAGCGCAGCGCCAGGAATTGCCGCGTCTCGTCGCGTGAGAAGCGCAGCAGCTCGGTGTCGATCTCCAGCAACTGCCCGGCCATGCGCAGCCGGCCCAGGCCCAGGTCGGGCAGGCTGCGCGAGCCCAGCACCAGCTGGCCGCGGCGTGGCAGCTGGTCGATGATCTCGCGCACCAGGCCCAGCACGGCGGGCTCGGTGATCAGCTCGAAGTCGTCGAGAAACAGCGCAAACGGCGCCCCATGGCGGGCCAGCGCGTCCACCACCGCCAGCGTGGTGGCCGGGCCCGGCCCCGGCAGGGCAGCCGGCGCGCCGGGCTGGCCGACGATCTGGGCCACCGCCTGCTGCAGGTAGGCCAGGAAGCGGGGGGCGTCGTTGTCGGTGCGCTCCAGCGTCAGCCAGGCGGTGGCCACGCCGTTGGCGGCCAGTTGCTCGCGTGCCTGCACCATGGCGGTGGTCTTGCCGAAGCCGGCGGGCGCGCGCACCAGCAGCAGCTTGACGCCGCCCGCATCGGCCATGCGGCGCACCACGGCCTGGCGCAGCACCTGGCGCGCCTGAGACTGGGGCGGGCTGAGCTTGGACGACAGGGGCCCGGCCACGGTGCCGGGTGCGGACAGGGGGGGCATCACCCGGGATTCTGGCCCAGCCCTCCGGCAGCGGCCCGGCACAATCGGGACACCATGTCCGATGACCCCCTCGCCAGTCCGTCCCTCGCCGCCGCCGGCACCGACGGCGCTGCCCACAGCGCCCCCGACAACGACACCCGCCAGGCCCTGCTCGACCTGGTCGACCTGCTGCGGCTGGAGCCGCTGGAGCACAATCTCTTCCGCGGCCGCAGCCGCGACCATGGCGGGCAGGCGGTGTTCGGCGGCCAGGTGCTGGGCCAGGCGCTGATGGCCGCCGGCCGCACCGTGGCCGACGGCCAGCAGGTGCATTCGCTGCACGGCTACTTTCTGCGGGCGGGCGACAAGGCCGTGCCCATCGTCTACGACGTCGACCGCATCCGCGACGGCGCCAGCTTCACCACCCGTCGGGTGGTGGCCATCCAGCATGGCCAGGCGATCTTCCACATGTCGGCGTCGTTCCAGAAGCGTGAGACCGGGCCCACCCACCAGGATGGCATGCCCGACGCGCCCCCGCCCGAGAGCCTGGAAGACGACCACCAGCGCGACCGCCGCATGGCCGACCGCATGCCCGCCTGGCGCCAGATGTACCTGCAGCAGGCCCAGCCGATGCAGAGCCGTGCCGTCAACCCGATCGACCCGTTTGCGCCGGTGCCGATGCCGGCCCAGGCCCTGCACTGGATGCGCGCGCCGCACCCGCTGCCCGACGACCCGCTGCTGCACCAGGCCCTGCTGGCCTACGCCAGCGACTGGAGCCTGATGAGCGTGGCCATGCGCCCGCACGCTTTAAGCTGGCAGCAGGGCAACGTGCAGGGCGTCAGCCTGGACCATGCGATGTGGTTCCACCGCGACTTCCGCTTCGACGACTGGCTGCTGTACCAGAGCGACTCCCCCAGCCTGAGTGGCGCGCGCGGCTTCTGCCGTGGCAGCCTGTGGCGGCGTGATGGCGCCCTGGTGGCCAGCGTGGCCCAGGAGGGCTTGATCCGCATCCGCCGGCCGGCGCCCGTCGGCTGAGCCCGGGCGGATTGCCGGCCGCAACTTCGTCGAATCGGACGATGGCCGGCCACGGCACGGCTGGATAGGGTGCGGGCCTGTTCCATCCACCGGCAAGGCTCCGCCATGAAACTCGACTCCACCATCTCCGCCGTCATCACCGGGGGCGCGTCCGGCCTGGGCGCCGCCACGGCCCGCCGCCTGGCGGCCCAGGGCGTCAAAGTGGCCCTGTTCGACCTGAATGCCACCGCCGGCGAAGCCCTGGCTGCCGAATTGGGCGGCGTGTTCTGCCTGGTCGACGTGACCAAGGAAGAGTCGGTCGACGCCGGGTTTGTGAAGTCGCGCGCCGCCATCGGGCAAGAGCGCGTCCTGGTCAACTGCGCCGGCACCGGCAACGCCATCAAGACGGCCGGCCGCGACAAGACCACCGGTGAGATCAAGGCGTTTCCCACCGCCAACTTCGAGCGCATCATCCAGATCAACCTGATCGGCACGTTCCGCTGCATCGCCAAGAGCGCGGCGGGCATGCTGACGCTGCCGGTCCTGCCCGATGGCGACCGCGGCGCCATCATCAACACCGCCAGCGTGGCCGCGCAGGACGGCCAGATGGGCCAGGCCAGCTATTCGGCCAGCAAGGCCGGCGTGGTGGGCATGACCCTGCCGATCGCCCGTGACCTGATGGGCGAGAACATCCGCGTCAACACCATCCTGCCGGGCCTGTTCAACACGCCGCTGCTGCAGGGCGCGCCTGACAAGGTGAAGGAAGCGCTGGCCGCGTCGGTGCCGTTCCCCAAGCGCCTGGGCGACCCGGCCGAATACGCCGCGCTGGCCGAGTTCATGATCACCAACGGCTACATGAACGCCGAGAGCGTGCGCATCGACGGCGCCATCCGGATGGCGCCCCGCTGACCCTTGTCCTTGCATGGCGGCCCGCCACCAGGCGGGTGCGATGATCTGGCGGTGATGCGCACCGCCCCGACCGCCGCATGTTCGACCGCCCGGCACAGGCCCTGATCGCGCCGGGCCTGACCGCACTGGCGCGCCGGCTGGTGCAGCGCGGCGTGTCGGCCGACCAGGTCAGCTGGGCAGGCTTCGTGATCGGCCTGGCGGCTGCGGCCTGCATCGCCCTGCGGCAACCGCTGGCCGGCCTGGTGCTGATCCTGGCCAGCCGGCTGATGGACGGCCTGGACGGTGCGGTGGCCCGCCTCACCCGGCCCACCGACCGTGGCGCGTTTCTCGACATCACGCTCGACTTCCTCTTCTACGCCAGCATCCCGCTGGCGTTTGCGCTGGCCGACCCGCCGGCCAACGCGCTGGCCGCCGCGGTGCTGCTGGCGGCCTTCATCGGCACTGGCAGCAGCTTTCTGGCTTATGCCGTGCTGGCCGAGCGGCATGGGCTCAAGAGCCTGGCCCACCCGGCCAAGGGCCTGTACTACCTGGGCGGGCTGACCGAGGCCGGCGAGACCCTGGTCTGCTTCATGCTGATGTGCCTGTGGCCAGCGGCCTTTGCGCCGCTGGCGCTGGGGTTTGCCGTGCTGTGCGGGCTGACGCTGGTGGTGCGGCTGCGGGCGGGCTGGCTGGCCTTTGGGGCGCGGGCATGACGCGCGCGCTGCCGTGGTCGCTGGGGGGGGTGCTGGCCTGGGTCGTGGCAGGTGCTGCCCAGGCAGGCGGGCCGCTGCTGGCTGCCCCGGCGGCTGCCGATGACACGCCGCAACTGCCCTGGCAGGTGGTGGGTCTGCCCAAGCAACGCATGCCGCTCACCCGCTACAGCGTCGTCAGCCTGGATGGGCAGCGTGCGCTGCGCATCGACGCCAGCGGCAGCTATGGCAACCTGGTGCACCCGGTGTCGGCCAGCCCGGGCGCACACCGCCTGGCCTGGCGCTGGCGGGTGGAGACGCCGAACCTGGCCGCCGACCTGCGTCGCAAGGACGGCGACGACAGCCCGCTGAAGGTCTGCGTCCTGTTCGACTTGCCCACAGGCGCGGTGCCCTTCCTGGAACGCCAGGTGCTGCGCATCGCCCGCCTGCGCAGCGGCGAGGCACTGCCGGCGGCCAGCGTCTGCTATGTCTGGGATGCGCGCCTGGCCCCGGGCACGGTGCTGGACAACGCCTACACCCGCCGCGTGCGCATGATCGTGCTGCGCGGGCCCGAAGCGCCGCTGCACGCCTGGCAGACCGAGCAGCGCGATGTGCGGGCCGACTTCCTGCGCCTGTTCGGCGACGAGGCCGACGCGCCGGTGCCACTGGTGGGTGTGGCCATTGCCGGCGACGCCGACAACACCCAGGGCCACAGCGTGGCGCACATCGGCGCCATCACGCTCGACTGAGCTGGCTCACTCGCGCTTGCTGCCGCGGAAGTCATCGTGGCAGGACTTGCAGCTTCTGCCAACGATGCCCACGGCCGACCGCATGCTCTCGAAGTCGCCCGAGCGGGCGGCTGCTTCCAGCTTGACGGTGTCGGCCATCATCTTGTCGGCCGCGGCCTTGAACTTCGCCGATTCCTTCCAGATCTCGTCCTTGGCGCGGTTGGGCGCGCCTTTTTCGCTGCCCGGCAGAAAGGCCTGGAACGGCAGGCGCGACAGGCTGGTGACCAGCTCGGCGTTTTCGATCGCCACCTTGGTGTCGAAGGGCTGGATGCCTTGCGCCATCATGGCCAGCCGGCTGTAGTGCGCGGCCATCACGCTGAAGGCGCCCTGGCGGTACTTGATGGCGGACTCCGCCGACTGGAACTGCGCCAGCGCTGGCAGGCACAGACAGCCCAGAAGAACTGCGGTGACAAGACGTGGCTTCATGGAAGCTCCTTCAGTGGAGGGGGTGGCCGCACTGCCGATGCATGGCGGGCGTTGGTGCCGGCTTATCGACGCCAGTCGCCAAGGCTTGAGCGCCAGCCCCACCGGGCCGCTTCTGGCATGACATCGGTCAAGTCCCGGTCCAACTTGAGTGATGGATGGATCGGAACCGTCAAGGGCTCCCCACAACAGAACACGTCGGCGCATGCCGAAATGCAACTGTGGCCGGTCGCCGTGACCTGCTTCCGACGGGCCAATGCCGGCCCGCGTACCTGGCTGACGGAGCCCCCCGATGTCTCTTGCTGATCGACGCCCCAGATTCGAGTTCCTGCTGGCCCCGTTGCTGAACCTGCGCATCCGCACGCGGCTCATCTTGGCCTTCAGTGGCGTGTTTGTGCTGATGCTGGTGCTGGCGGGCTATGCCGGCCTGCGCATGGTCGACATGAAGGACCGTCTGGCGCATGTGACACAGAGCAACAACCAGCAGATTGCGCAGGTCACCAAGATGATCTATTCGGTCAGCCAGCGCGCGATCGCGCTGCGCAACCTGGCGCTGCTGAAGGACCCGGAGCTGAAGAAGCAGGAACTGGAGGCCATCGACAAGGCCGGCAAGGACTACGCCGACTCCTATGCCAAGCTGCTGGATCTGATCAAGACGTTTGACGCGTCCGAAGCCGAGAAAGCGTTGCTCGAAGCGATGGAGCGGGCCGACAAGACCACCTCGCCGCTGATGGCCAAGGCCGCTGAACTGGGCCAGGTGGAAGACAGCGCCGCGGCGGTCGACTTCCTGATGGAGCGGGTGCGCCCGCGCCAGGCCCGTTGGATCATCGTGCTGCAGACCATGGCTGGCCTGCAGGACAAGACCAGCCGCGAATTCGTGCAGGACGCCGAGGCAGACTTTGCCCGTGCCAAGGTGCTGATGCTGGCGCTGGTCGGCTTTGCCCTGGTGGGCGGCGTCGTGGTGGCCTGGATGGTGACGGTGTCGATCACCCGGCCGCTGGGCGCGGCCGTGACCATGGCACGCACCGTGGCCGACGGCGACCTGTCCCGCGAGGTCAAGGTCAACCGCAAGGACGAACTGGGTGACTTGCTGCGAGCCCTGGACGAGATGCGCCAGCGCCTGTCGACGGTGGTGGCCAGCGTGCGCGCTGGCAGCGAGAGCATTGCCACCGGCACCGGCCAGATCGCGGCCGGCAATGCCGACTTGAGCCAGCGCACCGAACGCCAGGCAGCGAGCCTGCAGCAGACGGCCGCGTCGATGGAGGAGATCCGGGTGACCACCCGCAACAACGCCGACACCGCGGTGCAGGCCCGCAGCGTGGCCGATGGTGCCAGCGCGGCGGCGACCAAGGGTGGCCAGGTGGTCGGCCAGGTGGTGCACACCATGCAGGAGATTGCCGCCAGCAGCAAGCGGGTGGTCGACATCATCGGCGTGATCGACAGCATCGCCTTCCAGACCAACATCCTGGCCCTGAACGCCGCCGTGGAAGCGGCCCGCGCGGGCGAGCAGGGACGTGGCTTTGCCGTGGTGGCCAGCGAGGTGCGCAGCTTGGCCAAGCGCAGCGCCGATGCTGCGCGCGAGATCAAGACCCTGATCCATGACAGCGTCGAGCGGGTGGAAGCCGGATCGAAACTGGTGCAGGGCGCGGGCGTGACGATGGACGACATCGTCGGCCGGGTGCAGCGGGTCACCTCGATGATCGGGGAGATCAGCCAGTCCAGCAACCAGGAGACATCGGGCATCGACCAGATCGGCAATGCGGTGACCGAGCTTGACCAAGTGACGCAGCAGAACGCCGCGCTGGTGGAGCAGTCGGCCGCCGCGGCCGAAAGCCTGCGCCAGCAGGCCGGCCGCCTGCTGGAGACGGTGGGCGCCTTCAAGCTGCAGCCCGCCTGACGCCACCGACGCGGCGGCGACACGAACGGCAGCGCCAGAGGTCTGGCGCTGATCAAACACAGGCGCTTCGGCGCCTGGATGCAATTCGGCGACAACCCGAATGGACGCGGAGCAGTGTCACGCTAAGATGACACGCAATCGAACATCGGGTTGGGGTGGTCGACACGTTCCAGGCGGGTGGTCGGCGCCCTGGTTCGCGGTCTGGCGCGATCACCTGGCAACCCGTCAGACTGACGGAAGAGCCGCAGCATGCGCACGTTCATCAGAGCAGTCTCGCTCAGCTTGGTCGGGGTGGCCTTGCTGGTCTCCGGTTGTGAGCCCCCGCCGGTGGCCACGGCGCAGAAGGGCTATCGAGGCACCGGCATGGCCCAGGTCGACAACGTGCGGGCGCTGGAGGCCGATGCCGCGTTGCATGCCGCCCCAGAGATTGCCCGTCCGGCCAGGGTGCGCGAGAACGCGCCGCTGGCCGGCGCCACCTACAAGAACGTGCAGGTGCTGGGTGAACTGACGATCGGTGAGTTCGGTCGCACGATGAATGCCATCACCGCCTGGGTGGCGCCCAAGCAGAGTTGCTCCCACTGCCACGTGGACGGCGACTTCGCCAGCGACGCGAAGTACACCAAGGTGGTGTCGCGTCGCATGATCCAGATGGTGCGGCACCTCAACAACGATTGGCAGTCGCACATCGCCAACACCGGGGTCACCTGCTACACCTGTCACCGTGGCAACCCGGTGCCCAAGATGGTCTGGTTCAAGCCGCAGGACCGCAAGAACGCCAATTCGATCATGGGCGACCTGGCCGGGCAGAACTCCCCCGCCAAGTCGGTGGGCTTTTCGTCACTTCCGTTCGACCCGTTCACGCCCTATCTGCTGAACGCGCAGGACATCCGGGTGAACGGCAACGTGGCCATGGCGCAGAGCGGGGCGGCCGCCAACCGCCACTCCACGAAGCAGGCTGAACACACCTATGCGCTGATGACGCACGTGTCCAAGTCGTTGGGTGTGAACTGCACGTTCTGCCACAACACCCAGTCCTTCGCCAGCTGGCCGCAGAGCCTGCCGCAGCGCACCACCGCGTGGCACGGCATCCGCATGGTGCGGGATCTGAACAACACCTACCTCGAACCATTGACCCCCCACTTCCCGGCCGTGCCGGCGGGTCGGCTGGGGCCGACCGGCGATGCGGCCAAGATCCATTGCGCCACCTGCCACCAGGGTGCCAACAAGCCACTCTACGGTGCGCAGACCGCGCGCTATTACCCTGCGCTGTGGTTGGGCACGACGCCAGGCACGGCCACCGGGGCTGCGGCGGCGCCGTCCCCTGCGCCAGCGGCCGACGCGCCTGCCTCGGCACCGCAGCCCGGTCTGCCTGCGTCGGCGCTTGAATTGATGGCGCGTGCGTCGGCACCTGCCACTGCAGTGTTGCCACCTGCGTCCGCAGGGATGTCACCTGCCTCGGCAGTGGCCGTCGCGGCGGCGCCCGCGGCACTTGCACCTGCGACCATCGCGGTACCCGCACCCGCCGGCGCGACCGCCCTGGCAACCGCCCCCGCTGCATCGGGCGACGCCAATTGCGTGCACCTTGCAGCCAGCAACACCCGGGCCGCGGTGCGCATCCCTGAGGCCTCTGTGAACCGCCAGCTCACCGGTGGCGGGCGGGTGCCTTTCCATTCGGCACCCAACACGGACTGCATGATGCAAGGTGTCTTTGCCATGAGCGGCGAGACCGTGGAGGCAGACCGCGAGATCGCAGGTTTCACGCTGGTGTGGTACCGCAATCCCCGAACGGGTGGCGAGGCCAGTGGCTGGGTGCGGTCGGGCCGGCTGCAGGCCATCACCGCCGAGGCGGTCAAGGCGCTGGCAGCGGCAGCAGCGGCGCAGGCGCCAGTCGTGGCGGCAGCACCCGCTGCTGCGGCCAGGCCGATGCCTCCCGCAGCGGCGTTGCCAGGCCGCAGTGGCAGCAGGGCCGGCGCGCCGCCGGCAGCCGAAGCGACCGCAGCCACCGCCACGCTGGTGGCCGATGCCGACTGCATCCAGCTGTCCCTGACGGCGCTGGAAAAGGGCACGGTGGTGCCGCCGGGCAGTTCAGGCCTGCAGGTGGTGGGCAGCGGACGGCTGCAGTTCCACGCCGCGCCGGACGCGAATTGCCGCATGCAGGGGGTGTTCATCCTGCCGGGCGAGCCGGTGGAGGCCGACCGCGAACTGTCGGGCTACACCGCCGTCTGGTACCGCAACCCGCGCACCGGCGGCGAGGCCACCGGCTGGGTGCGCAGCAGCCGCCTGGCAGCCGGTGCAGCGCCCGTGACGCAACGACCCTGAGCTTGGGCCGCCTGCGCGGCGTGGGTCAGGTCTTGACGTAGGAACTGCACCAGCCGCCGTTCGCCACCAGGCGGTCGGCGGTCAGGTCGCACTCAGACCAGGCGTCGGCCGGCTTGCCCAGCCAGGCCATGCAGTTGTTGCACTTCTGGCTGGCAACGTGCTTGGGAAAGCGCGCCTTGTCGACCTGCGCCGAGTCGTGCTTGTAGCCCAGGGACACGGCCTTGGGCTCGCTCTCCTCGAACTTCTTGGGGGCGGCCATGGCACTGCCACAGGCGAGGGCGCCGCTGGCGGCGGCAACATGGAGGACGAAACTGCGGCGATTGGAAGGCTTCATGGACGATGCTCCGGCACGGGGTGGGGCTGCAGGCCGCTGCGGCGCCGAGTGAACCAGCGCCATGCGCACGTGCGATGGGACAACCCCTGCTCTATCGGAGCGCTTTCGCCGATCTTGAGCGTGCAAATGGCGCCAGGCGTGACGCGTTCAGCGACTGGCTCAGTGGCCCACCACCACCGGCACCTCCGTCGCCGGCGGCGTGTTGCGGCTGCGACCGCAGCGCACGATGCCATCGATCATCACCATGCCCACGCCGGGGATGTCGCCCAGTTGCACGCTCTCCAGCAGGGTGCGGCCGGCGGTGTGCTGGGCACGGTCCATGAAGACGAAGTCGGCGTCGCGGCCCGGCTCGATCAGGCCGCAGTTCAGGCTGCGCAGGCGCGCGGTGTTGCCGGTGGCAAAGCAGAACACCAACTCGGCCGGGATGCCACCCAGGCTGGACAGCAGGGCGACCATGCGCAGCATGCCCAAGGGCTGCACGCCCGAGCCGGCCGGCCCGTCGGTGCCCAGGATCACCCGGTGCGGGCACTTCAGCTGCATGGCGGCCTGGGCCGCGGCGATCGCCACCTTCTCGTTGCCGTTGTGCACGATCTCGATGGCGCGCGGGCTCTTCTCGCAGAGATCACACACGTCGCGCTCGGGCAGGCTGGTGTGGCCGCCGTTGATGTGGCCGATGACATCGGCGTCGGCCTCCAGCACCACGTCCTTGTCGATCAGGCCCGACCCGGGGATGCTGGGTCCACCGGTGTGGATGGTGCTCTGGATGCCATGTTTGCGCGCCCAGGCCACCATTTCCTTGGCCTCGTAGCCGGCCTTCACCGAGCCCAGGCCCACCTCGCCCAGCAGCTTGACGCCGGCGGCAGCCAGTTCGGCAAAGTCGCTCTCGACCATGCCCTTCTCGATCACCGGTGCGCCGGCCAGCACCTTCACGCCGCCGGGGCGGAAGTTGTCGAAGGCGCGCTGGGCGGTGATGGCCAGGGCCTTCAGGCCGACGATGTCTTTCGGCCGGCCGGGCAGGTGCACCTCGCCGGCGCTGATCATGGTGGTGACGCCGCCGTTCATCGTGCTGTCGATCCAGCCGATCTGGTTCTGCCGCGGGGTCCAGTCGCCGAAGACCGGATGCACATGGCTGTCGATCAGGCCGGGCGCCACGCAGGTGCCGCGGGCGTCGATCAGGGTGTCGGGCGTGGCGGTGTCGCAGTCCTTCTCGCGGCCGACCTGGGTGATGATGCCGTCGACCACCACGATAGTGTCAGCGTCCAGGATCGGCCGGTCGAGGTCACCCGACAGCAGCAGTCCGATGTTGCGGATCACCACCTTGCCCGACTTGCCACCTGCTGCCACATCTGCCATCGCTGCTCTCCGTTGTTGGTGTAGCAAAGGCTACATGAAGTGGCGCAGGGCCTCAAGCTGCCGGCGTGGTCACGCAGACGGCGCGGCGCACCGCGTCGATGACGAAGGCCTCCCAGTGCGCCAGCGCGGCGGGTGCCTCCAGGTTCTCACCCAGGAACGACGACAACGTGAAGCGGTTGCTGAGGTAGAAGTAGGCCATCGACGCGATCATCAGGTACAGGTCGCGCGCCTTGACGGCCGGGCGGAACAGGCCCTGCGCGATGCCGGCCTGCAGCACGGTGTCGGTGATGGCCAGCGCGGGGGATGAATAGTCCTTGGCACGCACGCTCTTGGCGATGTGCTTGCCGCGCAGCAGGTTCTCGCTGTTGAGCAGGGTGATGAACTCGGGGTTCTTCTGGTAGTAGGTCCAGACGAAGCGGATCATCGCGTCCAGCGCCAGCAGCGGCTGGGCAGTGTCGAGCAGCAGGCCCTGCTCGGCCTCATTGAACCGGCGATAGGTGTCCTCGATCACGGCGATGAACAGGCCCTCCTTCGACCCGAAGTAGTA
>JBBAPL010000024.1:0-49436 GCA_040400895.1 Aquabacterium sp.
GCAGCAGTTCGGTGCCGGCGGCGACACCACCTGAGCGGCTCCCAGCCTGCTGCCACCCCTGCGGAGAACCGAAGATGCCCGTGAACAAGATCCTGGTGGTCGACGACTCCAAGACCGAGTTGCACCACATGACCGAACTGCTGCTCAAGCGCGGCTACTCGGTGCGCACGGCCGAAAGCGGTGACGAGGCCCTGAAACGTCTGGCCGAAGACAAGCCCGACCTGGTCCTGATGGATGTGGTGATGCCCGGCCAGAACGGCTTCCAGCTCACCCGCACCATCACACGCGACCCGCGTTATGCCGGCCTGCCGGTGATCATGTGCACCAGCAAGAATCAGGAGACCGACCGCGTCTGGGGCTTGCGCCAGGGCGCCAAGGACTACGTCGTCAAGCCGGTGGTCGCTGACGAACTGATCGCCAAGATCAAGCAATTCGACTGAAGCTGCGCCGCCGCACCCATGGCCAACAAGCAAGCGCTGCGCGACCTGCAGACCCGGCTGGCGGAGCGCATGAAGCAGGTGCGCTCCGAGACGCCCGGCGTGTCGTGGCTGGCGGTCGATTGCGCCGGGCAGGGGCTGCTGCTGTCATTGAAGCAGGCGGGCGAGATCTTCGACCTGGGCCCGCTGCTGCCGGTGCCGCACACCCAGCCGTGGCTGGCCGGCGTGGTCAACCTGCGCGGCGGCGTGTTCACCGTGGTCGACCTGGCGCGCTTCCTGGGGCTGCGCAACAGCACGCCGCAGGTGCCGCCCCAGGGCCACGCGCGGCTGGTGGCCTTCAATGCCGCACTGGGCATCAACGGCGCGCTGATGATCGACCGGCTCGAGGGCCTGCGCCATGCGGCCGACCTGCAGTCGGCCGATGAAAGCACGGACAATGCTGCGCGTCCGGCGTTCGCGCTGGCGCGCTGGCGCGATGCTGCTGGTCGCTGGTGGCAGGAAATCGACCTCGCCGCACTGGCGCAATCACCGCAGTTTCTGGCGATCACCGCCTGATGGCGTGCACGCTCACCTGGACTGGTAGATCCGGGGGGCATGGCAGCAGCCACCAGAATGACAAGGGGATGTGATGGGCTTGCTCGACAGACTGAAGAACAACCGATCAGGCGACGATGCCGCGCGTGAGCACACGCCCGCCAGCTTCGACGACCTGCAGGCCGACGGCGACGACGGCCGCACCGTGACCATGGCCATCACCCGTGCCACCGACCTCGACCTGCCCACGGCCGACCACGGCACGGCGTCCACGGTGAGCGGCCAGTCCATCATCTCCGAGCTGCCGCCGTCCGAGCAGCTGAGCGATTTTTCCGAGTCCCGGCTGATGCCCGCGGTGGGCGCTGCTGCTGCCGCCGCAGCGGCCCTGCCCGCTGCTGTGGCCCTGCCGTTGATCGGCGACAAGCCGTTGGCCGCACAGCAGCGCATCCTGAGCGGCTTGGTGCTGGCGGGCCTGCTGCTGCTGGTGCTGGCCACGGTGCTGGCCCTCACGTCGGCCAGCCGCAATGCGGTGCAGGTGGGCGCCACCGGCCAGGCGCTGATGCAATCCCAGCGGCTGGCCAAGGCGGTGTCGCAGGCCCTGGTGGGCACGCCGTCGGCCTTTGCCGAAGTGAAGGAGGCGGCCACCGTGCTGGCGGCCAACACGCGCCAGCTCAAGGACGGCGGGCCGAGCGTGGCCGCCGTGCCGGCTGCCGCCCAGGCCCTGCTCGAACCGCTGATGCCCCTGGTCGACCGCGCCGAGAAGAACGCCAAGGCCGTGATGGCCCAGGAAAGCGCGCTTGTGCAGGTGAGCAAGGCGCTGCGCACCATCAATGCGCAGGCGGGCGAGTTGCTGGAATCGGCCGAGACGGTGTCGGCGCTGAAGCTGCAGCAGGGCGCGTCGGCGGCTGAGCTCACCCAGGCGGGCAAGCTGGTGATGCTGACCCAGCGCATCGGCAAGAGCGCCAATGAATTCCTCACCAGCGAAGGTGTCAGCAACGATGCGGTGTTCCTGCTCGGCAAGGACCTGACCAGCTTCCGCGAGATCATCGACGGCCTGACCGGCGGCAGCGCCGAGATGCGCCTGCCCGGTGCCAAGGATGCCGAAGTGCGCCAGGCCCTGGGCACGCTACTGCGCCAGTACGAGCAGACCCGCACCCAGGCCAGCGCCATCCTGGGCAACCTGCAGGGCCTGGTGAGCGCGCGTGAGTCGCAGGGCCTGGTGCTGGCCGACTCCGAGCCATTGCGCAAGGGCCTGCAGTCGGTGCAGGACCAACTGGCCGATCAGGGCGGCTTCCAGGTCATCCATGGCCTGGCCATGCTGGTGGCGGTGGCGATGGTGGTGGCGGGCGGCTGGGGTTTCTTGCGGCTGTATGTGGCCGACCAGGCCCAGCGCGCCGGCCTGGCCGAGGCCCAGCGCCTGGAGGCCGAGCGCCAGGAGCGCGAAGCCAAGCGGGTGAACGACGCCAACCAGAGCGCCATTCTTCGTCTGATGAACGAGCTGCAGACGGTGGCCGAGGGCGACCTGACCCAGCAGGCCACGGTGACCGAGGACATCACCGGCGCCATCGCCGACTCGATCAACTACACCGTGGAAGAGTTGCGGTCACTGGTCAGCCAGGTGCAGGGCACGGCCAACCGGGTGACCGAGACGACCGAGCAGGTCACCACCACGTCCACCGACCTGCTGGCGGCGTCCGACGAGCAGCTGCGCGAGATCCGCGAGACCGGCGACGCGGTGCTGCAGATGGCCCAGCGCATCAACGAGGTGTCGGCCCAGGCGCAGCAATCAGCCCAGGTGGCACGGCAATCGCTGCGTGCGGCCGAGACCGGTCTGACGGCGGTGCAGAACTCCATCGGCGGCATGAACGCCATCCGCGACCAGATCCAGGAAACATCCAAGCGCATCAAGCGCCTGGGTGAGTCCAGCCAGGAGATCGGCGAGATCACCGAACTGATCTCCGACATCACCGAGCAGACCAACGTGCTGGCGCTCAACGCCGCCATCCAGGCCGCCAGCGCCGGCGAGGCCGGCCGCGGCTTCAGCGTGGTGGCCGAGGAAGTGCAGCGCCTGGCTGAACGGTCGGGCGACGCCACGCGGCAAATCTCCGCCCTGGTCAAGACCATCCAGACCGACACCCAGGATGCGGTGGCCGCCATGGCCCGCAGCACCCAGGGCGTGGTCGATGGCGCGCGCCTGTCGGACGCCGCCGGCTCCGCGCTGGGTGACATCGACCGCGTCACACGCCGCTTGGCCGAACTGATCGAGGCGATCTCGTCCCAGGCCCTGAAAGAGGCCGACTCCGCCAACGTGGTGGCCGACAACATCCAGCACATCTTCGCGGTGACCGAGCAGACTGGCGACGGCACCCGTTCGACCGCGCAGATGGTGCGTGAGCTGTCGCGCACGGCCGAGGAGCTGCGCCAGTCGGTGTCGCGCTTCAAGATCGACTGAGCCTGCGCGCAGCACCCGCCATGGTCACCGCCAGCAGCGCCCCCAGCAGCGCCCAAACCGGCGCCCTTGCCGACACCGCCCCGGGCGGCTCGGC
Source organism: Aquabacterium sp. (assembly GCA_040400895.1). Lineage (GTDB taxonomy): Bacteria > Pseudomonadota > Gammaproteobacteria > Burkholderiales > Burkholderiaceae_C > Pseudaquabacterium. The sequence goes on from JBBAPL010000024.1 coordinate 3,518, forward strand.
CGAGGACTTGAGCGCCCTGTCCTGGGTGCGTGAAGAGTTGCGCCGGTCGCTGGATCTGGCCAACAAGGCACTGCGGCGCTATCTCAAGGAGCAGGCCCAGCGCGGCGACCTCGACACGGTCGACCCGTCGGTGCTGCGCCAGGCCCGCAACCAGCTGCACCAGTGCGTGGGTGTGCTGGAACTGGTCGGCCTGGGGCCGGCGGCTGAACTGCCGCGTGCGGCCGAGGCTGCGCTGCAGCGCATCAGCGCCCGGCCCAAGCTGATCACGCCGGCGGCCGTGGAAACCCTGGAGCGCGGCAGCTTCGCGCTGCTGGATTTCATCGAGCGCCGGCTGGCCGGCAAGCCGGTGTCGGCGCTGGCGTTGTTCCCCCAGTACAAGGCCTTGCAGGAACTGGCCGGTGCCCTGCGGGTGCACCCGGCCGATCTGTGGGCGGTGCCGTGGGCTTGGCGTGACCTGTCCGCCGATGCTGGCGTGCTGGCGCGCCACCCGGATGCCGACACCACCGGCCAGATCGAAGCCGATCTGCTGTCGATGATGCGTGGCGCGCCGCCCAGCGTGGCAGCGCGCATGAGCGAGGTCTTTGCCGCTCTGGCCGCGGGTGTGCAGGCCCTGGCCGACCAGGGCGACGCGGCGGCCCATGCGCCGCACAGCCGCCTTGCCACGCTGTGGCAGCTGGCTGCCGGCTTCTTCGAAGCCCAGGCCGACGGCCTGCTGCAGCCCGACGCCTACAGCAAGCGCCTGGGCTCGAAACTGCTGGCCCAGCTGCGTGCCGGAGAGTCTGCCGAGCCGTCCGAGCGTCTGGCCCACGACCTGCTGTTCTTCTGCAGCCAGGCCATGGTGGACGGCAGCCATCCCGCCGGCCCGCGCCTGGCCGCGGTGCGGCAGGGTTATGCCCTGCCGGCAGGCCAGGCGGTGGACTACGACCGTGCCAGCCTGGGCCGCTTCGACCCCGCCCTGGTGGCCCAGGCGCGCAAACGGGTGACGGCCGCCAAGGACGTGTGGTCGGCCGTGGCGGGCGGCGATTCGGCCCGCCACGACGGCCTGCCAGAACAGTTTGCGCTGGTCAGCGAATCGCTGGCGCGTCTGTACCCCGAAGGCGCGGTGCTGGGCCGGGCGCTGCAGGTGGCCGCAGCCCACACCCAGGCTGCCGGTAGCGAGCCGCCGGCCGAGCTGGCGATGGAAGTGGCGACCGCCTTGCTGTACCTGGACGCGTCCATCGAGGACGGCGATTTCGACCACCCCGACAGCGCCGAGCGCATCCGCCGCCTGGCCCAGCGCATCGACGCGGTGCGCCAGGCGCGCGACCCTGGCACCCTCGAGCTGTGGATGGAAGAGCTGTACCGGCGTGTCTCCGACCGCCAGACCATGGGCAGCGTGGTGCAGGAATTGCGCGCGTCGTTGTCCGAGGTCGAGAAGAACATCGACCAGTACTTCCGCAACCCGGCCCGGCGCGATGTGCTGATCCCGGTGCCGGCCCAGTTGCAGGCCATGCGCGGCGTGCTGTCGGTGCTGGGGCTCGACCAGGCGTCGCTGGCGGTGCTGCGCATGCGCGACGATGTGGATGCGCTGGCCAACACCGAGGTCAACCCCCAGCACGCGATCCAGAGCGGCAGCTTCGACCGCCTGGCCGACAACCTGGGTGCGCTGAGCTTCCTGATCGACATGGTCAGCGTGCAGCCGCAGATGGCCAAGTCGCTGTTCCGCTTTGATCCTGAGTCCGGCAACCTGACGGCGGTCATGGCCCGCGAGGACCGGCCGACCGGCTTCGATGCCATGGACACCCAGGCCGGCTCGGCGAGCCACGGCCAACCTGACACCGACGCACTGGCGGTCACGCTCGAGTTCGACCGCATCGTCAAGCAGGCCCGCGCCACCCAGCGTGGCGGCCCGCCGGCGCCTGCCATGGCGCCTGCCGCGCTTCCGGTGATGGGCAGCCACGGCCTGCCCATGCTGTCGCTGGACATGCTGGCCGATGAGAGCAGCACGCCGGCCGCCACCGTGCCCGCCGTCACGCTGCGTCTGTCGGACATGGACGACGGGCCCACCCTGCGCCTGCCGCCCGGGCATGAAGCCACCATCGTGCTGCCCACGCTGGCGATGGACACCCTGGCCGATGCCTTGCCAGCGCTGCCAGCCACTGAGGCGCCGCAACCGCAGCCGCCGGCAGCGCCGGTGTCCAGCGGGCTGGAAGACGACCCCGAGATGCGGGAGATCTTCCTGGAGGAAGCGGCTGAGGTGCTGGCCAGTGCCGGCGAGGCGCTGGCCGCGCTGCAGGTGCGCCACGACGACACCGAGGCCATGACCACGATGCGCCGGGCCTTCCACACCCTCAAGGGCAGCGCCCGCATGGTCGGCCTGCTCGATTTCGGCGAGGCCGCCTGGGCCTGCGAGCAGCTCTACAACACCCGGCTGGCCGAGCACGCCGGCGCCGATGCCGACCTGCGGGGCTTCAGCCAGGAGGCCTGTGCGCTGTTCGGGCGCTGGGTGCAGTCGCTCAGTGACGGCGACGTGGCTGGCCACGGTCCGCAACCGATCGTGCGCGCTGCCGATGCCTTGCGCACCGATCGGCTGCGCCTGCCGCTGGACGGTCGGCCCGCCGAAGTGGCGCCCGCCGTCGCGCCCATCCTGCTGCCAGCAGCCCCGGCCGAGCCGACGCCAGCAGCCGAGCCGGCCGACTTCGCGCCCGATGACCTGGCCTTGGACGACCTGGTCCTCGACGACTTCCCGCTGGACAACGGTCTGCCCGATGGCACGCCGGCACCCGCCGCCGCCACGCTCGATCTGCGCCTGCGCGTGCCTGATCTGCCCTTGGCCAGTGACCTGGACCTGCGCCCGCCGCCCGTGCTGCCCCCGGCTGCGCCTGACGCGCTGCCCTTGCCCGAGATCTCGCTGGCCGACCTCGACGCCGAACTTCCCCCGGTGCCCACCCTGGTCGATCTGCTGCCGGCGCGGGATCTGGTGGCCGACGTGGCCCCCTCGGCACCGACGGGCCTGCTGCCCGAGGCCACCGAGATGGACCTGGCGCAGGACTTCGACGCCGCCTTTGGCCTGGTCGATGCGCCAGCCACCGACGCCGAACTGCCCACCGCCGCCGCGCCTCTGGACGCCCAGGGTGACGCCGACACCGCTGTGGCCGCGTTGGACGGCCTTGCCGCCGACACGGCGGATGTCGCACCCACCACCGGCGTCGAGGCGCCGGCGCCAGCGGCGGCAGCCCTGCCGCCGGAGCCCGCTCCCGAACTGGTCCTGGAGGTCGATCCAGATCCGCAGCCCGAGGCCGAAACCTACCGGCAGATCGGTCCGCTGCGCATCGGCATTCCGCTGTTCAACATCTACCTGAACGAGGCCGACGAACTGTCGCGCCGGCTGGGTGTGGAACTGGCCGAGTGGGCGCTGGAGCAACAGCGGCCGGTCGGTGATGCGGCGGTGGCGTTCGCCCATTCGCTGGCCGGCAGTTCCGGCACCGTGGGCTACGCCGATCTGTCGCAACTGGCCCGGGCGCTGGAACATGCGCTGGAGCGGTCGCAGGCGCGTGGCCACGGGCGTGGCGACGAGGCCGAATTGTTCAACCGGGCTGCCGACGAGATCCGTCGCCTGCTGCACCTGTTTGCCGCCGGTTTCCTGAATGCACCGCAGCCCGACCTGGTGCCCAGCCTGCAGGCGTTGGCCCATGCGGCGCCCGACGCCTCGGATGCGGACGCGTCGGCGCTCGGGCTGCCTGTTGACCTGGCGCCGGAGCCCGCGCCCGAGCCCGAGCCCGAGCCCGATCTGGCGGTTGAACCGGCCGCCGGGCTGCCTGCCGAACCGGTGCCGCCGCCGGTTGCCGATGCCTTGGCCGCCGACGCCGCGCAAGCTGCGTTCGGCCGGGCGGCGCTGCTGCCGTTTGCTGACCTGGCCGAGTTGCCGCAGCGCGGCACCCGTGCCGATGCCGACGGTCTGCTGGGTGGATTTGACGACGACATCGACGCGGTCGACGCGGTCGATGACGAGTTGTTCCAGGTTTTCAATGAAGAAGCGCAGGAGCTGCTGCCGGCCCTGCATGCCGGCCTGCGTGACTGGGCACGGCGCCCGGGCGACGCGCAGGCGCCGTCGTCGTGCATGCGCTGCCTGCACACCTTCAAGGGCAGCGCCCGCCTGGCCGGGGCCATGCGCCTGGGCGAAATGGCACACCGGCTGGAGTCGCTGGTTGAGCAACTGGCGGGTGCCGGTGCCGATGCGCCCCGCGCCGACATCGATCTGCTGGCCGGCCATGCCGACACGCTGCAGGCCCGGTTGGACAGCCTGCTGGCCCCAGCGGCGGTGCCTGCCGCTGCGCCCGTTGCCGCGCCAGCGCCCGCCGGCCTGGCGCCGGTGGTGTCGGCGCCCGCTGCGGGCCCTGACAAGATGGCGCCCCCGGCCATGCCTGCGGTGGCGCGGCCGGCCGTGGCTGTTGCTGCGCCGGTGCAGGTCATCGATTGGCAGCGCTTTGCCCAGCCCGCCGCAGAGGCCGAGCCCGCTCAGTCCCAGGCCCAGCAGGTCGGCGCTGCCGGGTCGGTGCGGGTGCGCACACCGCTGCTCGACCGGTTGGTCAACCAGGCCGGCGAGGTCAGCATTGCCCGGTCGCGCATCGAATCCGACGTGCACCAGATCAAGAGCGCGCTCGGCGACCTGACCGACAACCTGGAGCGCCTGCGCGCCCAGCTGCGCGACATCGAACTGCAGGCCGAGACCCAGATCGACACCCGCATGGAGGCCGCCCGCGCCGCCGCGCAGGACTTCGACCCGCTGGAGATGGACCGCTTCACACGCTTCCAGGAACTGACGCGGATGATGGCCGAGTCGGTGGCCGACGTGGCCACGGTGCAGCGTGGCCTGCAGCGCACGCTGCAGTCCACCGAAGATGCGCTGGCCCACCAGGCCCGCATGAACCGCGACATGCAGGACGACCTGCTGCGCACCCGCATGGTCGAGTTCGAAGGCCTGTCCGAGCGGCTGTACCGCGTGGTGCGCCAGGCCGCCAAGGAAACCGGCAAGCCGGTGCGGCTGGACATCCTGGGCGGTGGGGTCGAGATCGACCGCGGCGTGCTCGACCGCATGACGCCGGCGTTTGAACACCTGCTGCGCAACAGCGTGGTGCACGGCATCGAGCCGGCCGCCGAGCGTGCCAAGGCCGGCAAGGACACCACCGGCACGATCACCCTGGCGGTCACCCAGGTCGGCAACGAGGTGGGTGTGGAAGTGCGCGACGACGGCGCTGGCCTGAACCTGCCGCGCATCCTGGCGCGTGGTCGGGTCTTGGGCCTGGTGGCGGCCGACGCCCAGCCCGATGACGCGGCGCTGGCCAACCTGATCTTCCAGCCGGGTTTTTCCACCGCCGAATCCCTGACCGGCCTGGCCGGCCGTGGCGTGGGCATGGACGTGGTGCGCACCGACGTGAACGCCATGGGCGGTCGCATCGAGACCGCCAGCGCGCCGGGCCAGGGCACCAGCTTCCGCCTGGTGCTGCCGCTGACCACCGCCGTCACCCAGGTGGTGATGCTGCGCTGCGGCGCGCGCGCGTTCGCCGTGCCGTCCACGCTGATCGAGATCGTGCGGCGCATCAAGCTGCCCGAGCTGGCGCAGGCCTACCAGGCTGGCGGCTTCACCGAGGGTGGCCAGGTGCTGCCGTTCTTCTGGTTCGACGGCTTGCTCGGCGGGTCGGCCCGGGGCATGGCCAGCGGCCGCAGCGCGCCGGTGGTGGTCATCCGCAGTGCCCAGCAGCGTGTGGTGCTGCATGTGGACGAGGTGCTCGGCAACCAGGAAGTGGTGGTCAAGAACCTGGGCCCGCAGTTGTCGCGCGTGCCCGGCCTGGTGGGCATGACGCTGCTGCCGTCGGGCCTGCCCGCGCTGATCTACAACCCAGTGGCGCTGGCCACGCTGTACGGTGAGCCCGCACGCGCTGCCACCGTGGCCGCTCTCGGTGGTGCCGGCCAGCGCCAGGCCGATGCCGCGCCGGTGCAACCCCTGGCGCCGCTGGTGCTGGTGGTTGACGATTCGCTGACCGTGCGCCGCATCACCCAGCGCCTGCTGGAGCGCGAGGGCTACCGCGTGGCCGTGGCCAAGGACGGCTTCGACGGCCTGGACAAGCTGGGTGCGGAGCGGCCGGCCGTGCTGCTGACCGACATCGAGATGCCGCGCATGGACGGCTTCGACCTCGTGCGCAACATGCGCGCCGATGCGCGTCTGGCCGATTTGCCGGTGATCATGATCACCTCGCGCATCGCCCAGAAGCACCGCGACTACGCGGCTGAACTGGGTGTCGACCATTACCTTGGCAAGCCCTATGCCGAGGATGAACTGCTGGCTCTGGTGGCGCGCTATGCCCGCACACCGCTGGCGGTGGCGGCCTGACGGCGCCGGGCGACGTTGTCCCCCTCGCGCTGAAAGGCAGTCTGGATGTCGAAGGTGGTGGACCAACTGGCGGCGTTGACGGCCTTCCGTGACCGCGACGTGGTCGATGCATCGCTGGCATCGGCGTTGCGCGACCTGTTGCGGCCGGCCGAGGTGGCCATCTACCGCTGTGTGGGCGAGGACGGCGACCGCCGCTGGCTGACGCGTGCCCGCCTCGCGCTGCACGACACCGTGCCCAGCGCCGACCCGCTGTGGACAGACCTGAACGACCTGGCACCACTGGTCGCGCATCCGGCACGGCTGCAGGCCCTGCAGCAGCAAGTGACCGTGGCGGTCCCCGGACCCTGGCAGACCACGGTGTTCCCGTTGACCAGTGACCACGACGACCCGGCCGTGCTGGAAGTGCAGACCGACACCCCGTTGCCGCCCACCGCGCAACGTCAGGTGGCCAGCATCCTGCGGGTGTACCGCAACTTCCAGTCCCTGCTCGACTACAGCGAGCGCGACACCCTCACCGGTCTGCTCAACCGCAAGACCTTCGACGAGGCCTTCTACAAGATCGCCGAGGCCGGCTTGCCTGCGCTGGCGCTGCAAGCAGCCCAGACAGTGCTTGACGACGATCGACGCAGCCAGCCACCGGCCGTGCAGCCGCACTTCATCGGCGTGATCGACATCGACCACTTCAAGGCGGTCAACGACGACCACGGCCACCTCATCGGCGACGAGGTGCTGCTGCTGTCCCGGTTGATGCGGTCGGTGTTCCGGTTCCATGACCGGCTTTACCGGTTCGGTGGTGAAGAGTTCGTCGTCTTGATGCGTTGCCCTGCCGATGCCGATGCCGGCGTGGCCTTCGAGCGCTTGCGCAGCCACGTGCGGGCATTTGCATTTCCGCAAGTCGGCACCATCTCGGTGTCGGTGGGGTTCACCCGGCTGCGGCAGGGCGACACCCCCGGTACGGCCTTCGACCGTGCCGACCGTGCCGTCTACTGGGCCAAGGGCCATGGCCGCGACCAGGTCTGCAGCCATGCCACCCTGGTGGCCCAGGGACACTTGGTCGACGACCTGAATCCGGCCGATGGGGTGGGCGATGTGGAATTTTTCTGACGGGCGGCGGCTTGCCGCGCTTGCCAATTGCCGGGTGGCGGCGATCGCCCTGGTGCTGCTGGCGCCGGCCTTGGCGCTGCAGGCGCAGCCGGCGTCCCATGCGGCGATGGCAGACGCGCCGGTGGCCGGCCCGGTTGCCGACCTGGCCGAGCGTGTCACGGTGCAGGAGTTCGACTGGTTCGACGCCACCCGCCAGCGCCTGGTGCCGGTGCGGCTGTACCTGCCGGCCGATGTGTCGGTCGTCCAGCCGCTGCCGCTGGTGGTGTTCTCGCACGGCATCGGTGGCTCGCGCCGAGGCTACAGCTACCTGGGCCGCCATTGGGCCACCCAGGGCTATGCCAGCCTGCACCTGCAGCATGTGGGCAGCGACCGTGCGGTGTGGATGGGCAATCCGCTGGCCCTGCCGGGGCGGCTGCAGGCAGCTGCCCAGGACAGCGAGGCCACCGCCCGCGTGGCCGACCTGAGCTTTGCGCTCGACCAGTTGCTGGCCGGCCCGCTGGCCGGGCGCATCGACGCCCGGCGCATTGTGGCGGCCGGCCATTCCTACGGCGCCAACACCACCCTGCTGGTGGCGGGTGCGCAGGTGGAACGCGCTGGCCGCACCCTGAACCTGCGGGATGCGCGCATCCAGGCTGCCATCGTGATCTCGGCGCCGCCGTTCTATGGCGAAGGCACGCCCGAGAAGGTGCTGGGTGCCATCCGCGTGCCCAGCCTGCACATCACCGCCACCGAAGACGTCATCCGTGTGCCGGGCTATTTCTCGCCCGCGGCAGACCGTGTGGCGGTGTTCGACGCCATGGGCGGGCCGGCCAAGACGCTGGCGGTGTTCGAAGGCGGCTCGCACAGCATCTTCACCGACCGGTCTGGCACCGGCGGCGCCCTGCTCAATCCGCAGGTGAAGGCCGCCACCCAGGCGCTGTCCACCGCCTTCCTGGGCAGCGTGTTCAGCGGCGACAGCGCCACGCTGCGGCTGGTGGGCCAGCGCCTTGGCGGATTGCTGGCGCGTTTCACCCCGCCGTGATCAACCCTTGACCACGGCATAGCGCTGCAGCGTGGTGTCCCGCGCCTGGGCGTGGTCCACCACCGGCAGCGGGTAGTCCTGCGGCAGGCGCAGGTTGGCGCCAGCCAGGTCCACCGGCCGCGCCAGCCAGGGCGCGTGGATCAGCTTGTCCGGCAGGCCGGCCAGTTGCGGCAGGTAGCGGCGGATGAACTTGCCCTCGGCGTCGAACTTCTCGCTCTGGCTCACCGGGTTGAAGATGCGGAAGTAGGGCTGTGCATCGCAGCCGCTGCTGGCGGCCCACTGCCAGCCGCCGTTGTTGGCGGCCAGGTCGAAGTCATTCAGGTGGGTGGCGAAGTAGGCCTCGCCGCGGCGCCAGTCCAGCCCCAAATCCTTGGTCAGGAAGCTGGCCACCACCATGCGCAGGCGGTTGTGCATGTAGCCGGTCTGGTTGATCTGGTGCATCGCCGCGTCGACCAGCGGGTAGCCGGTGCGGCCTTCGCACCAGGCGGCAAACAGCGCATCGGCGGTCTTGCCATGCGCCCAGACGATCTTGTCGTAGGCCGGCTTGAAGCTGGCGCCCGCCACATGCGGGTGGTGGTGCAGCACCTGGTGGTAGAAATCCCGCCAGATCAGCTCGGACAGCCAGACCTCGGCGCCACGCGACCCGCCCTGCACCCGCTGCCAGGCTTCGCGCGCCAGCCGGCGGATGCTGACGGTGCCGAAGCGCAGGTGGGTGCTGAGGTAGCTGGGGCCCTTGACGGCCGGGAAGTCGCGCGCCGTGCCGTAGGCGTCGATGCGGCTGAGGAAGTCGTCCAGCAACTCTTGTGCACCGCTGCTGCCGGTGGGCAGCTTCATCTGGTGCAGGTTGGTCGGCGCAAAGCCGATGTCGGCCAGCGCGGGCACGCCGGTGGCCATGGCAGGCGGCGGCGGTGCCAGCCGGCCCGCCAGCGGTGCCGCCGCCCGCGGTGCCAGCACGCCGGCATCCACCTTCTTGAGCCAGGCGTTCTTGTACGGGGTGAACACGCTGTAGGCGCCGCCGGTGGCGGTGAGCACCTCGCTGCGCTCGAACACCACATGGTCCTTGCCGGTGTGCAGGGCGATGCCGGCGTCGGCCAGGTGGCCGCGCACCCGGGCGTCGCGCGCCAGCGCGGCCGGCTCGTCGTCATGGCTGGCATACACCGCCTGCACGCCCAGTTGCCGAGCCAGTGCTGGCACCGCGTCGCGGGCATCGCCATGCCGCACCAGCAGGCCCACGCCCGGCACGCCGTGCGCCAGCGCCAGGGCGCGCAGCTGGCCGTCGAGGTCGGCCAGGCTGTCGCGGATGAATTCCACCCGCCTGTCGGCGCGGGGCAGCGGGTCGAGGATGGCGGTGTCGAAGACGAAGACGCACCAGACCTGGCGCGCGGTGGTCAGCGCGTGGTGCAGCGCGGCGTTGTCGTCGGCGCGCAGGTCGCGGCGCAGCCAGACCAGGGCGCGGTCGAGCACCGGCGCATGGGAAGTGGGGTGGGGCAGGGTGTGTGGCACGGCGGCAGTGTCCCCGATCATTAGAATCCCGACATGGCTGCGGACCGCATGAACCTGACCAACCAGTTCCTGATCGCCATGCCGGGCATGGGCGACGACACCTTCACCGGGGCGGTGGTCTACCTGTGCGAGCACACCGAGAACGGTGCGCTGGGCCTGGTGATCAACAAGCCCATCGACATCAAGCTGAAGAACCTGTTCCAGAAGGTGGAACTCAGCCTGGACATCACCCACCTGGCCGAACAGCCGGTGTTCTTCGGCGGCCCGGTGCAGACCGAGCGCGGCTTCGTGCTGCATGAGCGGCAGGGTGACGCGCCGGTCTACAGCAGCACGCTGTCGATCCCCGGCGGGCTGGAGATGACCACCAGCAAGGACGTGCTGGAGGCGCTGAGCAACGGCGCCGGCCCCAAGCGGCTGCTGGTCACCCTGGGCTACAGCGGCTGGGCCGCCGGGCAACTGGAAGACGAGCTGGGCCGCAACGGCTGGCTGACGGTGGACGCCGTGCCCGAGATTATCTTCGACACCCCGGTGGCCGAGCGCTATGACCGCGCCGTGTCGCTGCTGGGCTTCGACCCGCGCATGCTGAGCCAAGAGGCGGGGCACGCCTGAGGATGGTTGCTGGCGCCTCGCCCCGCGCGCAGACCTTCCTGGCCTTTGATTTCGGCCTCCAGCGCACCGGGGTGGCCGCCGGCAACAGCCTGCTGCGCCTGGCCACGCCGCTCACCACAGTCGCCGCCGTTGGTGACGCCCGCTTTGCGCCCATCGGCAAGCTGATCGCCGAGTGGCAGCCCGATGCGCTGGTGGTCGGCATCCCGGTGCACCCCGACGGCGCGCCGCACGACAATACCCGTCGAGCCCAGCGCTTTGCCCGCCAGCTGCACGGCCGTTTCGGCCTGCCGGTGCATGCGGTGGACGAGCGCTACAGCACCACCGAGGCGGCTGCAGGTGGTGCCCGTGACCTCGATGCCGCATCGGCCGCGGTGATCCTCGACCAGTTCTTGCGGAACATGACATGACAACCCTCACCCTCGATGCCGAGGCGCTGTACACCGAGCTGCGTGCCGGCGTGCAGCAGCTGTGGCGCCCCGGCATGGCGCTGATGGGCATCTGGTCGGGCGGCGCCTGGCTGGCCGAGCGGCTGGCCACCGACCTGCCGGCCAGCCTGGCAGTGGGCAAGCCCGGCGTGATCAGCAGCACCCTGCACCGGGACGACTTTTCCGCCCGCGGCATGGCCAGCGGGACGGACGCCACCAAGATCCCGTTCGCGGTGGACGGCGCGCACATCCTGCTGCTCGACGACGTGCTGTTCACCGGCCGCACCATCCGCGCAGTGATCAACGAGCTCTACGACTTCGGCCGCCCGGCCAGCGTGACGCTGGCGGTGCTGGTCGATCGCGGCGGGCGTGAGCTGCCCATCCAGCCGGCCTTTGCCGCTGCCAAGATCAGCCTGCCGGCCGAGCAGAAGCTGGCGCTGGCCCGCACCGACGATGGCCGCTTCAGTTTCAGCGTGCAGGAGAGAGCCTGACATGCTCAGCAAGCGCAACCCCCAACTCAACAAGCACGGCGAGCTGCTCCATCTGCTGTCGATCGAGGGCCTGCCGCGTGACGTGGTCACCCACATCCTCGACACCGCCGGCACCTTTCTCAGCGTGAACGACCGCGAGGTCAAGAAGGTGCCGCTGCTGCGCGGCAAGAGCGTGTTCAACCTGTTCTTCGAGAACAGCACCCGCACCCGCACCACCTTCGAGATCGCGGCCAAGCGCCTGAGCGCCGACGTCATCAACCTCGACATCGCCAAGAGCAGCGCCAGCAAGGGCGAGAGCCTGCTCGACACCATCGCCAACCTGTCGGCCATGCATGCCGACATGTTCGTGGTGCGCCACAGCGAGAGCGGTGCGCCCTACCTGATCGCCCAGCACTGCGCGCCGCATGTGCATGTGGTCAATGCCGGTGACGGCCGGCACGCCCACCCCACCCAGGGCCTGCTGGACATGTACACCATCCGCCACTTCAAGCAGGACTTCACCCAGCTCAGCGTGGCCATCGTCGGCGACATCGTGCACAGCCGGGTGGCGCGCAGCGACATCCATGCGCTGACGACCCTGGGCGTGCCCGACATCCGCGCCGTCGGGCCCAAGACGCTGGTCCCCGGTGACTTCAAGGGCATGGGCGTGCGGGTGTGCCACAGCATGGAAGAGGGCATCCGCGGCGCCGACGTGATCATCATGCTGCGGCTGCAGAACGAGCGCATGAGCGGCGCCATGCTGCCCAGCGCCGGTGAGTTCTTCAAGAACTACGGCCTCACCGACGACAAGCTGGCGCTGGCCAAGCCCGACGCCATCGTGATGCACCCGGGGCCGATCAACCGCGGTGTCGAGATCGACAGCAAGGTGGCCGACGGCAGCCACAGCGTGATCCTGCCGCAGGTGACCTTCGGCATCGCCGTGCGCATGGCCGTGATGTCGATCATCGCGGGGACGGAAGCATGATCGCCGCCGGGCCGGTCCCGAGGCGATCGCTCCCCCTGCGGGGCACGGCGCGCGGCGCCAAGGGGGCAGCATGAAGATCCTGATCAAGGGCGGGCGGGTCATCGACCCCGCATCGGGCCGCGACGAACTGGCCGATGTCGCCATCGCCACCGGCCGCATCCTCACCATCGGCACGGTGCCGGCCGACTTCCAGCCGCAGCGGGTGATCGATGCGGCAGGCTGCATCGTCGCCCCCGGCCTGGTCGACCTGGCCGCGCGGCTGCGTGAGCCGGGCCACGAGCACGAAGGCATGCTCGAGAGCGAGCTGAACGCCGCCGCTGCCGGCGGCGTCACCAGCCTGGTCTGTCCGCCCGACACCGACCCCACGCTGGACGAGCCGGGTCTGGTGGAGATGCTGAAGTTCCGCGCCCGCAAACTCAGCCTGTGTCGGCTGTTCCCGCTGGGCGCGCTGACCCGCAGCCTGGCCGGCCAGGTGCTGACCGAGATGGCCGAGCTGACCGAGGCCGGCTGCGTCGGCTTCAGCCAGGCCGAGGTGCCGATCGTCGACACCCTGGTGCTGCAGCGCGCGCTGCAGTACGCGTCCACCTTCGGCTACACCGTGTGGCTGCGGCCGCAGGACGCCTGGCTCGGCAAGGGCGTGGCTGCCAGCGGCGCGGTGGCCACCCGGCTGGGCCTGTCGGGCGTGCCGGTGGCGGCCGAGACGGTGGCCCTGCTCACCATCATCGAGCTGGTGCGCACCACCGGCGCGCGGGTGCACCTGTGCCGGCTGTCCAGCGCCGCCGGCGTGGCCCTGCTGCGTGCGGCCCGGGCCGAAGGGCTGCCGATCACCGGCGACGTGTCGATCAATTCCCTGCACCTCACTGATGTCGACATCGGCTTCTTCAACCCGGCGATGCGGCTGACCCCGCCGCTGCGCCAGGGCAGCGACCGCGACGCCCTGCGCGCCGCGCTGGCCGACGGCACGCTGGACGCGCTGGTGTCCGACCACACGCCGGTCGAAGGCGATGCCAAGAACCTGCCCTTCGGCGAGGCCGAGCCCGGCGCCACCGGGCTGGAACTGCTGCTGAGCCTGGCGCTGAAGTGGGGCGCCGACACCGGCCTGCCCACCGCCACCGCGCTGGCGCGGGTCACCAGCGGGCCGGTGCGGGTGCTGGGCGACGCGCTGGGCTCGCTGGCCTCGTCGGCCGGCCAGCTGGTGGTGGGCGGCGTGGCCGATGTCTGCGTGTTCGACCCCGCCGCCACCTGGGCCGTGCAGCCCGGCAGCCTGCTCAGCCAGGGCAAGCACACGCCGTTCGCGTTCGAGTCCACCGGCATGGCGCTGCCGGGCCGGGTGCGGGCCACGGTGGTGGCCGGCACGGTGGCCTACGCTGCACCTGCCGTGTGATGGCTGCCCTGGCGCGGGTGCCGCTGGTGCTGTGGCGCCTGCTGCGGGTGCTGGTGCATGTGCTGCACGGCATGGCCGTGATGGCGCTGCGCTTTCCGTCGCTGGACGCTGCCGGCCGCCAGGCGCGCATCCAGTGGTGGTCGGCCGGCCTGCTGCGGGCGGTGGGCGTGGGGCTGCAGGTGCACGGCCAGCCGCGCCCGGGGCCCACCTTGCTGGTGGCCAACCATGTGTCCTGGCTCGACATCGCCGCCCTGCATGCGGCAGCGCCACGCGCGCGCTTCGTCTCCAAGGCCGACGTGCGGCGGTGGCCGCTGCTGGGCTGGCTGGTGGCAGGCGCGGGCACACTGTTCATCGAACGTGAACGCAAGCGCGATGCGCTGCGGGTGGTGCACGCCATGGCCGAGGCCCTGCGCGCCGGCGAGATGGTGGCGGTGTTCCCCGAGGGCACCACTGGCCCGGGCCCGGCGCTGCTGCCCTTCCATGCCAACCTGCTGCAGGCGGCCATCGCCACCGAGACGCCCATCCAGCCGGCGGTGCTGCGCTTTGCCGATGCGCGCCAGCGCTTCAGCCCGGCCGTGGCCTATGTGGGCGACACCACCCTGATGCAGAGCCTGTGGTGGGTGGCCAGCGCACGCGGCCTGGTGGCCCATGTCGACCTGCTGCCGCCCCAGGGCACCGCCCATGCCGACCGCCGCGCCTTGGCCGAGCATCTGCGGCAGGGCATGGCGGCACGGCTGGCGTCATGAGCTGACGGCGCGCCCCGGCGTGCGGTCAGCCGCGGGCTGCGGCAGCGGTGGCGCGGCCAGCACCACGCGGTTGCGTCCTGCTTCCTTGGCCTGGTACATCGCCTGGTCCGCCCGCTGCAGCAGTTCGGCCAGGTCGGCCGTGTTGCCGCTGGCATCGGTCAGGCCCAGGCTGGCAGTGACATGGGGCTGCAGGCCCCGTGCCGATTCGCCCACCGGGGCATGGGCGATGGCCGCGCGCAGCCGCTCGGCAAAGGCCAGGCCCTGCTGCGCGCTGCAGTGGTTGAGCAGCAGCACGAATTCCTCGCCACCGAAGCGTGCCACCAGATCACCGGCACGCATGGCCCGGCGCACTGCGTCGCCCACGGCCACCAGGGCGTCGTCGCCGGCGGCATGGCCATGGCTCTCGTTGAACTGTTTGAAGTGGTCCACGTCCAGCAACACCAGCACCATGCCGGTGCCATGGCGGCGGGCCTGCGCCAGCTCACGCTCGGCCGCCTGCATGAAGGCCCGCCGGTTCGGCAGGCCGGTGAGGAAGTCGGTGTTCGACAGGGCGCGCAGCCGCTCGATCAGGGCGTCGCGCTCCTGCTCCAGTGCCTGCCGCTGGCGGGTGTGGTCCTGCAGGGTGCGCACGCCGCCGATGACCGCGGCCATCTCGTCATCGGCCTGCGGCACCGGCAGCGGTGCCTGCAGGTCGTTGCGGGCCAGTGCCTGCAAGGCGCTGGCTGTGTCGGCCAGCGGCCGCAGCAGCCGGCGCTGCATCATCAGCATGGCGGCGGCCAGCACGCCCAACAGTACCAGCGAGCCCGCGATGGTGATCCACAGCACTGTGCCGGCCTGCCGGGCCTGCGCGTTGGCACGTGCGGTGGCGTTGTCGAGCAGCAGGTCGCGCAGGCCAAACAAGCTGTTCATGTCCGGCACGTAGGCAGTGGCGAAGGCGGCCGGGTCCATGCCGAAACGGCCGTCGCTGTTGCCGGCGGCCACCACCCGATCGACCAGGGCCCCCGCCTGGCCGAAGTAGGCCTGGTTGACCTGCTGCCAGGCCCGATGATCGCTGCCGGGGGTGCCGGGAGTGCGCAGGCGCAGGTCGAGCAGGCTGCGCAGCTGGTCGATGCGGCCGCGGGTGCGGTCGATGGCCGCGCGCTCGGCATCGCTGAAGGGCTGCTGCGCGGTCAGTGCGGCCGTGAAGTGCGACCCCAGCAGGCCGGCGTACTCACGCAGTTCAGCGGCCATGCGGGCGCCCTGCACGCCGTCGCCCAACGCCGGCAGCGCCTGCTGGGCTTCCTCGGCCATCAGGCTGATCGACGGCGCGATGAGCGGCACCAACGCCACCATGGCGGCCACCCGCTCGCGGATCTGCTGCGGCGCCCGCGCGGCCTTGGGTTGGGCGGCGAGGGCATCGACGCCGTTTCGCGCGGCGCGCAGGTCGGCCTCGGCCTGGCGGAACTGCCGGGTGGCGTTCTGGTGTCGGTCGTCGGTCGGCCCGGTGTCGAGCACCTGGCGCAAGGCGGCAAAGGCAGCGTCGGTGCGGCTGCGGGCTTCGGCCAGACGCGCATGGCGCTGCGGCTGGGGTGGCGTGTCGTCGCCCAGCACGCCATTGGTGGGCCCGCGTTCGCGCGAGACCATTTCGGCCGCCGCCAGCGCCAGGCGCAGATCGGCCACGGCGGTGCGGCCATCGGCTGCCAGCACGGCGTTCTGCCATTCGACCGACGCGATCCGGCCCACCAGCAGGGCAGTGGCCAGGGTCAGTATCGCGGCCAGCAGGCGCAGCAATCGGCTCAGGGACATGGGTTGGGCAGTGGGGCGTGGTCATGCCACCCAGCGGTATCGGTGGCCACGACCGCCCGCTTGACGATGGCGCGCGCCGCAAACGCGCATAAAGTGGGGATTGTCCCCGCGGCGTCATTGCCGTGTTTGCCATGAAGGTGCGGATTGCATGACCCCAGGCCTGTTGCTGGCTTTTGACGACGAGCAACCCGCTGCGCAAGCGCTGGCGGCCGCACTGGGCGTGCCCTGGGCCCTGGTGCAGCGCCACCGTTTCCCCGACGGTGAAAGCAAGCTGCGCCTGCCGCCCCAACTGCCGGCCGACGTGCTGGTGCTGCGCGGGCTGCACCAGCCGCATGACAAGCTGGTCGAATTGCTGATCGCGCTGCCGGCAGCGCGCGCGCTGGGTGCGCGGCGCATCCTGCTGGTGGCGCCCTACCTCGCCTACATGCGCCAGGACATGGCCTTCACCCCCGGCGAGGCCGTCAGCCAGCGCCACATCGCGGCCCTGCTGGCCGCCCATGTGGATGGCCTGATCACGGTCGACCCGCATCTGCACCGCATCGCCTCGCTGGACGAGGTGATGCCCGGCTGCCGCAGCCTCGCGCTGAGCGCCGCGCCTCTGCTGGGCGCCTGGGTGGCGCAGTATGTGCCCGGCGCTTTGCTGCTGGGCCCGGACGAGGAGGCCCTGCAATGGGTGGCTGCCGCCGGCCAGGCCCAGGCGCTGGACCATGCGGTGTGCCACAAGCAGCGGCTGGGCGACCGCGATGTGCGCGTCGCCCTGCCAGCGGTGCCACTGCAAGGCCGCGCCGTGGTGCTTATGGACGACGTGGCCAGCACCGGCCGCACCTTGGTGGAGGCGGCCACCGCGGCGCTGGTGGCCGGCGCGGCCAGTGTCGATGTGGCCGTCACCCATGCGCTGTTTGTCGGTGACGCGCTGGCCCAGCTGCGCGCGGCCGGCGTGCGCCATGTCTGGAGCAGCGACGCCGTGCCGCACGCCACCGCGGTGGTGCCCATCGCCGGCCTGCTTGCCGGCGCTGTTCGGTCGTTCTGACGCTGGCGGCGCGGGTTAGAGTCAAGACCGGCGCCAGGCTTCGGTCCGCGCCCGGGCGCCAGTGATCGATGAAGGGAAGGCCGTGGCAATCGACCTGATGCGGATGGTGGCAGATCAGATCCAGGTGGGTCAGCCGCTGCCGTTCGGCATCCGCGACGATCAGGGCCAGCTGCTGCTGGCCAAGGGCCGCGTGGTGGCCAACGAGGCGCAGTTGGAGACCTTGCTTTCACGCGGGCTGTATGCCGACCACGACGCCGCCGATGCGGCCGAGGAGGCTGCCGGCGCCAACGGCCAGCCGCGCCGCATGACGCTGTTCGACCTGTGGAAGCACACCACCGCCCGGCTCGACCTGTTGTTGTCCAGCCTGCCACGCGAAGGTTTCCTGGCCCGCTGCGACACCTTTGCCACCCAGCTGATGGCGCTGATCGACCGCGACCCCGACATCGGCATCTACCACTCGGTGCGGCAGGACCCGAAGCGTTTGAGCCTGTATGGCCTGAGCCATGCGCTGCATTGCGCCATGGTGGGCCAGCTGGCTGCCCGCCGCGCTGGCTGGCCCGACGAGCGGGTGCGCACCCTGGTGAAGGCGGCGCTGACGATGAACCTGAGCATCGTCGAGGTGCAGGGCCGCTTCGCCACCATGGGCCGGCTCAACGACACCCAGCGCGACCAGATCCGCGCCCACCCCCAGGCCGCCCACGACCAGTTGCAGGCCGCCGGCGTGGACGACGCCGAATGGCTGCAGGCAGTGCTGCAGCACCATGAACAGCCTGACGGCGGCGGTTACCCCAGCGGGGCGCCCGGCATGGGCGAGATGGCGCAGGTGCTGCGCATGGCCGATGTGTTCATGGCCAAGATCAGCCCGCGCACCGAGCGCCCGGCGATGCCGATCCTGGACGCTGCGCGGCAGATGTTCGCCGAGGCCAAGGGCAGTCCGCTGGCCGCGGCCATCATCAAGGAATACGGCATCTACCCGCCGGGCAATTTCGTGCTGCTGGCGTCGGGCGAGATGGCGGTGGTGATCCGCCGCGGCGCCACCGCGCACACGCCGACGGCCGCCGCGGTGACCGACAAGAACGGCATCCCCATCGTGCGCACGCTGCGGCGCAACACCGCCGAGGCGGCCTACGCCATCAAGAGCCTGGTGCCCGAGAACAAGATGCTGATGCGGGTGCCACCCGAGCGGCTGTACGGGCTGGTGGAGTAGTCGGCGACCAACGCCCCGATCACTGCGGCCCGATGGCCGGCGCCGGCGCCGCAGGGGCCACCGCCGCCTGCGGATACACCACATCGCGCAGCGCCAGGCTGATCGACGGGATGTAGGTGATCAGCATCAGGCAGCCGATGATCACCGCCACGAACGGCAGCAGGTGGCCGATGATCTTGTCCAGCGAGATCTTGGCCACCGTGCAGGCGGCGAACAGGTTGACGCCGAAGGGCGGCGTGATCATGCCCAGCGCCAGGTTCACCACCATGACCATGCCGAAGTGCACGGGGTCGATGCCGAAATGGCGCGCCACCGGCACCAGGATCGGCGCCAGCACGATGATGGCCGCGCTGGTCTCGATGAACATGCCGATGAGAAACAGCGCCGCATTCACGCCCAGCAGGAAGAACGCCGGGCTCTGCAGCACGGCGCTCAGCCAGCTGCCGATGGCGTCGGGCACGCCGGCACGGGTGATCAGGAAGGCGAACAGCCCGGCATTGGCGATGATGAACATGATCACCGCGCTGCTGATCACGCTCTTCTTGAACACCGGCACCAAGTCGGCCCAGCCCAGTTCGCGGTGGATGAACATGCCCACGATCAGCGCATAGAACACCGCCACCACCGACGCCTCGGTGGGCGTGAAGATGCCGCCGTAGATGCCGCCCAGGATGATCACCGGCATCAGCAGCGCAGAGCTGGCCTTCAACGTGGCGGTGCCCACGCTCAGGCGGCCGTCGCCGTCGGTCAGGCCCCAGCCCTTCCAGCGGCAGTACAGGTGCACGAACAGCATCAGCACGGCGCCGATCAGCAGGCCCGGGCCGACCCCGGCGACGAACAACTCGCCGATGGACACCTCGGCGCTGACACCGAACAGGATCATCGGGATCGACGGCGGGATGATCACGCCCAGCTCGGCCGACGTGGCCTGCAGCGCGGCCGCGTAGGGTGTGGGATAGCCGTGCTTGATCAGCGCCGGGATCAGGATGGCGCCGATGGCGAAGGTGGTGGCCACGCTGCTGCCGGAAACGGCGGCAAAGATCATGCAGGTCAGCACGCAGGTCATCGGCAGCCCGCCCTGCACGCCACCCACCAGGCTCTTGGCAAAGTCGACCAGGCGCCGGCTGATGCCGCCGGTCTCCATCAGGTTGCCCGCCAGGATGAAGAACGGGATGGCCGCCAGTGGAAACTTGTCGATGGCGGTGAACATCTCCTTGGGCGCCAGGATCAGGCGTTCGGGGTCGAACAGGGCAATGCCCAGGATCGCCGAGCCGCCGATGGCCACGGCGATGGAGAGGCTGAAGGCAAAGCCCAGCAGCATCGTGATCAGAAGGGTGAACGACATGATGAGGCCGGCCTACTGCGCCGCTTCCAGTTCTTCATTGATCGGGGCGATGTGGTGGGCCACCACGGCCAGCATGGCCATGGCCGCGCCCACTGGCAGTGCGGCATAGGCCCAGCCCATGCTCAGCTCCATGCTGGCGAAGGTCTGGAAGCGCACGCGGGTCACCAGGTTGATGCCGAACCACACCAGCACGGACAGGTAGGCCAGCGCCGTCAGGGTGATGACCCAGCGCACGGTGGCCAGCCAGGCCCCGCGCGCGGTGCGCAGCATCAGGTCGACCGACACCAGCGCCCCGCGGCGGAAGGCCACCACGGTGCCCAGCATCACCATCCAGATCAGCAGCCGGCGCATGGATTCTTCGGTCCAGGTGCTGGGCTGAGACAGCACGAAGCGCGCCACCACCTGCCACATGCCCAGGCAGGAGATCGCGGCCAGCAGCACGCAGGCCAGAGTCCAGGCGGTGCCGGTGATCCAGCGGTCGAGGGTGAGGATGGTGTGGCGCATGGGCGTCCTTCACCCCGGCGCTGCACGCAACGCCGGGGGTGATGCAGGGCAGGGGAGACGGCTTACTTGACGGCCTGGACGGCGGCGATCTTGTCGGCGCCGAATTCCTTGGCGAACTCGGCATAGGCCGGGGCCACCGCCTTGCGGAAGCTGTCGCCGTCGGGCTTCTCGACCACCTGCATGCCGTCCTTCTTGAGCTGGGCGATGCCGTTGGCCTCGTCGTCGTTCACCTTCTTGCGCTGGGCCTGGCCACCCTTGACGGCGGCGTCGGTGAACACCTTCTTGTCGGCATCACTGAGCTTGCTCCAGACGTTGGGCGACAGGATGATCACCGCCGGCGAATACACATGCCCTGTCAGCGACAGGTGCTTCTGCACCTGGCTGAACTTGCTGGCCAGGATCACCGGGATCGGGTTCTCCTGTCCGTCGACCGTGCCCTGCTGCAGTGCGGTGAACAGTTCGGGGAAGGGCATGGGCGTGGGCAGGACGCCGAAGGTCTTGTAGCCGGCCATGTGCACCTTGTTCTCCATGGTGCGCAGCTTCAGGCCGGCGGCGTCGGTGGCCTGGTTGATGGCGCGCTTGTTGTTGGTCATGTGGCGGAAGCCGTTCTCGGCCCAGGCCAGACCGATCAGGCCTTTGCCCTGCATCTTCTTCAGCACGTCCTGGCCGATGGCGCCGTCCATCACGGCGCGCGCATGGTCGTAGCCGCGGAACAGGAACGGGATGTCGAACAGCTTGACCTCGGGCACGAAGTTGCCCAGCGGGCCGGTGGAGGTGTTCACCAGGTCCTGGGTGCCCAATTGCACCGCCTCGATCATCTCGCGCTCGCCGCCCAGGGCGCTGCTGGGGAACTGCTGGCAGGTGTAGCGGTTGCTGGTGCCCTTGGCGATCTCGTCGCAGAACACGGTGGAGCCCACGCCGTAATGCGATTCCTTGGTGGTGGCGTAGCCGATTCAGCCCGGATGGGCATCGCGCCAGGTGCGCAGCCAGCCCAGGCCGGCGCTGGTGCCGCCGGGGCGGGTGTCGCGGGGCCGGTACTCACAGCCGACAAAACCGTCCCAGCCCAGGCGGTCGAGCAGGCTGAACAGGTAGGGGTGGTGCAGTTCCCCCAGGTCGGGCTCGTGCCGCTCGGGCACGCCGGCGATCTGGAAGTGGCCGACCCGGCCGGTGGGCAGGTGGTGCCTGATCTTCATGGCCAGATCGCCTTCGACGATCTGGCAGTGGTACAGGTCGAACTGCACCTTCAGGTTGGGCGCGCCCACCGCCTGCACGATGGCGTGGGCCTCGTCCTGGCGGTTGAGAAAGAAGCCGGGGATGTCGCGGGTGTTGATCGGCTCGATCAGCACCTGCACACCGTGCGGTGTGGCCTGCTGCGCCGCCCAGGCCAGGTTGGCGAGATAGCAGTCGCGCAGCGCAGCGCGGTCGGCGCCAGCGGGTACCAGTCCGGCCATCACATGGATGCGCTGGCAGCCCAGCGCGGCGGCATAGGGCAAGGCCTGGTCCAGGAAGCCGCGGCGGAACTCGTCCACCCGGTCGGGCAGGCAGGCCAGGCCACGCTCGCCGGCGTCGAAGTTGCCGGGCGGGGCGTTGAACAGCGCCTGCGTCAGGCCATGCTGCTGCAGCCGCGCGGCCAGGTCGGCGGCAGGCACGGCGTAGGGGAACAGGTATTCCACCGCGTCGAAGCCGTCGGCAGCGGCGGCGGCGAAGCGGTCGACGAAGGCATGCTCGTTGTAGAGCATCGACAGGTTGGCGGCAAAACGGGGCATGGGTGGTCTCAGCGTGCAGGCCAGACGGCACCGAAGTGCTGTCGCAGCGGATCGATCTGCGCCGCGGTCAGCGGCTGCGGGCGCGGCGTGGTCATCAGCCACAGGCGGGCGGTCTCTTCCAGTTCTTCCAGCGTGGCCATGGCGGCGGCCGGGCTGTCGTGCCAGACGTTCGGGCCCAGCCGGTCGAGCATCACCGCGCGGATGGGCGCACCGGCGGCGGCGGCGTTGCCGATGGCCTCGGCCACCAGCGCAGCGGCCGACGGGTCGCCGGGGCGGTGGTAGGGGATCAGCGGCACCCGGCCGACCTTCATCACGAAGTAGGGCGTGATGGGCGGCAGGATGGCGTCGGTGCGCCACACGCCCTGGCCGGGCGCAGCCAGGGTCAGCGCCACCAGGTGGGTGCTGTGGGTGTGGAGGACGCACTGCGCCCCGGGCGCGGCGCCGTAGATCTGCCGGTGCAGCGCCAGTGTCTTGCTGGCGCGGTCGCCGCCGCGCTGGGTGCCGTCAGCGTCCACATGGGCCAGCGCCTCGGGGCGCAGGCGGCCCAGGCAGGCGTCGGTGGGCGTGATGAGGTGGCCGTCGCCATCGGGCAGGCGCACGCTGATGTTGCCGGCGGTGGCATGCACCAGGCCGCGTGCGAACAGCGACGCGCCGATGGCGCAGATTTCCTCGCGCAGCGCTGCGTGGTTCATGCCGCCGCCAGCGCCTCGGTGAAGAACTCCGGCCCGCCGAAGTTGCCGCTCTTGAGCGCCAGCTTCAGCGGCGCCTGGCCCGCGGCGCGCACCGCCTGCGTCCACGGCACGCCGGGGCAGATGGCCGCGCCGATGTGCAGGGTGTGCACGTCCAGCGCCTGCACCACCGCGCCCGATGTCTCGCCGCCGGCCACCACCAGGCGCTGGGTGCCGGCGTCCACCAGGCCGCGGGCGATGGCCGCCAGCGCATGTTCCACCAGCGCACCGGCTTCGGCCACGCCCAGTGCCGCTTGCGTGCTGGCCAGGGTGGCGGCGTCGGCAGTGGCATACAGCAGCGGGGCGCTGGTCTGCGTCTGGGCCCAGGCCAGGGCCTGATGGACCACGTCAGCGGCCACCGGCTCGCCGCGGGCCAGGGCCAGCGGGTCGATGCACAGGGCCGGGCGGCCGGCGGCGATCCAGCGCGCCACCTGGCCCTGCGTGGCGACCGAGCAACTGCCGGCCAGCACGGCGGCCGGGCCGGTCAACGCGGGCAGGTCGGCGGCGTGGGTGTTCAAGGCCACCCAGCCCTTGGCGGCCAGCACCGCAGGCAGCCCCAGCGCCAGGCCAGAGCCGGCCACCCACAGCGGCAGGTGGGCCGCCCCGGCGGCCAGCTGGCGCAGCGCGTCGTTGTCGACCGCGTCGGCCACCACATGGGCCACGCCATCGGCCTGCAGGGTGGCCAGGCGCTCGGTGATGGCGGCGCTGCCGCGGGCCACCACGTCATGGCGCAGCAGGCCCACGCGGCCTTGGCATTGCTGCTGCATCCAGCGCACCAGGTTGCTGTCGCTCATCGGCGTCAACGGGTGGTGGCGCATGCCCGAATCGCTGAGCAGTTCGTCACCGACGAACAGGTGGCCACGGAACACCGTGCGGCCATTTTCGGGGAAGGCCGGGCAGACCAGCGTCTGGGCCGTGCCCAGCGCCTGCATCAGCGCCTCCGCCACCGGACCAATGTTGCCGGCCGGCGTGCTGTCGAAGGTGCTGCAGACCTTGAAGTAGAACTGCCTGGCGCCAGCGGTCTGCAGCCAGCGCAGCGCGGCCAGGCTGTCGGCCACGGCGTCGCCAGCGGGCGTGGTGCGGCTCTTCAGCGCGACCACCACCGCGTCGGCACCGGCCACCTCGGGCGGGATCTCGCCGCCGTTGTGCACACCAGGCACGCCGATGGTCTGCACCGTGCGCATGCCGGCGCGCACCAGCATGCTGGCCACATCGGTGGCGCCGGTGAAGTCGTCTGCGATGACGCCGAGGATCATGTCGGCTCCTTCTTCGCGGGCAGGGTGATGCCGGTCAGCGCCGCATACAGCTTGATCACCGCGCTGTCGTCCTCGGCGCCGTGGCCGGCGCCGGCGGTGCCCAGGTACAGCTGGTGCGCGGCGGCGGCCAGCGGCAGCGGCACGGCCAGCTTGCGCGCGGCGTCCAGCACGATGCCCAGGTCCTTGATGAAGATGTTGACCGCCGACAGCGGCGTGTAGTCGCCGGCCAGGATGTGCGGCACGCGGTTGGCGAACATCCAGCTGTTGCCGGCTGAGTTGGTGATCACCTCGTAGAGCTTGTCCGGGTCCGCCCCGGCGCGGATGCCCAGTGCCATGGCCTCGCAGGCGGCGGCGATGTGCACGCCGGCCAGGTGCTGGTTGACCATCTTCACCGTGCTGCCCACACCGGCCTGGTCGGCCAGCTTGTAGACCTTGCCGGCCACCGCGTCCAGCAGGCCACCCACCGCCGCGAAGGCCTCGGGCTTGCCCGAGGCCATCACCGTCATCTCGCCGTTGGCGGCCTTGGCGGCGCCGCCGGACACCGGCGCGTCGATCAGGTGCAGGCCACGTTCGGCCAGGCGGGCTTCCCATTGCGGCGGCAGCGTGGGGTCGACGGTGGCCGAGGTGATGACGACGCTGCCGGGCTTGAGGTGCGCGGCCAGACCGCCATCTCCGAAGACCACCTGCTCGGTCTGCGCCGCATTGACCACCAGCACCACCACCGCGTCGCAGCGCGCGGCCAGGTCGGCCACGCTGGTGGCGATGTGCCCGCCGGCGTCGGCCACGGTGGCGCAGGCGGCCGGGTTCAGATCGAAGCCCCAGGTGGGCACGCCGCGGCGGATGGCGCTGAGGGCGGCGCCGCGGCCCATCGAGCCCAGGCCGATGATGCCGAGCGTGGTGGCGGGGTGGCTCATGCTGTCTGTCCCTTGGAGGTGGCCGCAGCGCGGCGGATGGGGGCATCGCTGTCGTGCAGACGGCGCGACGCCTCGTGCATGTGGCGGGCGGCGGCGGCACGTGCAGCAGCGGGGTCGCGCGCCAGGATGGCGTCGGCAATCGCCTGGTGCTCCTGCCGCACCTGGGCGATGAAGTCGGCCTTCCTCGACTCATTGCGGCGGGTGACCGTCATCGCATCCCGCAGGTATTGCTCCAGGTGGCGCAGCAGCCGCGGGAACTGCGGGTTGCCGGCAGCGTCGGCCACCGCCTGGTGGAAGGCCAGGTCTTCATCGACCGTGGCGCTGCCCGAGGCGATGGACGCATCGGCCCGGGCCAGCGCGTCCTGGATGGCCCGGCGCTGCGTGGCGGTGGCGCGCTCGGCGGCCAGGGCGGCCACTTCGCTTTCCAGCGCGCGGCGCACTTCCACCACGTCCAGCACCGCGCCCAGGTCGGCCAGCACAGCGCTGTCGAAGTCGAGCGGGCGGGCGGCGTGCTGGGCGGCCACGAACATGCCCGAGCCTTGCCGCGCCACCAGCAGCCCGCTGCTGCGCAGCCGGCTGACGGCCTCGCGCACGACGGTGCGGGAGACGGCGTACTGCGCCGCCAGGGCCTGCTCGGTCGGCAAGCGTTGGCCGGGCTGCACCACGCCGCCCTCGATCTGCCGGCGCAGGTCGGCGGCCAGTTGGTCCGACAGGCGCTGGTTGGCCAGCGGAAGCGGTGGAGATTGCAGGGGTGACCCGGTCATCAGGTCATCATACAAATTCAGATGAACTTCCCCATCCGGGGAAACCTGTGGGCGCCGCCAGCCTGCGGCGCCTTGGCCTCAGGCCTTCTTGCCCTGGCTGGCCACTGCGGCTGCCGCGGCAGCGGCCGCTGCCGGGTCACCCAGGTACTGGCTGCGGATCGGCTTCAGGTCGGCGTCCAGCTCATAGACCAGCGGAATGCCGTTGGGGATGTTCAGGTTGACGATGTCGGCGTCGCTGATGCCGTCGAGCATCTTCACCATCGCGCGGATCGAATTGCCGTGCGCCGCCACCACGATGCGCTGGCCGCTGCGGATGGCCGGCGCCAGCACACCGTCCCAGAACGGCTGCACACGGGCCACGGTGTCCTTCAGGCACTCGGTCAGCGGCACCTGGTCGGGTGCCAGGTTCGCATAGCGGCGGTCCGTGCGTTCGCTGCGGGCATCACCGGGCTCCAGCGCCGGCGGCGGGGTGTCGTAGCTGCGGCGCCAGACCAGCACCTGGGCATCGCCGTACTGCGCGGCCATGTCGGCCTTGTTCAGGCCCTGCAGGCCGCCGTAGTGGCGCTCGTTCAGGCGCCAATCCTTGACCACCGGCAGCCAGGTGCAGTCCATCTGGTCCAGCGCATGCCA
Source organism: Aquabacterium sp. (assembly GCA_040400895.1). Classification (GTDB taxonomy): domain Bacteria; phylum Pseudomonadota; class Gammaproteobacteria; order Burkholderiales; family Burkholderiaceae_C; genus Pseudaquabacterium. The sequence goes on from JBBAPL010000024.1 coordinate 30,064, forward strand.
CAGGGTCCAGATCGCCCGCTTGAGCACCGAGGTGTAGGCCACGTCGAACTCGAAGCCCGCCTCCTTCAGCAGCCGGCCGGCCTGCTGCGCCTGTTCCACCCCGGTGGGGGTGAGTGGCACGTCGGTCCAGCCGGTGAACCGGTTCTCCAGGTTCCAGGTCGATTCACCGTGGCGGATCAGCACGAGCTTGTACATGGTGGTGGGGCGGTCGGGTGGGGGTTGGCCGGCGGCAAAGCCGCAAATTCTATAATCCGGGTTTCCTCTGACAGCAGGCCCACCCGTGAAGTTTCTGATCGACAACTGGATGCTCATCCTCCTGGCCGCGTCCTCCGGCGGCTTGCTGCTGTGGCAAGGGCTGCAGAAGAACGCCGGCGGCGGCGTGGGCACGGCCGAGGCAGTGCGGCTGATCAACCGCGAGAAGGGCGTGCTGATCGATGTGTCCGAGCCGGCCGAATACGCAGGTGGCCACGCGGTGGGTGCCCGCAGCATCCCGTTCGGGTCGCTCGAAGGCGCCAAGGAACTGCCCAGCAACAAGGCTTTGCCGCTGCTGCTGATCTGCCCCACCGGCGCCCGCGCCGGCCGCGCGGCCGGCCTGCTGCGCAAGGCTGGCTACGAGAAGGCCACGGCCGTCACCGGCGGCCTGAACGCCTGGCGCGAAGCCGGCCTGCCGGTCGACAAGAAGCCCGCCTGAGCGGCGGGCTTGCCGGGCGCATGCCCTGCAGGGTGGTCGCTGCAGCGGCAGAATCGCGGCTCCGTCCGATTCAAAGCCTCGACACCATGAACGCCGTGCGCATGTACACCACCCAGGTCTGCCCTTACTGCATCCGGGCCAAGGCCTTGCTGAAGCAACGCGGGGTGGACGCCATCGACGAGGTGCGCATCGACCTCGACCCCGCCCAGCGCGAGCAGATGATCGCGCTGACCGGCCGCCGCACCGTGCCGCAGATCTTCATCGGCAGCACCCATGTGGGCGGCTGCGACGACCTCGTGGCGCTGGACCGCAGCGGCGGACTGCAGCCGCTGTTGCAGGGCGCCTGATCCGTCACATCGGCGCGCGCCGCCCAGGTGGGCGCGTCGTGGCGCTGCGACATAATCCGCGCCGCCCCAGCCCGTTGCCTCGTCGGCGGCGGGCTTTTGTCTTTCCTTCAGGATGTTTCCGCCATGGCCGACCAAGACGATACCCCCGTGTTCCAGATCCAGCGCATGTACCTGAAGGACCTGTCGCTGGAGCAACCGAACTCGCCGCAGATCCTGCTGCAGCAGCAGCAACCCCAGGTCGACATCAATCTGGCGATGGCAGCGGGCGGCGTGGCCGACGGCATCTTCGAAGTGACGGTGACCGCCACCGTCACCACCAAGATCCAGGACAAGACGCTGTTCCTGGTGGAAGCCAAGCAGGCCGGCATCTTCGAGATCCGCAACGTGCCGCAAGAGCAGTTGCAGGGCATCCTCAGCATCGTCTGCCCGCAGATGATCTATCCCTACCTGCGCGCCATCGTCTCCGACGTCTGCACCCGCGCCGGCTTCCCGCCGATCATGCTGACGGAAGTGAACTTCCAGGCCATGTTCGAGGCCCAGCAAGCCCAGGCCGCCGGCAACGGCAGCGGCATCATCACCAGCGCCAACTGATCCGGCGCGGCCGGCATGGCACAGCAGCCGCCGGTGGTGGTGCTGGGTGCCGGTGCCTGGGGCACCGCGCTGGCCATCGCCGCCGCCACGCGCCAACCGGTGCTGTTGTGGGCGCGTGATGCGGCCCAGGCCGCGCGCATGCAGGCTGAACGCTGCAATGCGCGCTACCTGCCCGGCCAGGTGTTCCCCGATGCGCTGACCGTCACCGCGGATGCGGCGCACCTGGCGGCGATTGCCGCCGATGGCCTGACCGTGCTGGGCACGCCGATGGCCGGCCTGCGCACCGCCATTGCCATGCTGCCGCCGGGTGCCCGCGCGCTGTGGCTGTGCAAGGGCTTCGAAGCCGGCACCGGGCTGCTCGGCCACGAGATCGCCCGCGCCACCCGGCCCGACCTGCGCTGCGGCGTGCTGTCGGGCCCCAGCTTTGCCCAAGAAGTGGCGCGCGGCCAACCCACCGCCCTGGTGGCCGCCAGCGCCGACGAGCCGCTGACCGCATTGGCCGTGCAGGCCTTCCACAGCGACAGCCTGCGTGTCTACACCAGCACCGACCCCGTGGGCGTGGAGGTGGGCGGCGCGGTGAAGAACGTGATGGCGATCGCCACCGGCATCGCCGACGGTCTGGCGCTGGGCCTGAATGCCCGCGCCGCCCTCATCACCCGTGGCCTGGCCGAGATGACGCGTCTGGGCCTGGCCCTGGGCGCGCGGGCCGAGACCTTCATGGGCCTGTCGGGCCTGGGCGACCTGGTGCTGACCGCCACCGGTGACCTGTCGCGCAACCGCCAGGTGGGTCTGCTGCTGGCCCGGGGCCAGGCGCTGCCCGACATCCTCCAGCAGTTGGCCCATGTGGCCGAAGGCGTGCACACCGCACCCACGCTGCAGGCCCGCGCCCGGGCCAGTGGCGTGGACATGCCGATCACCGACGCGGTGGTGGCCGTGCTGCAGGGCCGTCTGGCGCCGGCCCAGGCCTTGCAGCGCCTGATGGCACGCGACGCTCGGCCAGAAGCCTGACCGGCCACCGGCCCCGGCGGTTCAACTGCCGCCGGTGTAGCCGGTCTGGCGCCAGGCCTCGAACACCGCCACCGCCACCGCATTGCTCAGGTTCAGGCTGCGCTGGCCGGCGCGCATCGGCAGGCGCACGCGTCGGTCCTCGGCAAAGCCGTCGCGGATCTCGGCGGGCAGGCCGGCCGTCTCGCTGCCGAACACCAGCCAGTCGCCCGGCTGCCAGGCCAGATCGCTGAAGCGCTGCGCGCCCCGGGTGGTGAAGGCAAACAGCCGCCCGCCGATGGCTTGCTGCGCCGCCAGCAGCGCAGGCCAGCTGGCATGGCGGCGCACGGCGGTGAACTCGTGGTAGTCCAGCCCGGCGCGCCGCAACAGCTTGTCTTCCATCGTGAAACCCAGCGGCTCCACCAAGTGCAGCGCGCAGCCGGTGTTGGCGGCCAGCCGGATCACATTGCCGGTGTTGGGCGGGATCTCCGGCTGCACGAGGACGATGTGGAACATGGCCCACATTCTGGCCCGGGTGCGCGCCGGGCCCGGCCCGCGGCGGGGTCAGTCACCCGGCGCGGGCGTGCGCGCCAGCACCCACACCTGCACGCCAGCGGCACCGGCGGCCAGCAGGGCCCGGGTGGCGGCTGCGGCGGTGCCGCCTGTGGTCATCACATCGTCGATCAAGGCGACCTCGCAGCCGCGGATGCCGCGCTGGCCCTCGGGCGGCACCCACATGGCGTCGCGCAGGTTGGTTTCACGCGCGGCGCGCCCCAGGCCCACCTGGTGGGGCGTGTCGCGCAGCCGCAGCAGCCAGTGCGCCTGCGCACGCAGCCCGCGTCGGCTGGCAACGTGGCGTGCCAGTTCCCAGGCTTGGTTGTAGCCGCGCTCCTGCAGGCGGACCGGGCCCAGCGGCACCGGCAGCACCCAATGCACTGGCGGCAGGTCGGGGACGCGCTGCAGCGCATCGGCCAGGGCGTCGGCCAGCACCCTGGCCAGTTCGGGCTGCTGCTGGAACTTGAAGCGGCCGATCAGCCGGTCCCAGGGAAATGCATAGTCCGCCAGGGCAATGCAGTGGTGGAACGGCGGCGGTGTGCGCAGGCAGTGGCCACATGGCGCGCCGCCCGGGCTGGGCAGGGCGCACTGCGGGCAGCGCGGTGTCTGCCGCGCCAGAAAGCGTTGCTGACAGTCGTGGCAGAACCCTGTGCGGCCCCACTGGCTGCACAACACGCAGGGGCGCGGCAGGCGGCCCCTCCAATCCCGGGCCCCCACCGCCGGCGTCGACGACGCGTCGCTCTGCTGTTGCATCGCCTCAATATACTGAAACTGTCATGTCTGAAACCGCCACGCCACCGCCCGCCATCGACCGACGCGCCCTGCGCCATGTGCTTGACCGGCTGGCCCGTGCCGAGCACCCGCCATGGCTGCACCAGGAGGTGGCACGGCGCATGGCCGAGCGCCTGCCGGTGATCCGCCAGGCGCCCGAGCGCTGGCTGGACTGGTGGGCTTTCACTGGTGCGGGGGCCGCGGCGGTCCAGGCGGTGTGGCCCCAGGCCGTTCGCCAAGTGGTCGAACCCACACCATCCCTGCGAAACCGCAGCCAGCAGGCACTGGGTGTGCCCTGGTGGACATGGGGCGCGCGCCGGCAGGCGGCAGCCCAGCCGGTCTGGCTGAGTGCCGAGGTGCCGCCCGGCCAGGCCCAGATGCTGTGGGCCAACCTGGTGCTGCACACCGCTGCCGATCCGGCGGCCAGTCTCGCCGCCTGGCACCGGGCGCTGGCGGTCGACGGATTCCTGATGTTCTCCAGCTTCGGGCCCGACACCCTGCGTGAACTGCGCGCGGTTTACGCCGAAGCCGGCTGGCCCGCGCCGCACCCGCCATTCATGGACATGCACGACCTGGGCGACCTGCTGGTGCACGGCGGGTTTGCCGATCCGGTGATGGACCAGGAGACGATCCAGCTGACCTGGTCCTCGCCCGAGGCCATGCTGGCCGAATTGCGCAGCCTGGGCGGCAATCTGGGCCACGCGCGCCCTGCCGGTCTGCGCACGCCACGCTGGCGGGCTCGGCTGTTGCAGGCGCTGGCCGTGCGCGCCGGCGCCGATGGCCGCATCGCCATGCGCTTCGAACTGGTCTACGGTCATGCCTACAAGGCAGCCCCGCGTCCGGGCCGGGGCGAGCCTGCCGTGGTCTCGCTGGAGCACCTGCGCAGCGGCCTGCCCAAGCCCAAGCTGTCGGGAAGTGCATAGGCTTGGCCGGACGCCGTGATCGGTTGATCACTCCGCTAGAATCTTGGCTTGTTCTGGCGCAGATGCCCCGGTTGCCGGTGGTCAACTGGCCATGCCAGAACGTCGGCGTGCGCTGCTGTCGATGTCTGTTTTTTGCCCTGATCTGCCCCCCCTTCTCTCATCCAGCCACCATGTCCGTCACGATCGCTCCAAGCCCATGGCCCGCGCCCGCCGCGCGGCAGGACGGCGGCTGGCGTTTTGGGCGCGAGCAGTCCGCGCCGTTGGCCTGGTTGTTCGACCTGCGCCGCAACGTGTCGATCACGCCCCGGCAACTGCTGGGGTGCTACGCGCTGCTGTGTGCTGTGTCGTTGGCGGTGGCTGCAGGCTTCTGGTTGCATGGTGTCACCGTGGTCAGCCTGTTCACCGGGCTGGAACTGATGGCCGTTGGCGCCGCGTTGCTGGTGTTTGCCCGCCACGCTGGCGACCGCGAGACCATCACCCTCACGCAGCGTGAGATCTCGGTCATGCAGCGGGTCGGGCCCGCGGTTGAGCAGGTGCGGTTCCGTGCCGAGTGGGTGCGGGTGGAGCCGGTGGCTGATGACGGCTCGCTGGTGGAGCTGTCTGGAGAGGGGCGCAGCGTGCGGGTCGGCCGCCACGTGCGCCCGGAGTTGCGGGTGGCCCTGGCGCAGGAACTGCGGCGGGCCTTGCGTCTGGCGCGCGCCGCCAGCGCCCAGGCTGTGGATCACGAAACTTAAAGTTTGACGATGATGACGACTAAGACATGGATGTCCCGGGGCCTGCGTGGCGCTGCCTCCCTGGTGCTGGCTGGTGGCCTGCAGGCGGCCTGGGCTGTGGGCGACCTGGCCGGTGGCCCGGCCAAGAACCAGCTCGACCTGCATCCGCCCATCACCCGCATCGCCAGCGAAGTGCAGGGCCTGCATTACTTCATGCTGGTGGTCTGTCTGGTGATCTTCCTCGCCGTGTTCGGTGTGATGTTCTATTCGATCATCAAGCACCGCAAGTCGGTGGGGGCCAAGTCGGCCAACTTCCATGAGAGCGTGACCGTCGAGATCGCCTGGACCATCGTGCCGTTCATCATCGTGGTCGTGATGGGCCTGATGGCCACCAAGACCGTGGTGGCCATGAAGGACACCAGCAATGCCGACCTGACCATCAAGACCACCGGCTACCAGTGGAAATGGGGCTATGACTACCTGAAGGGCGAAGGCGAAGGCATCGGCTTTGTGTCGACCCTGGATGTCGCCCATCGCACCATGTCGGACTCCGGCAAGCCCCAGGGCGACAACTACCTGCTGAAGGTCGACAACCCGCTGGTGGTGCCGGTCAACAAGAAGATCCGCATCATCACCACCGCCAACGACGTGATCCACAGCTGGATGGTGCCGGCCTTCGCCGTCAAGCAGGACGCCATCCCCGGCTTCGTGCGCGACACCTGGTTCCGTGCCGAGAAGACCGGTGATTTTTATGGCCAGTGTGTCGAGCTGTGCGGCAAGGAGCACGCCTACATGCCCATCCACGTGAAGGTGGTGACGGCCGAGGAGTACACCAAGTGGGTCGATGGCAAGAAAAAGGAACTGGCGGCCAAGGCTGACGATCCGACCAAGGTTTGGGCGCTGGAGGCACTCGCCGCGCGCGGCGAGAAGATCTACAACGCCAACTGCGCGGTCTGCCACAAGCCTGACGGCAAGGGAGCCGGCCCGATCAAGGCATTGGACGCATCGGCGATCGTGCTTGACGCGGACAAGGCCAAGCAGATTTCCATCCTGCTCAACGGCGCCAACAACGGCACGATGCCGGCTTGGAAGACGCTGTCGGACACCGAGATCGCCGCCGTCATCACCTACACCAAGAACAACTGGTCAAACAAGACCGGACAGATCGTGCAGCCGGCCGACATCGTCGCCGCGCGCAAGTGATCTGCACCCATTCCTGAATCGCCGCATCAGCCGCTGAAAGGCAACGCCACATGAGCGCCGTCCTCCCGCAACACGGGTCTCACGACCACGACCACGCCCACGATCACGACCATGGCCCCCTGAAGGGCTGGCGGCGCTGGGTGTTCGCCACGAACCACAAGGACATCGGCACGATGTACCTGTTGTTCGCATTCGGCATGCTGATGATCGGTGGCGTGTTGGCGCTCGCCATCCGTGCCGAGCTGTTCCAGCCGGGGCTGCAGTTCTTCAATCCGCAATTGTTCAATTCGTTCACCACGATGCACGGCCTGATCATGGTGTTCGGCGCCATCATGCCGGCCTTCGTGGGCTTTGCGAACTGGATGATTCCGCTGCAGATTGGCGCATCCGACATGGCGTTCGCGCGCATGAACAACTTCAGCTTCTGGCTGATGATCCCGGCGGCCATCATGCTGGCGGGCTCGTTCTTCATGCCCGGCGGCGCGCCGGCAGCTGGCTGGACGCTGTACGCACCTCTGTCGCTGCAGATGGGCCCCAGCATGGACGCCGGCATCTTCGCGCTGCACATCCTGGGCGCCAGCTCCATCATGGGCTCGATCAACATCATCGTCACCATCCTGAACATGCGCGCGCCCGGCATGACGCTGATGAAGATGCCGCTGTTCGCCTGGACCTGGTTGATCACCGCCTACCTGCTGATCGCGGTGATGCCGGTGCTGGCAGGCGCCATCACCATGACCCTGACCGACCGCCACTTCGGCACCAGCTTCTTCAGCCCGGCCGGCGGCGGCGATCCGGTGATGTACCAGCACATCTTCTGGTTCTTCGGGCACCCCGAGGTCTACATCATGATCCTGCCGGCGTTCGGCATCGTCAGCGCCATCATCCCGACCTTCGCCCGCAAGCGCCTGTTCGGCTACACGTCGATGGTGTACGCCACCGCATCGATCGCGATCCTGTCGTTCATCGTCTGGGCGCACCACATGTACGCCACCGGCATGCCGGTGACGGGCCAGCTGTTCTTCATGTACGCCACCATGCTGATTGCGGTGCCCACCGGCGTCAAGATCTTCAACTGGATCGCCACCATGTGGCGCGGATCGATGACCTTCGAAACGCCCATGCTGTGGGCGGTGGGTTTCATCTTCGTGTTCACCATCGGCGGTTTCACCGGCCTGATCCTGGCGATGGCGCCGATCGACATCCAGTTGCAGGACACCTACTACGTGGTGGCGCACTTCCACTACGTGCTGGTGGCCGGCTCGCTGTACGCGCTGTTCGCCGGCGTGTACTACTGGGGCCCGAAGTGGACCGGCGTGATGTACTCCGAGACGCGCGGCAAGATCCACTTCTGGGGCTCGTTGATCTTCTTCAACCTGACCTTCTTCCCGATGCACTTCCTGGGCATGGCCGGCATGCCGCGGCGCTATGCCGACTACCCGATGCAGTTCGCCGACTTCAACGCGATCGCCTCGGTGGGTGCCTTCGGCTTCGGCTTCATGCAGGTGTATTTCTTCGTGTTCGTCGTCATCCCGATGATGCGTGGCATCGGCGCCAAGGCACCGCAGAACCCCTGGGAAGGCGCTGAAGGTCTGGAATGGGAAGTGCCGTCGCCGGCACCGTTCCACACCTTCGAGAACCCGCCCAAGCTCGACGCCACCGCGACCCGCGTGCTGGCCTGAACCGACCGGAGCGTGAGATGAACACACCGCGTGAGCCGCAGCAACAGAGCAGGAGCAATCTGCGGCTGGGTCTGGTTCTGGCATCGGTTGCGCTGATGTTCTTTGCCGGCTTTGTCGCCAAGATCGTGCTGTTCGGTCGCTGAGCCGGCAAGCGACTGACCATGGCCTTGCCTTCGCTGCTTTCAGCCCTGCACCGCGACAACCGTCGCATGCTCGGCAAGCTGGCCGTCGTCGCCCTGGCGATGTTCGGTTTCGGCTATGCACTGGTGCCGATGTACCGCACCATCTGCGATGCGTTGGGCATCAATGTGTTGTCGGTCAGTGAACGGGTCACGTCTGCCGGCCTGTCCGCTTCGGCGCAGCGCCGGGGCAATACACAGGTCGACACCAGCCGCAAGATCACGGTTGAGTTCGACGCGAATGCGCGTGGCCCGTGGGATTTCAAGCCGGCGGTCAGCTCGCTGCAGGTGCACCCGGGTGAATTGGTCACGGTGATGTATGAGTTCCGCAACAAGCAGACACGCACCATGGCCGCGCAGGCCATCCCCAGCTACGCGCCGATGCGTGCCAGCGCGCACTTCAACAAGCTGGAATGCTTCTGCTTCAACGAGTACATCCTGGCGCCGGGCGAGCAGAAGGCCTGGCCGGTGGTGTTCTACGTGGACCCCAAGCTGCCCAAGGACGTGACCACCATCACCCTGTCCTACACCTTCTTCGAAGTGCCGGGCAAGGTGCTGGGTCAAGGCCCGGCTGCCCTCGTCCAGGTGGCCGTGCCGGAGAAGCGGTCGTGACCGACGATCTGCGTCAGGCCGTGGCGCGCAAGGGCTCGTTTCTGCAGACCGTGCGGGCAGTGGCGTGGTCGTTCTTCGGCGTGCGCAGGTCGGCTGACCACGCGCAGGATGTGGCCAAGCTCAATCCGGTGCACGTGGTGATCGCCGGCATTGCAGCCGCAGGTCTGTTCGTGTTGACACTGGTGCTGCTGGTGCAGTGGGTCGTCGGCAGCGGCGTGGCCGGCTGAGCAGCCGAACAGCATCCGCGCGCGCGTCGCTCACTTCCAATCCAGATTTTCAGATTTTCAGGTTTCGAGGAGAACTCACAAGATGTCTGCAGCGACACCCCACGGGGCCACCCCGTACTACTTTGTCCCAGCTCCGTCGCGCCATCCGGCCATGGCGGCGCTGGGCCTGTTTTTCGTCATTCTGGGGGCTGGCCAGTGGGTCAACGGGGTCGGCTGGGGTGCGTACTCCCTGTTGCTGGGCATGGTGATCTGGCTGTCGACGCTGTTTGTCTGGTTCAGGGAAGCCATCGCCGAGAGCGAGGGTGGGTTGTATTCCGAGCGCATCGACGTGTCGTTCCGCTGGAGCATGAGCTGGTTCATCTTCTCGGAGGTGATGTTCTTCGCCGCGTTCTTCGGGGCGCTGTACTGGGCTCGGGCGCACGCCTTGCCGATGCTGGGCAATCTGGACCATCAGGTGCTGTGGCCGGACTTCAAGGCGATCTGGCCCAGCGCGGGCGGCGGCCTCACCGCCTCGCCTGCCGGCACGGTCGAGCCGTTCGCCACCATGGGCCCCTGGCCACTGCCCACCATCAACACGGCGATCTTGCTGACTTCGGGCCTGACGCTGACCATCGCCCACCATGCGCTGATCGTCGGCAACCGTGCCAAGACCATCGCCTGGATGTGGATCACTGTGGCACTGGGCGCCACCTTCGTGTGCGTGCAGGCCTATGAGTACATGCATGCCTACCGCGACCTGAACCTCAAGCTCAGCTCCGGCATCTTTGGCTCGACCTTTTTCCTGCTCACCGGCTTCCACGGCTTCCACGTGCTGGTCGGCATGTTGATGCTGTTGTTCATCACGCTGCGCTTGCAGAGTGGCCACTTCACGCCCGAACGCCACTTCGGCTTCGAAGGCGCGGCCTGGTACTGGCACTTCGTGGACGTGGTCTGGCTGGGTTTGTACTTCCTGGTTTACTGGCTCTGACCACCCAGCCGGGCGGCACGCCGCCCGCATTTGACGCCGCCTCCGGGCGGCGTTTTGCTTCCTGCTCAGCAGGTTGGGCCAGTGGGCAGCGGCAACTGTTTGTCCCCTGTCGATCCACTGCATTTCCACAGTGCTGTCCACAGGCGCGCTCCGGGGAGCGCCGTATCATGGCCCGCTGCCCCGTCCACCGATTGCCTGTCCGATGTCAGCCGTCTTCCGCGCTACCCTGTCCAATTCGCCGTCCAACCCGCCTGTCGATGACGAGGTGGCCCGCCTTCGGGTGCCGCCGCACTCGGTCGAGGCCGAGCAGAGCGTGCTGGGCGGCCTGCTGATCGATAACCTGGCCTGGGACCGGGCGGGCGACCAGGTGACCGAGAGCGATTTCTACCGCTACGAGCACCGCGAGATCTTCACGGCCATCGCCGCGCTGATCAGCGCCAACAAGCCGGCCGACGTGATCACCGTGTTCGAGCAGTTGCAGAACAACGGCAAGGCCGAGGCCTGCGGCGGGCTGAAGTACCTGAACGACCTGGCGCAAAGCGTGCCCAGTGCCGCCAACCTGCGCCGCTATGCGGAAATCGTGCGCGAGCGCGCCATCCTGCGCAAGCTGATTTCGGCCAGCGATGAGATCGCCACCAACGCCTTCAACCCGCAGGGTCGTCAGGTCAGCCAGATCCTGGACGAGGCAGAGGGCAAGATCTTCAAGATCGGTGAAGAAGGCTCGCGCAACAAGCAGGGTTTCATTGGCATCGACAAGCTGACGATGCAGTTGATCGACCGGGTGACCGAGCTGGCCGAGAACGGCGCCGAAGACGTGACCGGCGTGCGCACCGGCTTCTACGACATGGACCGCATGATGGCCGGCATGCAGAAGGGCGACCTGATCATCCTGGCCGCGCGGCCGTCGATGGGCAAGACTGCGTTCGCGCTGAACATCGCCGAGTACGTGGCGGTGAGCGAAGAGTTGCCGGTGCTGGTGTTCTCGATGGAAATGGGCGCATCGCAGCTGGCCTTGCGGATGATCGGCTCGCTGGGCCGCATCGACCAGTCCGGCCTGCGCACCGGCCGCCTGCGCGACGACGAGTGGACCCGCCTCACCGAGGCCGCTGAGAAGCTCGGCAAGGCCCAGATGTTCATCGACGAGACCCCGGCACTGAACCCTGCCGAATTGCGCGCCCGCTCGCGCCGCATGGCGCGGCAGTTCGGCGGCACGCTGGGCCTGATCGTCGTCGACTACCTGCAACTGATGAGCGGCACGGGAAAAAGCGACGGCGAGAACCGCGCCACCGAGATCAGCGAGATCTCGCGCGGGCTGAAGGCGCTGGCCAAGGAACTGCAGTGCCCGGTGATCGCGCTGTCGCAGCTGAACCGTTCGGTCGAGACCCGCACCGACAAGCGGCCGATGATGAGCGACCTGCGTGAATCGGGCGCCATCGAGCAGGACGCCGACGTGATCATGTTCATCTACCGCGACGAGTACTACACCAAGGACGCCTGCAAGGAACCGGGCATTGCCGAGATCATCATCGGCAAGCAGCGCAACGGGCCGGTGGGCACCGTCAAGCTCACCTTCCTGAAGCCGCTGACCAAGTTCGACAACCTGGCGCCGGGCAGCGCCGGGTCGGGTGAGTACTGACAAGCCTGGCAGTAAAATACTGGACGGATGCACAGTGAATGTCTATATTGACAGTCATGCGCACCATCCCCGTCTACCCCGCCCGCCCCATCCCGCCCGCCAACATGGCGCAGTCGCTGCTCAAGGGCCGCGGCACGGCGTGGGCACTGCCCCACCGGTTCCACAAGGAAGAACGCCAGGCCTGTGACGACGGCTGGGGCAGCCTCGACCAGACGGTCGACCCGCAGGCGCTGCCGCCCGCCACCCGGGTGCTGGAAGAGCAGGTCAAGACCATCCTGGCCGGCAATGACTCGCCCGACATCGGCTTCGACCTGTCGATCAACCCGTATCGGGGTTGCGTGCTGCATCTACTGCTATGCCCGTCCCACCCACAGCTACCTGAACCTGTCACCGGGGCTGGATTTCGAGACCCGCATCATCGCCAAGGTGAATGCCGCGCAGCGCCTGCGTGAGGCGTTCTCGGCCCGCAGCTACAGCCCCATGCTGCTGAACATCGGCTCGGCGACTGACGCCTACCAGCCGGCCGAGCGCAAGCTGGGCATCACCCGCCAGGTGATCGCCGTCTGCAGCGAGTTCCGCCACCCGTTTTCGCTGATCACCAAGTCGGCCGGGGTCGAGCGCGACATCGACCTCATCGCGCCGATGGCCGCACAAAACTTGGCTGCGGTGTATGTCTCCATCACCACGCTCGACCCGGCCCTGGCCCGGGTGATGGAGCCCCGCGCCGCTGCGCCAGAGCGCCGGTTGCAGACCATCCGCAAGCTGGCCGCGGCTGGCATCCCGGTGGGTGTGAGTGTGTCGCCGGTGATTCCGTTCCTGAATGAGCCCGAGCTGGAACGCATCCTGGCCGCGGCGGCCGAGGCCGGCGCCAGTTCGGCCTTCAGCATCGTCATCCGCCTGCCCTGGGAGGTGAACCCGCTGTTCCAGCAGTGGCTGCAGCAGCACTTCCCTGATCGCGCGGCCCGGGTGATGGCCCGCATCCGCGACATGCGCGGCGGTGCCGACAACAGCAGCCAGTTCGGTGAACGCATGACTGGCAGTGGCATCTGGGCCCAACTGCTGCGCCAGCGCTTCCGCAAGGCGGCCGACAGACTGGGCCTGGCGCGTGCCCGGGTCGAGCTCGATCTCACCCAGTTCCGCAGCGCACGCCGGCAAGCGGCCGTGGCCGGCGCGCAAGCCAGCCTGTTCTAGACCCCGCTGCCGCGCCGCGCGGCAGCCTGAAGCGTGCGGCACGGCGCCGCAGACGCTGTTCAGCTGGCGTCGTACTTGATGCTGCAGCCGTAGGGTGTGGCGGTGGGTGTGGCCGCCGGTTTGCCAGCCAAACTGTCGGCCAGCGCTGCGCGCACGAAGTTCTTGGCGCCTGGGATGTCGGCCGGGTTGGAACTGCGCTTGTCGTCGATGCCGCCGGCAAACACCAGCTTGCCGGCCGGGTCGATGACGTACATGTGCGGCGTGGTGCGTGCCGCGTAGGCCTTGCCGACGGTGCCGGACTCGTCCATCAGCACGGCGGAGGGGGCGGCGCCCCAGTCCTTGACCAGCTTGTCCTGCAGCGCGGCGGGCGCCAGGTGGTCCTGGTGGCTGCGCGCAGTGGAATTGATGCTCAGCCACACCACGTTCTTGGACTTGGCCTCTTTCTGCAACGTCTGCATGTTCTGCGCGCCGTAGTGCTTCACCACGAAGGGGCAGCCGGGGTTGGTCCACTCCAGCACCACATGCCGGCCCTTGAAGTCGGCCAGCTTCACGGACTTGCCTTGGGTGTCCTTCAGATCGAAGGCTGGTGCGGTGTCACCCACGGCCAGCGCCAGCGATGTCAGCGGCCAGGCGGCAGCGGCAGCCAGCACGGTGGCCAGGGCAAGGTGTCGATGCAGAGGCATGGTGCGCTCCAGGGGTGGTTGAGGACAGCAGGGATCGCTGACGCCATCGGCGCCAGCGGGACTCACAACCCGGCCAGCGCGCTGCGCACCAGGCCGGCGGTCAGGATTTCAGGCAACAGCAGCGGGTCTTGCCCGGGCCGCAGCAGCGCATACACCGGCACACCGTTGCGGCCCAGACGCGCCAGCGCGGCAGTGATCTCGGCGTCGCGCCGGGTCCAGTCGGCCCGCATGCGCACCACCTGGGCCTTGTCGAAATCGGCCAGCACCGCCGGCTGGGTCAGCACCAGCCGCTTGTTGACCTGGCAGCTGACGCACCAGGCGGCGGTGAAGTCGACGAACACCGTGCGGCCCTGGGCCAGCTGGGCCGCCACCGCTGCGTCGCTGTAGGGTTGCCAGTCGGACCCGACCGTGTTGCCGTTGGAGGCGATGGCGGTGGGGACCGTCGCTGCACCACCGGCCTGCGCTGCCTGCGGCTCGGTGACCGGCCAGCTCCAGACCAGCAGTGCGGCCATCGCGGCCAGCGCCGCCGCGCTGCCCAGCCGTGCCGCTGGTGTCGGTTGCCGCAGCACGCCCAGCAGCCACACCAGCGCCGACAGGCCCAGCAGCGCCAACAGCGCCTGGGCGGCGCCGTCGATGCCTGCCTGCAGGCCGAGCACCCACACCAACCACACCACGGTGGCGAACATCGGGAAGGCCAGTGCCTGCTTCAGCCGCAGCATCCACGGCCCGGGCCGGGGCAGGCGGTGGCGCCAACCCGGCATCAGCACCAGCGCCATGTAGGGCAGGGCCATGCCCAGGCCGAGCACGCCAAACACCACCAGCGCCAGTGGCGCCGGCTGGGTGACAGCAAAACCGAGTGCTGCGCCCATGAACGGCGCGGTGCAGGGGCTGGCGGCCAGCACCGCCAACATGCCCGAGCCGAAGGCGTCGACTGCCGGGCGCTGCGCACGCCAGCTGGCCAGGCCCTGCGGCAGCAGGTTGCCCAGTTCGAATTGCCCCATCAAGTTCAGGCCCAGCGCAAAGAACAACAACGCCAGCACGAACACCACACCCGGCTCCTGCAGCTGGAAGCCCCAGCCCACCGCGCCGCCCGCCGCCCGCAGCGCCAGCAGCACGCCGGCCAGCGCCAGGAAGCTGAGCACCACGCCGGCGCCATAAGCCAGGGCATGGCTGCGCAGTTGCGCCGGCTTGTCGGCCTGCTGGGCCAGGCCCAGCAGCTTGATCGACAGCACCGGGAACACGCAGGGCATCAGATTGAGCACCATGCCGCCCACCAGCGCCAGGGCTAGCGCGGCCAGCAGCCCCAGGCTGGCGCCGCCGCCTGCGACAGCAGGCGCGCCGGTGCTGGCGCTGGCCCCGGGGCGGTCGCCCAGCAGCGACAACTTGCTGCCGGGCTTGCTGGACGCGCCACCTGCCAGCGGGTCATCCAGCCGCACGGCACCGGCTGGCAAGACCAGCGCCGCGACCTCGGTGACGGGCACGGTGAATTCCGCGCTGCGCTGCGGCATGCCCCAGGGCGTGCCGGCGCCCGGCGCCACCTGGGCCACGGCGATCGCCTGCAGCGTGGCCGGCACCTGGATGGCGTAGGGCGCCAGCGCCATCTGCACCGCATAGCCGTCGTCGGTGCGGTAGACGGCATGGCGGGCCGGCTCCAGCACCTGCTCCTGGTAGGGAAAGATGTGCACTGGCGGCAGCGCCGCGCCCGCCGGCAGGGCGCCGGTGCGCACCAGGCGCAGTTGCAGGTCGCGCCCGGCACGTTGCAACTCGGTACGCCAGCCGGTCAGCGCGGCAGGTGCTTCGGCGGTGGCGGCATCAAACCGGCCGGCCAGCGGCCCGGGCGCCGGGGGGGTGCCCGCCGCCAGCACCGGCACGGCCAGGGTCAGCGTGGCCGATTCAGGGATGCAGACATCGTTGCAGACCAGCCAATTGGCCTCGGCCTTCAGCTGCAGTGTGCTGCCGGGCTGCGCATCGGCCGGCGCGGTGAAGCGCAGCGGCAGCAGCAGGTCGCCCTCATAACCGTAGTTGACCAGCGGGCCGATGGGGATGCGCTGCGGTGCCGGCCAGTCGATCGGCCCGGCCTGGGCGCCGGCAGGCAGGGTCCAGGCCAGCGTGGTCGGCAGGCCTGAATCGCCCGGGTTGCGCCAGTAGGTGTGCCAATGCGGGATGTGCTGCAACCGCAGGCCGATCTGCAGTGGCTGGCCCGGCTGCACGCCGGT
The DNA here is from genome assembly GCA_040400895.1 of Aquabacterium sp. Lineage (GTDB taxonomy): Bacteria > Pseudomonadota > Gammaproteobacteria > Burkholderiales > Burkholderiaceae_C > Pseudaquabacterium. The sequence goes on from JBBAPL010000024.1 coordinate 46,235, forward strand.
GCTGCGGGCCACCAATTCGGCAGTGACATGCTCGGTGCGCACCGGCTGGGCGCCGGCACCCAGGGCCACGGCTGCCAAGCTGGCCGCAGCCAAGCCGCCCGCCATCCGGCCAACCCATGTACGGGCGGCAAAGCTGGCGGTGTGGCAAACGGCTGAGAGGATGTCCATGGCTGCGGGTGGGAGTGTGGCAGGGCGGCCAAGTTCCAGCCCGCGGCTGGCCATCACGCTGTCACTTGAACAAGTCCTTGACCCGGTCGGTCCAGCTCTTGGCGTTGGGCGAATGCTTCTCGCCACCTTTCTTCAGCGCCTCGTCCAGTTCCTTCAGCAGCTTGCGCTGGTGCTCGGTCAGCTTGACCGGTGTCTCCACCGATACATGGGCGTACAGGTCGCCGGGGTAGCTGCTGCGCAGGCCCTTGATGCCCTTGCCGCGCAGCCGGAAGGTCTTGCCGTGCTGCGTGCCTTCAGGCAGTTCGATCTCGGCCTTGCCGCTGAGCGTGGGCACCTCGATGCTGCCGCCCAGCGCCACGGTGGTGAACGACACCGGCACGGTGCAGTGCAGGTCGTCGCCGTCACGCTCGAAGATGTCGTGTTCCTTGATGCGGATCTCGATGTAGAGATCGCCCGCCGGGCCGCCGTTGGTGCCTGGCTCGCCGTTGCCGGCGCTGCGGATGCGCATGCCTTCGTTGATGCCGGCGGGGATCTTGACCTCCAGCGTCTTCTGGCGCTTCAACTTGCCCGCGCCATTGCAGGTGGTGCAGGGCTCGGGGATGATCTTGCCACTGCCGTGGCAGTGCGGGCAGGTCTGCTGGATGCTGAAGAAGCCCTGGCGCATGTGGACCGTGCCCGCGCCGTTGCAGGTGCCGCAGGTCTTGGCGGCGGTGCCTGGTTTGGCGCCGGTGCCGTGGCAGGTGTCGCAAGTGTCCCAGCTGGGGATGCGGATCTGCGCGTCCTTGCCGTGGGCCGCCTCTTCCAGGCTGATCTCCATCGCATAGCTCAGGTCGCTGCCGCGGTAGACCTGCTGGCCACCGCCGCCGCCGCGCCGTCCGCCGTTGAAGATGTCGCCGAAGATGTCGCCGAAGGCCTCGGCAAAGCCGCCCATGCCCTCGGCACCCGGGCCGCGGCCCACGCCGGTATTCGGGTCCACGCCGGCGTGGCCGTACTGGTCGTAGGCCGCCTTCTTCTGCGGGTCGGAGAGCATCTCGTAGGCCTCCTTGGCCTCCTTGAACTTCTCTTCCGCCTTCTTCGTGTCGTCGCCCTCACCCTGGTTGCGGTCGGGGTGGAACTTCATGGCCAGCTTGCGGTAGGCCTTCTTGATGTCGTCGTCGGCGGCGTTCTTGGGCACACCGAGGATGTCGTAGTAGTCGCGCTTTGCCATGGGAAATTCTCAGCAACTTGAAAACGAAACCGCCGCGTTGAGCGGCAGAGCCTGTCTGCTGTTCAAACGCGGCGAGACAGCGGGCCGGCCCGGGTGGGCCGCCCCTCTGATCACTTCTTGACTTCCTTGAACTCGGCGTCCACCACGTTGTCATCGGCGGGCTTGCTGTCTTGCTTGGGCGCGTCGGCACCCGGCGCCGCACCGGCGGCACCGCCACCCGCAGCGGCCGCGGCCGCAGCCTGCTCGGCATAGACCTTCTCGCCCAGTTTCTGGCTGGCGGTCATCAGGGCTTCGGTCTTGGCGTCGATGGCGGCCTTGTCCTCGCCCTTGATGGCTTCTTCCGCCTCCTTCAGCGCGGCTTCGATCTGGTCCTTCTCGCCGGCGTCGAGCTTGTCGCCGTGTTCGGTGAGGCTCTTGCGCACCGAATGGATCATGCCGTCGGCCTGGTTGCGGGCCTGCACCAGTTCCACCTTCTTGGCGTCTTCGGCCGCGTTGGCCTCAGCGTCCTTCACCATCTTCTCGATCTCGGCCTCACTCAAGCCCGAGTTCGCCTTGATGGTGATCTTGTTTTCCTTGCCGGTGGCCTTGTCCTTGGCGCCCACGTGCAAGATGCCGTTGGCGTCGATGTCGAAGGTCACCTCGATCTGCGGCAGGCCACGCGGGCTGGGCGGGATGCCTTCGAGGTTGAACTCACCCAGGCTCTTGTTGCCCACCGCCAGCTCACGCTCGCCCTGGTAGACCTTGATTGTCACCGCCGGCTGGTTGTCGTCGGCGGTGCTGAAGGTCTGCGCAAACTTGGTCGGGATGGTGGTGTTCTTCTTGATCATCTTGGTCATCACGCCGCCGAGCGTCTCGATGCCCAGGCTCAGCGGGGTGACGTCGAGCAGCAGCACGTCCTTGCGCTCGCCGCCCAGCACCTGGCCCTGGATGGCCGCGCCCACGGCCACCGCCTCGTCGGGGTTGACGTCCTTGCGCGGCTCCTTGCCGAAGAACTCTTTCACCTTCTCCTGCACCTTGGGCATGCGGCTCATGCCACCGACCAGGATCACGTCGTCGATGTCGGTCAGCTTGACGCCGGCGTCCTTCACCGCGATGCGGCAGGGCTCGATGGTGCGGGCGATCAGTTCATCAACCAGGCTTTCCAGCTTGGCGCGGGTGAGCTTGATGTTCAGGTGCTTCGGGCCCGAAGCGTCGGCCGTGACGTAGGGCAGGTTGATGTCGGTCTGGGTGTTGCTGGACAGCTCGATCTTGGCCTTCTCGGCGGCTTCCTTCAGGCGCTGCAGGGCCAGCACGTCCTTGGTCAGGTCGACGCCTTGTTCCTTCTTGAACTCGGTGACGATGTAGTCGATCAGGCGCTGGTCGAAGTCTTCGCCGCCCAGGAACGTGTCGCCGTTGGTCGACAGCACCTCGAACTGCTTTTCGCCATCGACATCGGCGATCTCGATGATCGAGATGTCGAAGGTGCCGCCGCCCAGGTCGAACACTGCGATCTTGCGGTCGCCCTTGCCGTGCTTGTCCAGGCCGAAGGCCAGGGCCGCGGCGGTGGGCTCGTTGATGATGCGCTTGACGTCCAGGCCGGCGATGCGACCGGCATCCTTGGTGGCCTGGCGCTGGCTGTCGTTGAAGTAGGCCGGCACCGTGATCACGGCTTCCGTCACTTCCTCGCCCAGGTAGTCCTCGGCGGTCTTCTTCATCTTGCGCAGCACTTCGGCCGACACCTGCGGGGGCGCCATCTTCTTGCCGCGCACCTCGATCCAGGCGTCTCCGTTGTCGGCCGCGGCGATCTTGAAGGGCATCAGGTCGATGTCCTTCTGCACTTCCTTCTCG
>JBBAPL010000025.1:0-16758 GCA_040400895.1 Aquabacterium sp.
CGTCACTTGCCGCTTCGCCGATGTGCCCGAGGGCAGTGACGCCGTGTCGATCGGCCACGGCCTGAACGGCAACCAGCGCGTGGACACCAATGTCATCGGGTTGCCCACCGAGCCGTGGGGCATCTTGAGTCAGTCCTGACCGGCGATGCCACGCATGCCTTCGACGTGCTTCGCACGGTGCTGCGCCGACTGCACGGCGACGGGCCCGAGACGCGGGATGCCGTGGACCTCGACGCGCTGTACATCGGGTCGACCATGCACGGCCTGGCCGGCGTGATGAACGGCCCCTGCATCGACCGTCTTGACGTCAAGGCCAAGGTGCTGCAGCAGGCGGTCCGGCATGCCACGGACCGCATGCGCGTGGGGCTGGTGCCACTGCCACCGCATCACGCTTGACTGGCAAGGCGATGGTGGACCGCGCACTGCCCTTGGTATCGTCGGGCGGTATCAAACAGAACAACAGGTGAATGACCGATGTCAGCTGCCCCTGGCCTGAACCGCCCGCTCTCCGACGGCCTGGCCGAACTGCTGGAAGTCACCCGGTCCTTGGCTGCGCCGTTCGACCTGCACACCCTGCTGCTGCGCATCACGCAGGTCGCCATGCGGGTGGTGGGGGTGGAGCGGGTGTCGGTCTGGCTGCTGGACCCAGACCGCCAGGAACTGTTTGTCGAGGTGGCCGGTGACCTGCCCACACTGCGCGTGCCGGTGGGGCGTGGCCTGGTCGGCGCGTGCGCGGCGCAGCGCACCACCATCCATGTACCGGACTGCTATGCCGACGCCCGCTTCAATGCCGAGATCGACCGTGGCTCGGGGTTCCACACCCGCTGCATGCTGAGCGTTCCCCTGGTCGACCACCATGCAGACCTGGTGGGCGTGCTGCAGTTGCTGAACAAGGACGGTGGTGCCTTCGCCGCCCGGGACCTGGAACTCGCCGAGGCGCTGGCGGCGCAGTGCGCCGTGGCACTGACCCGCGTGCGGCTGACGCGGGAGGCACTGGCGGGCGAACTGCTGCGCCAAGAGGTGCAGATCGCCGCCGAGGTGCAGCGGTCGACCCTGCCCGCCGCGATGCCCCAGGTGCCGGGCTATGCCATGCACGGCCTCTTCCGGCCGGCGTCGGCCACGGGCGGCGACACCTTCGACCTGGCGTTGCTGGACCAAGGGCTGCTGGTGGTGCTGGCCGACGCCACGGGCCACGGCATCGGCCCGGCGCTGTCGGTGGTGCAGATGCATGCCATGCTGCGCATGGCCTTCAGCCTGGGGGCAGGCCTGGAGCAGGTCTTCCGCCATGTGAACGACCGGTTGGCCGACACCTTGCCGGACAGCCGCTTCGTCACCGCCTTCATTGGCCTGCTGGATGTCGGCCAGCACCGACTGCGGTTCCTCAGTGGCGGTCAGGGCCCGATCCTGCACTTCAAGGCCGTGGACCTCGCCTGCGCCGCGCACCGCGCCACCAGCTTCCCGATGGGGGCGATGAAGATCCAGACCCTGCGCCCGGCCGTGTCAATCGACCTGGCGCCAGGCGACTGGATCGTCCTGCTGTCGGACGGCATCTACGAGCATGAAGACATCGATGGCCAGCAGTTTGGCCGTGCGCGGGTGGAGCAGATCCTGCGCGACCACCACCGCGACGCGCCAGCCGATCTGTCGGCCCGACTGCTGGCGGCCGTGCAAGCCCACGCGCGCGGTGCCGTGCAGGACGATGACATCACCATGGTGCTGATCCAGCGTCTGCCCGCGGGTTGAGTGAATCGCCACGCATGCGTCACGGTGCTGTCACGAATTTGTCGCACAGTGTGGTCCTGGTGCGGGTTGAGTGTCATTCGGCGCCCACGCACCTGTCGGAGAACGCGACTGTGGACATGACCGTGAGCGAACTGGCCGGTCGGGCAAACTGTGTGCGGCTGAGCGGGCGGCTCGATGCCGCGGGTGCCGACCAGATCGGTGTGCGCTTTTCCGCAGTGGTGGCATCTGCCGGGCGCCCGGCGTTGATCGACCTGGCCGATGTCAGCTTCATCGCGTCGCTGGGCATCCGGTTGCTGATTTCCACCGCCCGCAGCATGGCGTCCAAGGGGCAGCCGATGGTGCTCTTCGGCGCCAATGACCTGGTGCGTGGCGTGCTGGATGATGTGGCGCTGGACCAGATCATTCCCGTCGTCGGCACCGAGGCAGAGGCAGTTGCAACCCTCGCCGGCTGATCTGTCGCAGCGCACGCTGCGGCTGCAGGTGCCCGGCGAGCGCGCGGCGCTGGAGCGCACACGGCTGCAGGTGCTGTCCTTCCTGGCGGAAGAGGGCTTGCCGGCGGGCGCCATCTACCGGCTGGAACTGGTGCTGGAAGAGGTCTTGATGAACCGGCTGTGGCACGCGGACGCCGGTCATGCCGGCGGGCACACCGACCTGATGCTGCAGACCGGGCCGGATCATCTGCTGCTGCGCTTCGAGGACGAGGGCCCGGCCTTCGACCCGACCCAGGTGGCGCGGCCGACCTTGCCCACGTCGATCGAAGACGCCACGCCAGGTGGCCTGGGCCTGCTGCTGACGCGCAAGGCCGTGTCGGCCTGGAGCTACGAGCGCGCCGGCGCTCGCAACTGCTTCACGCTACAGTTGGCGCGCGCCTGAGCGGTCAGTCGCGCCGGCGAAAGGCCAGCCAGCCTGCCACCCCGGTGAAGGTCAGCACGATCAGCGCGACCACCAGAAACCCATGCGGGCTGTCGGCCAGCGGGATGCCGCCCACGTTCATGCCCAGCAGGCCGGCAATGATGTTGATCGGCAGCGCCAGCACCGTCACCACCGTCAAGGTGAACAGGCTGCGGTTGGTCTGCTCGCCCACCTGGGCGGTGATCTCTTCCTGCAGCAGCTTGATGCGCTCCTGCAATGCCGCCAGGTCGCGCAGCACCAGTGAGAACTCCTCGGTCGACTGGCGCAGTTCGTCCAGGTCGTCTGCCGCGAGCCAGGGCGGCGGTTGCCGCAGCAGACGGAACAGCGCGCCGGGCTCGGGCGCCAGCAGGCGCTGCAGCCGCACCAGCACACGCCGCAGCTTGCCCAGCGCCGCGCGCTGCACGCGAAAACGCCCCAACTGCAGGGTGTCCTCGACGTTGTCGACCTGCAGCGTGGCGTCGCGCACGATGCGCACCAGCACGTCGCCCTGGTCGTGCAGCAGGTGGTTGAGCAGCGCCACCGGTGAGCCGAAGTGGGCGCCGTCCTTGACCGCCTGACGCAGCCGGTCGACCGAGCGCAGTGGCTGGGTGCGCGCACTGACCACCAGCCGCGGGTGCACCGCCAGCCACAGTGACGCGATCTCCGACGGCTCGAACGAGAACTCGAATGCGACGTCGTTGACCACCGCCACCAGATGGTCGGCCGCGTCTTCGATGCGGGTGCTCCGAGACCCTTCATGCAACGCGTCGAAGAACTCGGTGGGCAAGGGCAACTGGGCTTGCATCCATGACTCGGCCGACGCATCGCTCAAGTTGAAGTGCAGCCAGATGAAGTCGTCGCGGGTGTCGGCGTCCTGGGTGGCCGCCAGGCATTGCAGCGCCTCGTCCAGCGCCAGCGGTCGTCCGGCATGTCGCGACGAGAAGTGGAAGCCGCAGATCAGGCCGTGGCGGTCCGACCCGTAGGCGCCGTCGGCGGTGGACCAGGTGGGAAGCGGGCTGTCGGTCATGCCCGATTGTGGCGTGCGCCGGATGTGCCGCAGGCCCGGACCTGTGGCGCCTAGCGCCGCGCCGACACGGGCTAGGGTGGGGCGAGCGGGCTGCCGCGCGCGGCGGTCACCCAGGCAGCGGCGGCGTCGTCCTGCGTGGGGCCAGGCGGTCCGTCCTGCGGCAGGCTGCACCGGGCGCGCCAGGCCCGCAGCCGGGCCAGCCAGTCGCCTTGCGGCTGGAAGCTGGCGCGTTGGCGCAGGTAGCAATGCAGGGCCGCCGAGGTGTCATGGCCGGGGTCCACCGCGGCCTGACGTGACCGCAGTGTCGCCAGCAGCGCCACCAGGGTGGTGTTGTCGTTGCCGGGTTGGTCCACGTGCAGCGCAAACGCCAGATCTGCCAGCACCTCCTGCTGCCAGGCGCTGGCGGGCGCCGCCTGCCCATCGGCGCTGGCGGCAGCCTGCTCGGCGCAGTGGGCCAGTTCATGCTGCACCACGCCGGCCAGCCAAGCGGCCCGCTGCGTCGCGCCCAGTGCCGGGAACAGCCAGCGGAAGTCCTGCCCGGGGGTGTAGGCGGAATAGCCGAGGTGGCACACGCCCCGCTGGTGGGCGGCCACCAACGGGCTGCGCTGGCGCAGCGCCTCCACCCACAGCAGGCCGGTGCGCCAGACCAGCCCGCTCTGGCGGGCCTGGGGGCCGCTGGCTTCCAGCGCTGCCGCCAGTTCACCGCTGCTGGGCAACTGGGCCCAGGCCATGCCGGCCGGCAGCACCAGGGCTGTCAGCAACCAGTGCAACGGGCGCATCAGGCACGACATGCCTGGGGTATCGGCAGCGTGGGCAGCGGCTTGAAGGCCGCAGCCCGCGCAGTTTGTGGTGGGTCAGCCCGCCTTGCGCGGGCGGCCGGCCTTCAAGGTGGTCAGTGTGGCCAGCGTGCGTTGCAGGGCGGCGTCGTCCATCGCCATCAGCGCGTGCAGGCCGGCGCGCAGCAACTCGCTCTTCTTGGCGGCATGGCGGAAGCCCATGGCCCGGTCCTTCAGCCGCTGCACCAGTGCGAAGTCGGAACGCGGCATGGTGAAGCTGTCGCGCACCAGTTTTTCCTTCTCCTTCTGCTTGGCCGGGCGGGAGGCGGGCTGCTCGGCCGGTGCGGTCGCTGCCTTGGTGGTGGTCGGTGCCTTTGTCGCGGGCGCGGACGCCGGCGCAGCGGCGGGCTTGGCGGCACGCTTGGGCGCAGTCTTGGCGGGCTTGGCGGTGGCTGGCTTCGGCGCCTGGTTGGCGGCCGGTGCCTTCGCCGGGGCCGTTGCCGCTGGCTTGGCCGCACGCTTGGCCACCTGACGGGGGGCTGTCTTCGCGGCCTTCCTGGCGGCTGGCTTCCTCGTGGCGGCCTGGGTCGGGGCTGGCTGGGCGTCAGCCTGGACGGTTGGCGTGGCGGTCGGTGCAGCCACGGGCTCGGGCTCGGCAGGCGCGGGGGCTGGTGAGGTGCTGTTTGTCATTTGAGCCTTTCGTGTAAATGATTTATAAAATATACCTGAATTTGATGTGGGCCACTCATCAAACTGTCACACCGCGGTGGTCCACTCGGCGGGTTTGACTTTGGCCGCCATCGGCTTTCCGGCATGTCTGGTTCGTTTCCCGTGTTCGACGCCGTGGTGCAGCAGGTGATGACGCTGCTGGGGCCGCAACGCGCGCTCGACATCGGCACCGGCGCCGGCAAGTACGGCCGCATGCTGGCGGCGCACGCGCCCGCCTGCCACCGCGAAGGCATCGAGGTGGAGCCGTCGTATGCCGAGGCCCATGGCCTGCCCGCGCTGTACCACCGGCTGCACCTGGCCGACGCCACACAGTGGTGGCGCACGCAGCCGGCCGACAACTTTGATCTGGTGCTGGTGGGCGACAGCATCGAGCACATGCCCAAGAGCGAGGGGCTCGACCTGCTCAATGCCATGGTCTACCGCTGCGGCTACCTGCTGGTGGTGGCGCCCGAATTCGTGGTGCAGGGCCCGGTGGGCGGCGTGGCGGCCCAGGCGCACCTGTCGGTCTGGAGCGAGCGTGACCTGCACTGGCACGACCTGTGGGCCTGGGACAACTGCCGCGCCACCACGCTGATGCTGCTGCGCGGCTACCAGCCCGCGCGGCTGCCGCTGGACGCGCTGGTCGACCAGTTGAACGCCGCCGATCTGCCGGTGCGTCATTTCGACGGCGAGGCCCTGGTGCGCCCTGCGCGGCTGCGCCTGGTGGCGCACCGGCGCGAGGTGGACTACCGGCACCTGTGAGCCAGCCGCAGCCCGCATGCGTGCATCCATCTTCGTCAGCGTGGCCGCCTACTGCGACCCGATGCTCGGCTTCACCCTGCGCAGCGCCATGGCCCAGGCCGACGACCCCGGCCGGGTGTTCCTGGGGGTGGTGGAACAGACCCTGCCGGCCGACCAGCTGCGGCTGCAGACCCCCTGGTCGGCCAGCCAGGTGCGCTGGGCCCGGCTGCATGCGCTGGAAGCGCGCGGCCCCTGCTGGGCCCGCGCGCTGGCGATGTCGCTCTACCAGGGCGAGGACTGGTTCTTCCAGGTCGATTCACACACCTGGTTCGAGCCGGGCTGGGACACCCGGCTGCTGCGCTGGGCGCAGCGCTGCCAGGCGCTGAACCCGCGCTGCCTGCTCAGTTGCTACCCCAACCCGTTCCGCATGGAGGCAGGCGAGCCGTATGCCACCGTGGTGGGCCCGCAGGTGCTGGCGCATGTGGTGGGCGATGCCAGCCAGTTCCAGCCCGACCACCCGGTGCTGATGTTCGAGGGCGTGCCGGTGGCCAGTGCCGAGCCGGTGCCCGGCATGCACATCGGCGCAGGTTGCCTGTTTGCGCCGGGCAGCATCGTCGATGCGCTGCCGTATGACCCGCAGCTGTACTTCCATGGCGAGGAACAGGCCTTGGCGCTGCGCGCCTGGACCCGTGGCTGGGACATCTTCCACATCCCCGGCATGCCGGTCTACCACCTCTACCACCAGGCCGGCGCGGCGCCCCGGCCGCTGCACTGGTCGCCCGAGATCGACGCCCAGCGGGCGGTGCAGTCCAGCGCGCTGACGGCGGCGGCCAACCAGCGCCTGGCGGCGCTGCTGTGGGGCGGTGCCGACCTGGGCGTGTACGGCCTGGGCAGCCAGCGAACGCTGGCCGACTATGCGGCGTTCAGCGGCATCGACTACCCGCAGCGCAGCATCGGGCAGGCTGCCCGCAAGGCCCGTTTCGGGTATTGAGCGCTGCGGACGAGACCCGTCACTGCGGCGTGGCCGGCGGCTGGCGCTGCGCGTCCAGCTGCAACAGCAGCGCCTCGGCGTCGCCATGCAGCCGCACCGACGCCAGCCCCAGCACCGGGTCGTCCTGCAGCGCGCGTTCACGCGGGCTCAGGTCGCGCAGCCGGTGGATGGCCTGCAGACCGGCCGCATGCATGCGGGCATTGCGCTCGCGCGCATCGGCCAGTGCGGTGGTGGCGGCCGACAGGCGTGACACGAGCGCCTGGTTGGCGGTCAGGCGTTCGTCGTGCTGGCCGCGCAGCGCCGCCAGCTGTTGGCGCAGCCCGGCCTGGGTGGCCTGGGCGTCGGTCGCGGCCGCTTCGGCCTGGTTGCGCTGGCTGGTCAGGGCCTCCTGGGCGTCGGCCAGCCGGGTCTCCAGGGTCGGCAGCTGGGCTGCCTGGGCGCGCAGGCGCTGCAGTTCGGCCTGCAGTGCGCCGGCCTGCGCCTTCAGCTTGGTGGCCTGGGCCGCCTGATCGGCCTGGCTGCGCTCCAGCGCGGCCTTCTCGGCCTGCAGCGCGTCACGCTGCTGCTGGGCCTGCTGCAGCGCGGCCTGGGCGCGGCGCAGGGCCTCGCGCTCGCGGTTGGGCGGGTTGTTGCCCTGCGCCAGCGCCGGGCCGATGGCCAGCATGGCCAGCAACAGCGCCATCGGCAGCGCCAGCATCAGGGCCCGCAGCGGGGTGGGGCGGGGCACGGCGGTCGTCATGGGGGCCTCGGGCGTCAGAAGCGGGTGTTCAGGTCCAGCTGCAGCACGTCCAGCTTCAGCGGTGCACCGCTGAGCGTGCCCAGCGGGAAGGTGGTGGTCACCACCTTGTCGTCGAGGTTGCGGGTGCTGGTCCAGCGCAGGCCCAGGTGGGTGCGGCGGTCGAAGGCGTAGCGCGCGCCCAGGCTCCAGCCCTGGTAGCCGGTGCCGCCGCCGTGCCAGGTGGTGTCGGTCAGCCCGTCCAGCCAGGCGTCGCGGTCGAACTTGCGCAGCGCTGCGAAGCCCTGCCACTCGCCGCGCTCGCCCAGCGCCGCGCTGCCGAACTGCAGCCGCAACTGCAGCCCGGTGGTGCGCTCGGCGATGTCGCGCACCCGGGTGTCGCCGGCGCGGCGCTCGATGTCGGCCAGGTCGAAGGCGGTGTTCTTCACCCAGTCGAACGCGACGATGGCCTGCTGCTGCGGCGACAGCTTGTAGGCCATCGCCACGCTCAGGTTCATCGGGCGAAACTTCGACGCCAGGCCCCAGGTGGGTGCGGCGGTGCTGGTGGGGTCGTTCAGGTTGATCAGGGTGTTGCCCCTGAGCCGCAGGCTGCGTGGATATTCCCGCGTCAGGTAGGCGGTGGTGCTGGCCGCGGCGCCGCCCGGGCGGGGCTGGGTCTCGCGCACGCCTTCGGCATGGTGGAAGTCGTAGACGCCCAGGCCAACGCGCAGTTGCAGGTCGTCGCTGAAGGTCCAGTCGGCGCCCAGCTGCAGGCCATAGAGCCATTTGTCCTGCCGGCTCAGCGCCTGCTCTTCCATGGCAAAGGCGCCGGCGTGGGCATACAGGTAGGCGCCGCTGGCCACGGTGAGCTCGCCGCTGGCGGCCACGCCGTCCAGCGACAGGTCGTCGGGCCACAGCAGGTCGGTGCCGAAGAAGGGCACGGCCATGCGGCCGCCGGTCAGCCGCCAGTCGTGCCGCGGTTCCCAGCGCAGCCAGGCGCGGTCCAGCGTCAGGCTGAGCTTGTTGAAGCCGGTGCCCAGGGTCTGGCTGGACGCGCTGGGGCCGCTGGTGGTGCCGGTGGACAGCCGCAAGCCCGCGCTGGTGTCGTCGCTGATCTTGATGTCGGCCGCCAGGCGGGCGCGCAGGGTCAGGCGGTTGCGGTCCTGGGTGGTGTTGGTCAGGTCGGGCGACCAGGCCGGCGTGGAGCCCAGCAGGTTCTGCAGCTGGTACTCATCGGCCGGCAGGTTGCCCGGGTCGAACCGGTCGGACTGCCCGCGCAACCGCAGGTCGCCGCTGAAGCGGATGGCCCGGCTCCAGGCGGGGATCTGGCGCGAATCGGCCCAGCCTTCGGCGCGGGCGTGCTCCAGCACGTCGAGCTTGATGGCCTCGCGCAGCTCGGCGCGCACCGTCTCCGACAGGTAGGGCACCCGCTGCACCGGGCGCGGGCTGGCGCCGGTGGTGGGCGGGCTGCCCCAGCCCGGGCCGGCGGCGGGGTCGGCCGCGGGCACGGCCGCCTGGCGCAGCAAGGCGTCGGCCCGGTCGCGGCTGAGCAGGCCCTGGCTCACCAGCGCCTCGATCAGGCCCAGCGTGGTGGCGCGCAGTTGCTGAAGCGCGGCGGCGTCGCTCTGCGCGGCGACGGGGCCGCTGGCCAGAGCGGCGGCCAGCAGCGTCAGGGTGCCGGCGCGGACCAGGCGGCGGCGCGGCTCTGGGGATCGGTGTTGGTGGGCGGGCATGGCGGTCGGTCCGGATGAGAGGAAAGGGGGCATCAGCCCTGCGGCCGCACCGTCAGCCGGAAGCGCATCGGCTGGGCCAGTGCGGCGGGTGGCTGGGGCAGCTTGAGGGTGCGGCGGGTGTCGTCCAGGGCGGTGCGCAGGTCGGTGTCGTGCTGGGGGTTGCCGCTGGGCAGCACCTCGGCGCGCTGGATCGCGCCGCTGGCGTCGACCCACAGCGCAAAGCTGACCACCAGCTCCACCGCGTCGCCGCGCAGCGCGCGTTCGATCTCGGTCTGCAACAGCTGCCGGGCCGACTGCGCATACAGGCGCTGCTGCGCGCGGTCGACCACGCTGGCGGTGCCGCCGGCCGGGGCTGATGCGCCCAGGCTGGGCGGGCCGCCCTGGTAGTCGTTGCGCACCGTGCCGGCGGCAAACGGGCTGTCGCCGGTGCCGGCGGCGCCTTCCATCTTCAGCGGTGCGTTCTCGGGTGCAGGCGCTTGCTGGGGCTTGGGCGCCATGTCGGGCGGCGGCGGCTTGTCGTCGGCGCGGGGCGGTGGCTTGGGCTCGTCACGCGGAGGCGGGGGCGGCGGTGGCGGCGGGGTGTCGGGCAGGATGGTGATGCGCGCCATCTGCCGCTTCGGCTCGGCCGGCTGCGACAGCTGGCCCTTCAGCCACCAGGCCAGCGCGCCCACCAGCAGCAGGCCCGCCAGCAACAGGGCCGCCGTCACCAGCTTGCGTGCCGGGCTGGCCGGCACCAGGTCGTCTTCGGCCAGGCCGCTCACCGGACGACCCTCCGTGCTGCGCACTGCGGGATGAGCGCTTGGGAGCGGCCCGGCGCGCTCATGTCCCGATCCTGGCGGTGATCAGCGCCATGTTCACCTGCAGCTGGTTGCACAGGTCGATCACCGCCACCACGGCGGCGTACTGGGCGCGGGCGTCGCCCTTGATGGCGACGGTTAGCTTGGGGTCGCGGGCGCGGGCCTCGGACAGCTGCTGTTCCAACTGGGCCAGGGTGATGGGGGCGCCGTTGACCAGCAGGGCGCCGCCGGGCATCACCTGCACGATGCGCAGGTCGCGCTGCTCGGTGCTGGGCTTGTTGCTGGGCTTGGGCATGCTGATGTTCAGGCCCTGCACCGACGCGGTGGTCATCAGGATGAACACCACCAGCAGCACATAGGCCAGGTCCAGCATCGGCGTCACGTTGATGCTGTCGTAGGGCTGGGCTTCGGTGTTGATCTGCATGGTGTGCGGTCTCCCGGTTCGTCAGGGCGCGGCGCGCCGCGTGACCAGGCCCAGCTCGGTGATGTCCAGCGACTTGGCCACCTCCAGCACCTGCATCACCGTCTCGTACTGCGCTGCCGCGTCGCCCTTCAGCACCACTGGCAGCGCCGGGTTGGCGGCCTTGTACTCGGCCAGCCGGGCCTTCAGCTGCGCCAGGTCGACCGGGTAGGCATCGAGAAAGATCGCGCCATCGGCGGTGATGGTGATGGCGCGTGTCTGCGGCTTGGCCAGGTTCTCGGCCGCGCGCGTGTTGGGTGAGTTCACCTTCACCCCCTGCACCGACGCCGTGGTGAGGATGATGAACACCACCAGCAGCACATACGCCAGGTCGAGCATCGGCGTGACGTTGATGTCGTCATACGGCTCGTTGTCGCCCTTGATATCGGCGGACATGTCAGCCTCAGCGTGCGCCGTATTCTTCAGCCACCCGCGTGATGAACTCGTCGACGAAGATCTGCATGTCGGCCGACAGGTTCTTGATGCGCGAGGCCAGGTAGTTGTAGCCAAACAGCGCCGGGATGGCCACCGCCAGGCCGGCCACCGTGGCCAGCAGCGCGGCAGCGATGCCGGGGGCGATGGCATTGACGTTGACGTCGCCGGCCGCGGCAATCGCCGCGAAGGTGATCATCACCCCCACCACCGTGCCCAGCAGCCCCAGGAAAGGCCCGCCGGAGATGGCGATGGTCAGCCACACCATCTGCGCGTTGAGCTTGTGCGATTCGCGCACCAGGTCGGCGTCGACCGAGGCCTTCACCGCGTCCAGGCTGGCGCCCGACAGGGGCGCCGCGCCGGCCTCGCCCACACGTCGCTTCTTCAGTTCACGCTGGCCGGCGGCATACAGGCGGTACAGCGACGAATGCGGGTGGCTGCCACCCTTGTCGAGCAGCAGCAGGTCGTCGGTGGCCTGGCGGAAGCGGCCCAGGAAGCTGCGGTTGTCGCGGTCGGCCCGGCCGATGTAGCGCAGCTTGATCACCATGACGACCGCCGCCTGCACGAACATCAGGCCCAGGATGACGATCACCACCCAGGCGTCGATGGTGAGGTTCTTCACCAGGATGCCCATGTACCCGGGCTCGCCACCGCCGGCCTGGGCGGCGCTTTCGGCGGTGGCCTTCACCAGCTTGCCCGACGGCCCCTGCGAGGCCACCACCAGCGCCAGCCAGGCCGGGCTGCGGGCGGCTGCGGCGATGCTGAGCTCGTCGACCGCACCGCGCAGGCCCTCACCCAGTTGCACCGGGCCGGCCAGCGCCGGCACGGTGGCGGTGGCCTGGGCCACCTCGGCGCCGTTCACATGCAGCCGCACCCGGCCGCCATCGACCACCAGGGCCAGGTGGCTCCAGGTGGCTGCGGATAGGCTGCCGCCGGCCAGCGTGGCCCCGCCGATACGGGCGCTGAGCTGGCCGCCCTGCAGCAGCAACTGCAGCGGGCCCCAGGCCAGCACCGTGCCGGCCGCGCCGTCGTCGGGCCGCAGCCACAGGGCCACCGTGGCGGGTTGGCCGGCCGGCACGGCCAGCGCGTCGGACGCGGGCCACACCAGCGCGGTGCCGGTCAGCTTGGCGCCGCCGGCCAGCAGGGCGTTGGTCTCGGGCGTCAGCGTGCCGGTGGGCTGCAGGCCGGCCACGCCGTCGGTGCCGGCGCCCGCTGCGCCGTCGAAGCGCACCTGCAGCTTCAAGGCCGGGTCGGCCGCAGCGGGTGCGGCTGTCTCGGCCGCCGCGCCGGTGTTGCCGCTGTAGATGTGGACCAGGTTCTTGTCACTGCCCGGCTGCACCGCCGGCAGTTGCACCCACAGCACGGCCAACTCGTTGGTGGGGTCGAAGCGCTCGATGCGGTGTGGCAGCACGGTCTTGTCGTCGGCGGCCAGCACCCGCAGGTCGCGCCCGTCGGGCTGGGCCGACAGGAAGTCGAAGTTGCCGCTGTGCAGGCGGATGGCCAGCGGCACGCCGGTCACTGCCTCGGCCAGCGGCTGGCCCTGGGCGGTGGTGTCGAGCTGGTAGCGGGTGCGCTGCGGCCAGGCCTCGTTCCACCAGGCCTGGGCCGACAGTGGCAGGGCGAGGGCCAGGCCCAGCAGGGCCTGGCACAGCGGGCGGGGAAGCATCATGGTGCGGGCTTTCGAGGGGGCTGTCATGCGGTGGGTGTCATTCGCCCGGGCCGAAGCCCAGGAACTCGAGCAGCAGTTTGCGCCGGCGCCGCCGTGGGTTGGTCTCGTCGCCTTCGCTGCGGCTGACCTGCGGCGCGTTGCTGGCGGCGGCCGCGCTCTGGCCGGCGCTGGCCAGCGCGGCGGTGGCACCGGCAGGCGGCGGTGCGGGGGGCGCACCCACCGCATTGCCGCTGCCCTCGACCTGGCCGACGAAGCTGTCGGTGCCCAGGTAGACCACGCCCTGCGGCTTGATGCCGGCTTCGCCGGCGCTGATCTCGCCCCGGGGGGCATACAGGTCCAGGATGCTGGCGGCGTCCAGCACCGCGATGCCGCTGCCGCTGAACGAGCCCGAGGTCTCGACCACCACATTGCCGCTGCTGTCGATGCGGTAGACCGGCGGCGGCGCGCCCGACACGGTGCGCGCGCCCTTGCCGGCGTCGATGTTGCCGTCGCTGCTCCACAGCAGCAGGTCGCCGCGGGCCAGGGTGAACACGCGTGACTGGTTGACGGCGATGTCGTCCCGCGCCGCCGCCTCGATGTTGCCGCCAGCCGAGGTCAGGATGCCCAGGTCGGCCGCGCGCTTGCCGGTGCTGCCGGTCAGTGCGCCGGCATCGATGCCGCCGCCCGGCGCCAGCAGGCGGATGTCGCCGCCCTGCTGGGTCTTGATCTGGCTGGCCGCCAGGCGGATGTCGCCGCTGCGCCGGCTGCCGGGGTACAGCGCCGCCAAGACCGCGTAGGCCGGGGCATAGGCGGCCTGGCGGGCGTCGCCGGCGGGCAGGCGGGCAGCGCGGCGGCCGGCCAGGCGCAGTTCCTGGAACAGCACGTCGTGCAGCAGCAGGGCCTGACGCTCGGCATCCAGCGTGCCCAGCCAGGCGGTGCTGGCCGACTGCAGCGTGGCTGCATCGACGCGGGCCTGCAGCAGTTGCGCCAGTGCGGTGTCGGTCAGTGCCGCACGGCGGAAGGCGGGCAATTCCTGCCAGGCGGTGCGGGCGGCATCTGCGGCCAGCGCGGGTTGCCCGGTCTGCTGGCGTGCCAGGTCGGCGCTGACCTGCTGCCAGGCCGGCACGCGCTCGGCCACGGCGTCGCCCAGCGCGGCACGGTCGTCGCTGGACAGCGCGCGCCAGGCGGACAGCGCATCGGCAGCAGACAGCGCCGGGTTGCCGATGCGCTGCTGCAGGGTGGCCTGCACTGCCCCCTGCCAGCCGGTGGCGTCGACCAGGGCCAGCACCGCCTGCCGTGCGTCGTCGCCTGGCAGCGCCTGCAGGCCCGGGCTGCCGCCGGCCAGCACATGCAGTTGCGGCAGGAAGGGCGCCAGCCCGGCGCCGCCCCCGCGCAGCAGCAGGCCCGCGCCGGCGGCGCCGCGGTAGTCAGCGCCGGCCCAGTCGACACCGGCCACCACGGTGATGGTGGCGCCGCCGTCGGGCAGCAGGCGCGGGTTGTCCTGGTTGCCGGTGGTGGTGATGCCGGCCGAGCTCTGCAGGTCGACATGGCGGCCGGCCAGCAGCAGCAGGTCGCCCGGGCCGGCGATGCGCAGCCGCGCAGCGGCGTTGTCGGCCAGCACGATGTCGCGGCCGGCCTGCAGCAGGCTGAGTTCGGTGTCGCCCTGGTGCTGCAGGGTGATGGCGGCGCTGCCGGTGCTGCGCAGGTCGCGCCCGGCCAGTGCGCGCAGCGGACGGGCGCTGGCGATGTCGGCTTCCAGCAGCACATCGCCGCTGCGCGCCACCACGCGCACCGGTTCGCGCTGGCTGCTGTCGAGCTGGGGCGCGGCGTCGGTGGTGCGCGACCAGTCGCGTGTCAGCTGGGCGATGGCGGTGGCGCGGGCCAGCGGACCCACCGCCGCGGTGGCGGTGGCTGCGCCCACGGTCACCCGGCCCAGGGCCACGCCGTCGTCGGCCAGCACCTGCAGGCTGCCGTCGCCCACCGGCCGCTGCAGCAGCGCGCCGTCGACCCGCACGCTGCCGCTGGGGGCGGCCAGCAGCACCTGGCCGGGCACCTGGCGCTGCAGGTCGTTGCTGACGTTGCGGGGGTCGGTCGACGGCACCAGCGGCGTGCGGCTGCCGGTGATGCGCAGGTCGCCGGCCACGCTGGTGGCGCTGAGGCTGGCGCCGGTGTCCAGGCCGGTGATCACGTCGCTGCGGGCCTGGCCGGTGACCTGCACCACGCCGGCGATCAGCGCCGGGTTGGAGATGCTGCCCAGGGTCAGCTGGTCCAGTGCGCTCAGGGTCCAGCGGGTGTTGCCGTAGAAGATCTGCGCGCCCGGGTGGGATTGGCCGGGGCCTGTGGCGGCGGCGGGGCGGATGCTGTCGCCTGCCGCCAGCATGGCGAGCGGGCCGCCGCCGTAGAACAGGCCGCTGACGATGCTGCCGCCGGCGCGCGCATCCAGCACCCCACCAGGCAGGTGCAAGGCCAGCGCGGGCAGGCTGCTGCCATCGGCCTGCTGCACCGCATCCACATCGAAGCCGGTGGCCGGCGTGGACAGTTCCAGGTCGACGATGTCGGCGCCGGCCCGGGTGCTGACATGGCCGCCGCCAAACGAGGCCACGCCCTGCTGGAACAGGTCGTAGCGGGTGGTCCAGGCGGCGGGCCGGCCATCGGCCTGCAGGCCGGTCTGGCGCCACCACCAGTCGGTGACGTATTGGCGGTTTGGACTGCCGACGATGCTGCCGGCCGCGCGCAGCAGGATGTCGCCGGCACCATCGAAGAACGGGCCCACCACAGTGCCGCTGCTGCGCAGGGTCTGGTTGGCAGCGATGCCGATGCGGCCCAGGTCGGGCAAGCTGGCCGCGGGCACCGTGGCACCGGTGGTGTAGATGCGGGCGCCGGTGTTGAGCAGGCGGATGTCACCGGCGGCCACCAGCGACAGGTCGCCCACGGTGCTGCGCACCAGCACGTCGGGCGCGGGTGCGCTGGCAGTGGCACCGGCCCGGCCGATGCTGAGCTGGCCGCTGTCGCCGCTGGCGCCCAAGCTGCGTGTGGCCAGCGGGTCGGCGGCGGCCAGGTCGGCGCCGGCCACCAGGCGCAGCGACGCGGCGTCACCTGCCTGCACCGCTGCACTGGCCGACGAGGCGTTGGCAAAGCCAGCCGACAGGCTGTAGGCCACGTCGAGGCTGGCGGCCGCGCGCAGGGTGAGCGTGGTGGCTGCGGACCCGGGCAGGCCCTGGTCGACTGCCAGGTCATCGGCGATGCGCAGGTTGCCCGGTGCACGCACCTCCACACCCGCGGCCACGGCCAGGCGGTTGCCCAGCGCGCCATCGCCGCCCGCCAAGCGCGCGCCAATGGCGGCCGCACGCTGGCGCACGGCGTCGCCGTCGGCGGCGATCTGGCTGTGCAGCAGCACCGGTGACAGTGTGGGCGCCGGTGTGGGGCCGGGGGTGGGCGCGGCCGTCGGGGCTGCGGTTGGGGCCACCGTGGGTGCTGCGGTCGGCGCAGAGGTGGGTGCTGTTGTGGGTGCTGCTGTGGGTGCGCTTGTGGGAGCGACTGTCGGTGCGGCTGTCGGTGCGGTCGTGGGTGCCGCTGTCGGAGCGCTGGTCGGTGTGGCAGTGGGTTCCGCCGTGGGTGCGCTGGTCGGTGCCGCCGTCGGCGCTGCGGTGGGTGCTGCCGTCGGCGCCAAGGACGGCTGGGTGGCCGGTGATGGCGGTCGCACGCCGGTGGTGGTCCCGGGCTGGCCGGGCGAAGCCGTCGGGCTGGGCGTCGGATCGGCCAGCGCCGCCACCTGGGCGGCAAGCGCTGTCGCGTTCGCGGTCGCCTTGGCCGCTGCGGCAGCAGGGGCGGCGGTCGGTGCGACGCTGGGTGCGGTGGGCGGCGCCGGTGGCAGGACCCCTGGCGTCGTGCCCGGCGCGCCGGGCGAGGCGGTTGGCGACGCCGTGGGGGCCGCAGTTGGCGCGGCTGTGGGTGCCGCCGTCGGCGCTGTCGTCGTGCCGGTGGGGGGGGCCGGCGGCTGAACGCCTGGGGTCGTCCCTGGTGTGCCGGGCGAGGCGGTCGGTGCAGCTGTCGGGGCTGCAGTAGGTGCAGCGGTCGGCGCTGCTGTGGGCGCTGC
>JBBAPL010000025.1:16858-49122 GCA_040400895.1 Aquabacterium sp.
GTGCAGCTGTCGGGGCTGCAGTAGGTGCAGCGGTCGGCGCTGCTGTGGGCGCTGCAGTAGGCGCCGCAGTAGGTGCCGCGGTGGGCGATGCGGTTGGTGCAGCTGTCGGGGCTGCAGTAGGTGCAGCGGTCGGCGCTGCTGTGGGTGCTGCTGTGGGCGATGCGGTCGGTGCAGCTGTCGGGGCTGCAGTAGGTGCAGCGGTCGGCGCTGCTGTGGGCGCTGCTGTGGGCGCTGCAGTAGGCGCTGCAGTAGGCGCCGCAGTGGGTGCCGCGGTGGGCGTTGCGGTGGGCGTTGCGGTGGGTGCTGCGGTCGGTGCTGCGGTAGGTGCAGCGGTCGGCGCTGCTGTAGGCGCTGCTGTGGGCGCTGCAGTAGGCGCCGCAGTGGGTGCCGCAGTGGGCGAGGCGGTCGGTGCAGCTGTCGGGGCTGCAGTAGGTGCAGCGGTCGGCGCTGCTGTAGGCGCTGCTGTAGGCGCTGCTGTGGGTGCTGCTGTGGGCGCTGCAGTAGGCGCCGCAGTGGGCGTTGCGGTGGGTGCTGCGGTTGGTGCAGCGGTCGGCGCTGCTGTGGGCGCCGCAGTGGGTGCTGCGGTTGGTGCCGCGGTGGGCGCCGCGGTCGGCGTTGCGGTGGGTGATGCGGTCGGCGCTGCAGTTGGGGCAGCCGTCGGTGATGCCGTTGGCGCCACGGTCGGCGAAGAAGTCGGCGTCCCCGTTGGCGCCATGCTGGGCCGGGTCGGCGGTGACGGAGGCTGGGCGCCCGGTGTCGTGCCGGGGTTGCCTGGCGATGCCGTGGGCGCCGCCGTCGGCTCAGCGGTGGGCGCTGCGGTAGGTGCCGCAGTGGGTGCTGCAGTGGGTGCTGCAGTAGGCGCCGCAGTGGGTGCTGCGGTAGGC
This sequence comes from Aquabacterium sp., assembly GCA_040400895.1. Taxonomy (GTDB): domain Bacteria; phylum Pseudomonadota; class Gammaproteobacteria; order Burkholderiales; family Burkholderiaceae_C; genus Pseudaquabacterium. The sequence goes on from JBBAPL010000025.1 coordinate 17,743, forward strand.
GCTGCGGTAGGCGCTGTAGTAGGTGCTGCGGTGGGCGCTGCAGTAGGCGCCGCAGTGGGTGCTGCGGTAGGTGATGCAGTCGGTGCGGCAGTTGGGGCAGCCGTCGGTGCTGCCGTTGGCGTCATGGTCGGCGCAGGGGTTGGCGTCGCCGTTGGCGCCATGCTGGGCCCGGTCGGCGGTGAAGGCGGCTGGGCGCCCGGCGTGGTGCCGGGGGTGCCTGGCGATGCCGTCGGTGAAGCCGTCGGGCCGGCGGTGGGCCCTGCCGTCGGCGCCCCTGTCGGTGCTGAAGTTGGTGCCGCCGTGGGAGCCGGTGTGGGGGTCGCCGTCGGAGACACGGTGGGTGCCGCTGTCGGCGATGCCGTGGGCGCGTCGGTCGGTGCAGCCGTTGGTGTTGCGGTTGGGGCTGCAGTTGGAGCTGCAGTTGGTGCCGCTGTCGGTGCAGCCGTGGGAGGCGCTGTCGGCGCGGCCGTTGGTGCATCGGTGGGCGGGGCGGTCGGTGCGAGGGTGGGCGCCACACCCGGCCCGGTCGGCGGCGGTGGCGGCCGCACGGCGGGCGTCGTGCCCGGCGCACCGGGCGAGGCCGTGGGCGACATCGTCGGCGCGGGCGTCGGGGCGGCCGTGGGGGCCGCCGTGGGCGCAGCTGTTGGTGCCGCTGTCGGCGCCGCGGTGGGTGATGCAGTCGGTGCCGTGGTCGGCCCGGCGGTGGGGCCTGCGGTCGGCGCTGGCGTCGGGGCCGGGGTGGGCGCTGCAGTGGGCGACGCCGTGGGCGCCGTGGTCGGCCTGACAGTGGGCGCAGGCGTGGCGCTGATGGTGTGGATGCCGTCGTACACCCGCACGGCTTCCACGCGCACCGCGCGCACGGCGTCGAAGCTGGCCTGCAGCGCGGCGATGCGCACGTCCAGCGCTTCACCGCGGCCGTCCGTGCCCGCACGCAGCTGCACTTCGCCGTTCTGCGCGGTGCCGGCGGTGTCCAGCACCGCGCCGCTTCCCAGGTTGATCCAGCCGTCGCGGCTGCTGGCAGTGATGGTGCCGCCGTCGCTGCCGGCCGCTGTGGTGCGTGCCTGAAGGCGGCCGCCGCTGCCGGCCACCAGCACATCGCCCCCAGCCGCCAGCGCGATGCCAGCCTGCTGGGCGCCGGTGGCCAGCAGTTCGCCCGACACCGACAGGCTGCCGTTGTCGGCTTGCAGGCTGATCTGGCTGGCGGTCAGCCGGGTGCCGGCCTGCAGCGCCTGGTCACCGCTGCGGTTGCGCACCGTCAGCGCGCCACTGAAGCCGCCCAGGCCGGGGGCCGTGCCGTCCGGCGTGAGCCGGCTTGCCAGGGCGTCCAGCGCCACTGGGTCACGGCTGTCCAGGCTGAGGGTGGCGCCTTCGCCGCGGGCGGTCCGGCCCAGCAACTGGCCGTCGAGCTGCAGCGCGCCCAGCGGCGCCGACAGCTGCACCCGTCCGCCGGCGGCCGACCCGCCCGCGCCCACGTCCACGCGGGCTGCAGGCAGGCCGCCCCCCGCGCCGGCCAGCCGCACCTGACCGCGGTCGGCCACGGCGTCCAGCGTGCCGCCAGGCGTGTGCAGGTCCTGCCCGTCGAAGCGTTCGGCAGTGCCGGCCAGCAGCAGGGCAGTGCCGGCGTCCAGCTGCACGTCCCCAGTGCCGGCCCGCAGCGCCAGCCGGCCCGATGGCAGCTGCAGCGTGGTGGCCACACGGATCTCGGCGCCCTGCACCGTGATGCTGGCGCCCAGCGGTGCGCTGCCGGCGGTGCTGCCGCTGGCCGGGCCCTGCAGCGCCACGGCTCCAGCGGCGCCCAGGGTGCCGTGGCCACCGGTGCTGCCCAGCACACGCGGTGCGTCCACCTGCAGCTGGCCCGGTACCAGCAGGGTGGCATCGCCCTGCAGTTGCAGGCTGTCGCTGGCCTGCAGCTGCACTGTGGCCGCACCGTTGGCCCGCACCGTGCCCGTGCCCAGGGTGAGGTTGCCGCCCGTGGCACGCAGCTGCAGCTGGCTGCCGGCCTGCAGGGGCGCGGTGCCGGCGTCGGCGGCGGCAGCGGCGCCGCTGTTGCGCAACTGCAGCCGTGTGCCGCTGGCCTGGGCGGCCAGGCCGCCGGCCACGCCGGCGCGCCACTGCAGCAGCGGTGTGTCGAGGCTGAGGATGTCGGTGCCGCTGCTGCCCAGCACGCTGCCGCCGGCCAGCGTGATGCCCTGCACGCCGCGCAGCGTCAGCTGCCGGCTGGCATTGGCGGCGGCCAGCAGCGCACCGTCGAGCACGAGCGTGCCGGGGGCCACGCTGGCGCTGCTGTCGATGGCCCCCACCTGCAGCCAGGTGCCGCCCAGGCTGAGCGCGCTGCCATCCAGCCGGGTGCTGCCGTCCAGGCTGGTGCCGGCACTGCTGTCCAGGCTGAGGTGGCTGCCGGTCAGCCGGGTGTTGGCAGTGCCGCCGCTGTCCGGGCCTGCCAGCACCAGGGTGCCGGTCTGGCCGCTGCTGCCACTGCGGCGCACGCCGCCGCTGCCGGCGTTCACCCGCAGCGCGGCGCCGTCGCCGGTCAGGGTCAGGGTGTCGGCGCTGCCGGTGCCGTTGCCGTCGGCGGTGATCCGCGCGCCCGCCGCCACCACCACGCTGCCGCTGGCGGCCAGGGTCAGGTCGCCCAGGCGCAGGGGCTCGGCGCTGGCGTCCACCACCACCTGGCTGGCGCTGGTGCGCACGCTGCGCTGGCGCTGGCCGTCGCTGCCGGTGGTGGCCTCGCCCCGGCTGCCGCCCAGCAGCACGCTGGCCGCGCCGCTGGCATTGAGCTGTGCGGCCGTCAGCACCAGGGTGTCGGCCGCCGCGGTGCCGCCGGTGCCGGTGACACGGATGGACGGCGCGCTGATGTTCAGGTCGCCGCCGGCCGCCTGGCGGTTGATGCGGCTGAAGTCGAGCTGGCCGTCCAGCGCCAGGCGGGTGGCCGCCAGGTTCAGCGTGCCGGCGTCGGCCGGGCCGCGCGGTGCGGCCATGCCGTTGGCCAGCGCCTGGGCGGCGAAGGTCTGGTCGGCGTCGCTCAGCAGCAGCTCCGACGACCGCCGTGCCACCGCCTGCGGCACCAGCATGAAGGTGGCCGGCCTGGCGTCTTGCAGCGTGCTGCCGGCGGTGCCCAGCCGGGCGCCGACCAGGCTGCTGCCATCCGGCAGTGCCTGTGCACTGCCCGGCGCCAGCGTGCCGGCGGCCGGTCGCACCAGGAAGCCGCCCGGCAGCAGCGCATAACGCGCTGGCAGCACGGCATAGCTGCCCTCGGGCAGCGGGCCGCCCGGGCCGAAGTGGATGCTGCGGCCGGCGGCGATGTTGCTGCGCTGGCCGCTGGCGTCGGTCTCGCCGCCGATGGCGGGGTCGATCGGCGCGGCGCCGGTCACGCCGGGCAGCACCGCGAACGCACCGCCGGCCGCGCCGGCAAACACGTCCTGCGACCCGCCCGGGCCGGGCACGAATTCATGCGCCTGCAGGTTGCCGCCACCGGCCACCGACACCCGCGCCGCTGCGGTGCCGCCACTGGCGCCGGCCAGGGTGATCTGCGGGGCTTGCAGGTCGATGCGCTTGTCGGGGGCGGCGCTGCGCACGTCGTCGGGCCGCTGCAGCACCCAGCTGGCGCCGCCGCCGGTGGTGCTGCCCCAGGGCAGGGTGGCACCGATGCCGGCCACCGATGTCTCGCTGCCGGGGGCCAGCACCAGGCTGTCGGTGGCCTGCAGGGCCAGCTGCCCCTGCGGTGCGCGCAGCACGCCGGCCTGCAGCAGCGTGCCGGCGCGCAGGGTCAGCGCACCACCGGCCGACAGCGGCAGGGCCGGCAGGCCGTCGGCGGCCTCGGGCCGGGTGACGCGCAGCGTGGCCGGGCCGGCATCCAGGGTGAGGCGGCTGTCGGTGGTGGGGTAGACCTGGCTGGCCGACAAGGCCACGTCGGCCTGCGTCACCAGGCTGCCCTGGGGCGGGTTGTTGCCCACCACCACGCCGCTGGCCCGCAGGTCGCCATGGGCCTGCAGGTCCAGGCTGGCCAAGCCGTCCCAGCGGGTGTTGCCTTGCAGGTCCAGGGTCAATGCGCGGGCCTGCAGTTGCGCCGTGCCCGCCGGCCCCGCGGCGCCGGGCGCCTGCTGGGCGGCAAACGCAGCCGTGTTGCCCAGGCTGACCGACGGCGCCTGCAGCGTGATGCGGGCATCGCCTTCGGCGACCATGCGCGGCGCATCCAAGGCCAGGCGGCGGCTCAGGTCCAGGTCGATGGTCCCGGCCAGCGTCAGCGTGTCGCTGCTGCGCAGCGACAGGTCGGCCAGGCCCGCGGCCTGCAGCATCGGCGCACTGATGCGGGCCTGGCCACGCAATGCCTCGAGTGCGCCGGCATCTCCGCCGGCGGCCGCAGCCGGGCTGTTGAACGCAGGCAGCGCCGGGTCGGCACCGGCCGCGCCGGCGCCGGCCAGCACCAGGCGCCGCGCCGGCGTGCCACTGGCCGCCAGGGCCTGGCCGTCGCCGGCCAGGGTCAGCCGGAAGCTGCCGCCTGCCGCGCCGGGCAGGTCGGCCGCCGGGGCCAGGAAGCTGCCGGCCAGCAGGGCGCCGCCAGGCTGGGCCGTGCCGCCGGGCAGCGGGTTGGTGCTGAGGGTGATGTCCAGCGTGCCGGCGCTGCCGTGCAGGGCTAGCCGGCCCTCGGCAAACAGCGTGGTGGCCGTGCCGTCCAGCGCGCCCTGGGCGCCTGCTGCGGTGATGCGGCTGCCGGCCTGCCACAGCAGCAACGGGCTGCGCAGGCTGACGCTGCCGGCGTCCAGCACCTGGCCGCGCAGTTGGCCGTCGGTGGACGGCAGGCGCAGCAGCTGGCCCGACACATCGATGGCACTGCTGCTCCCCAGCGACAGCACGCCGAACGGGTCGGGCAGGGCCTCGCTGCTGAAGCCGGTCTTGGCCAGCGTGACCTGACCGGCGGGTGCGTCGATGCGGCCGTCCATCTGCAGTTGGCGGGCAGCCAGCAGGCTCAGTCGGGCCTGCGGCTCCAGCTGCAGTTGCGCGCCGGCGCCGACCGTGAGCACGCCGCCGTCGGTGCTGGCGGCCTGGCCGCTGGATTGCAGTGTCAGTTGCACCGGCTGGCGTTGCCCCGTCAATGCCGGACGGATGGGCAGTGTGTCGCCGCCGGCGTTCGTCGCCTCGGACAATGCCGTGCCAGTGCTGGCGCCCACCAAGGCCCGGTCGGCGGTCCAACCCGCGGCCAGGGGCGCCAACACGGTGCCAGCACCCACCGCGAGCCGCTGCTGGCCATCGAGCTGGAAGTTGCCGAACCCGCCCTGCGAGAAGAAGCTGGGCGCCAACCGCAGCGTGCCCAGGGCCGCTTCGGCCTGCGCTGGTGGTGTGTCGTCGACCAGGATCTGGGCCGTGCGCAGGCTGAGGCTGCCACCGCGGGCACCGGTCAGGGCCAGGCCCTGCAGCGTGCCATCCAGTTGGAAAGCGCTGCCGACCAGGGCATTGGCGCTTGGCACCGCACTGGCGCTGAGGGTGATGCTGCCTGCGGCACCGCCGGTGAGGCCCCCGCTGGCCGAGACCCGCGCACCGCCAGACACATCGATGCCACTGGCTGGCTGCAGCAACAGGCCGGCGCCAGACCGCAGCAGCGCGCTGCCGCCGGCCACCGGCAGCGCGCTGCCGCTGCCGTCCTGCAGGATGTTGACCACACGGCCGGCCACATCGAGCTGCGCGCCGGCGGCCAGGGTCACATCGCCGGCGGGGTTGCTGGCGCCGCTGGCGGTGCTGCGGTCGGCGGTCTGCAGGCTGATGCTGCCGCCGGCGGCCTGCACGCTGCCGGCCACGGTGAGGCCCTGCGCGCCGCGCGCCGCCAGGCTCAGGCTGGCCAGCGGGGGCAGGGCCAGAGGGGCATCGGCAGCGGTCTGCAGGTTGCCGTCGGTCGCCAGGGTGATCTGGCCGAAGCCGCCGGCCACCAGGCTGCTGGCGGCCACGCGGGTGCCGGTGTCGGACAGCAGGCCGGCCATCGGCGCCTGCCAGAAGCCGCTGCCCAGGTTGCCCGGCGCGGCGCCCAGATTCAGATGGGTTTCCACGCCGGTGCCGGCAAAGCCGCTGCTGCCGAAGGCGCCGCCGTTGTCCAGCCGGCCCAGCGCAAACCGGCCGGCCGCCGCCAGGGCGTCGGTGCCGGTGCGCTGGCGCTCGCCCTGCAGCGTCTGGCCCTGCAGGGCGCCGTCCAGCACCGCCTGCGCGGCGGTGACCAGCAGGGCGCCGCCGGACCGGCCTTCGGTGTAGCCGGGCTCCAGCCGCTGGCCCAGCGCGGCGCTGTGGCGGGTGATGGCACCCCAGCGGTCCTGCAGCGGCGCGCGGCTGCCGTCGGCCGCGCGTGGGCTGAAGTAGCGGTCGATGCCGTCCACGGCGGCATAGGCCTGGTCTGCGGCGGCGTCGTTCAGGCTGACCCGGCTGCCGTTGGCCGCCACCAGCAGCGTGGGCTGCACCAGCGCCTGGCCAAAGCGCACCTGGCCGCCCGACACGTCGATGCGCGAGCGCTCATGCGTGACCACCGCGCCGCTGGATTCCAGCCGCACCTCGCCGCCGCTGGCCAGGCGTTCATTGGCGCTGCGTTCCACCGCCTGCTGGTAGGCCGCGGTGCTGCCCAGGATCGGCACGGCGCGCCGCAGGTCGAAGGTGACCCGGCTGCCGAACAGCGGCCCCAGCTTCTGCAGCGGGGCGTCCTTCAGGTCGTTGCTGCCCAGCGGCTCGGTGGTGACGAAGTGGCGCGCCACCGACACCGTGGTGTCGCGTGTGCCGGCCACGTCGATCACTGCGCCGTCGCCGATGGTGATGCGCGCGCCTGGGTCGCTGCGGCCGGCGCTGCGGGCGGTCAGCGGGTCGGCGTTGTAGTCGGGCGTGCCGGCGCGGGCGCGCAGCAGCGCACCGGGCGCCTGCAGCAGGGTGTCGTCGCCCAGGCTGATGGTCTGGCCGGCCAGCTCGATGCGTGACCGGGTGAAGCCGGCGTTGTCGCTGCCGGTGGGCAGCGCGCCGTTGACCAGGGTGGTGTCGGGCGAGATCTGCACCCGGGCGCCGGGCTCCAGCGTCAGCGTGCCGCCTTGTGTGGCCTGCTTGACCAGGGTGCCGGTGGTGTTGAAGCTGGCGCTGGCGCCGCTGCGCGCCAGCAGCAGCACTGACCCGTTTTCGGCCACGCTGGTGGTGGCCGAGATGCGGCCGGCCACATTCACTGCCAGGCCCACCACCGTCGCGTTGCCGCGCGGGGTGTCGATGACGCCGTCGTGACGCACCCGGCCAGCGCCTTCCACCTCGACCAGCAGGCCGCGCAGCGCCGGGATGGCCGCGTTCACCTCGGACGCGTACAGCGCCTCGCGGGTCGGGTCCTGCAGGTGCACCTTGTCGCCGGCGGCCAGCACCGTCTGGCCCTGCGGGGTGCTGATGCGGCCGGCGTTGCTGACGTCTTCGGCAAACAGGAACACCCGCCCGCCGGCGGCGGTGCGCAGGTCGGCACCGGCCTGCACCTCGATGAAGCCAGGCCCCACGGCTGGCGTGCCCAGGCCGGCGGCATCGCGCAGGAAGCTGGGCGCGGTGCCGTAGATGCCGTTGGTCAGGCCACTGTTGAAGTCGTCGTCGCCCAGGTTCAGCGTGCTGGCGATCAGGCTGCCCACATTGACCTGCGCCGTGGGCCCGAACAGGATGCCCGCGCCGTTGAGCAGGGTGATGCTGCCGTTGCTGGTGAGGCTGCCGAAGATGGCGCTGGGTGCCGCGCCACGGCCGATGCGGTTGAGCGCGCTGCTGTCGGCACCGGGCAACTGGAAGTGCACGCCGCTGCCCGCGCCGATGTCGAAGCTCTGCCACTGGTAGATGGCGCGGCGCGACGTCTGCTCGATGCGCATGTCGCGCCCGCCGCTGGCGTTGGTGCTGGTCTGTGGCGTGGCGGTGCCGGTGCCCTGCACCCGCCAGTTGGCGGCCGGCACCGGCACGGCGTCGCGCGGCGGCGCCACCGGTCGTGCTGCGCGCTGGGCCAGGGATTCCAGCGGCCACACCGCCATCAGCGCCACCACCAGGGGCGACAGGGCCGGCAGCCAGCGGGGCAGGGCCGGTGCGTCGTGGGCGCGGTCGCGCGGGGTGGGGCGTCGCATCACGGCCAAGTCAGAAGCTGAGCGCGACGCGGGCATGCACCCGCAGCCGGCCGTCGGTGGTCTGGGCGCTGCGCCGCAACGGCCAGGCCAGCAGGATGTCGGCACTGCTGCCTGCCGCCCCGGCCATCCGCAGGCCCATGCCGGCACCGGCCAGGCCGGTGCGCGCGGTCTGGTCAGGCAGCGGGTCGATCACCCGCACCAGGCCGGCGTCGATGAAGCCGATGCCATGGGCCTCGCGCAGCAGGCCATCGCCCAGGCCCAGGCCGGCCGACAGCCAGCGTGCCAGGTTGGGACCTTGCCATTCCAGCGAGGCCAGCAGGCCGGTGTCGCCGCTGGCTTCCGATTCCAGGTAGCCGCGCACGCTGGCGGTGCCGCCGATGGTCAGCTGCTCTCCGCTGACCAGCGGCTGCAGGGCAATCTGGCCACTGGTGCGCCAGGTCAGCCGGCCGGGCAGGCCCGCGGGCATCGGGTGCACATGCTGGCCTTCCAGCCGCAGGGTGGCAAAGCCGCCATCGGCCCCGTCGCGGTTGCAGGCGAACTGGTCCTGCGGGGTGTCGTCGGGCGGGCAGGGCACGCTGCGCCGCAGCAGGCCGCGCAGACCCACGGTCAGCGTGGCGCCCAGGCTGGTCTGCGCGGCTTGGGCGCCACTGCCGTGCCACCACTGGCTGTCCCAGGCCGCCTGCAGCGGCAGGTAACGCAGCGGGGTGGACAGCTCGGACGCGGCGCCGGTGGCCGCCTGGGTGCCTGCACGCACACGCTGCTGCAGGTCGCGGAACTCGGCGCCCAGGCTCAGGGTGTGGGCGGCGCCGGCATCGGCCCAAGCCCGGCTGAAGCGCAGCCGGGCGGTGTTGCCCTGGCCCAGCACGGTGTTGCCCAGCGGCTCGACGGCGCTGTTGGAATGGGTCAGGCTGAGGCTGACGCTGCTGGACGCATCCAGTGGCACGGTGTAGCCCAGCGTGGCCACCCGGGTCTGCCGGGTGGCGCGTGGTGCGGTGCTCAAGCTCAGCGCCAGGCTGTGGCCGCGCTGCAGCAGGTTGTCATGCCGCAGGGATGCCTCCAGCCGCAGCGCATCGGTGTTGGCGCTGTGGTGGTTGCTCAGCGCCACGCTGCCGGCCATCGGCAGGGCGTCGGCCACTTTCAGTTCCACTTCCACCATGCCGGGTTGCAGCCCGGGGCGCAGCACCGGTTGCACCTGGCGCTTGTCGGTGCGGTTCAGCGTGGCCAGCTGGGCCTGCGCGGCGTTGAAGTCGGGCACCGTGCCTTCGGCGAAGGCGGCCACGGTTTCGCGGATGTGGCCCTGGCTGAAGTGGCGCGCCCCGGTGACACGCAGGCGCTCGATGCGGCCTTCGACCACGCGCAGCCGCACCAGGCCGTCGGCCACGCGCTGCTCGGGCAGGTCGACCAGCACCGACAGCCAGCCGGCGTCCTGGAAGGCCTTCTCCAGCGCGGTGCGTGCAGCCTCCACATCGGCCAGGGTGCGCTGCGGGCCCATGTGGGGCAGCAACGCGGATTCCACCACCGGGGCGGCCAGCACGGTGTTGCCTTCGACCTCGAACTCCAGCACGTCGAAGCGCGCCTCGGCCGCCGCCGCCACAGCGCCCGACGGTGCCGCGGCCTGGACCTGGGCCTGGGCCAGGGCCGGGCACCCCAGGCAGAGCAGGGCAGGAAGCAGCGATCGGAGCATCACGGCAGTGTCGAGACAGCAGATGTTGCAGGCATGAACCCCATGGTCCGAACGGACCATGGGGTGCACGCCTGTGCGTGGGGGTCGGGTCGGTCAGCGTGCCGGCGGCAGGCAACGTCGGCGGGCCAGCAGCAGGCCCAGGCCGCCTGCCAGCAGGGCCCAGGTGCCGGGCTCGGGCACCGGGCTGAGCAGTTGCAGCGGCGCGGGTAGGCCCTGCAGCGCGACACCGGCCACCCCCAGCGGCGTGACCCAGCCGGCGGCCGCCTCCAGCGTGTCGGCCGCAGCAGCCCCGCTGAGCGCCGCCACCTGCATGCCACCGCTGAATTCAGTGCGGCCGATGCCCTGGGCGAAGCTGCGGAAGGCAGCGGTGGTGCGCATGTCGTACACCGGCAGGGTGTAGCTCAGCAGGTACTTGCCCACGTAGGGTGAAGTGGGGTCATAGCCCGGCGCGCCGGCATCGGTGCCCTGCACCTTGATGAAACCCCAGTAGCCGTCGTGGCCGAGGTTGTCGAACTCGTCGACAGTGATTCGGTTGCCCTGTGCGCTGCCCGAGCGCGTGAGGTAGTAGAACCACGACGATTGGCCCACGGCATTGGTCGCATCGAACGAGGCATTGCCGTTCAGGGTGGGGGTGAGCCCGCCCGATTTGCCGTAGTAGCCGAAGCCTGTGTCGGTGGACAGGCTGAAGCTGTCGCCATGGATGGTGAAGTCAGTGCTCGGCGCATGGCTGCCCTTGCCACCACCGGCGGCGATGGCATTGACCGTGCCAAAGAACTGGCCGCCCTGCGTCGTGCCGGTGCCGTCGCTGAGCTGCTTGTTGGTCAGGTTGGCGACCTTCGACTCGTCGCCCTGCCGCACCGTCGTCAGCAAACGGTGGGTGCCCGCCTGCAGTGCACCGGTGGAGTCCATCGCGGTCACCGACCAGCGCAGGCTGACGACGTCCACCTGGGACAGGAAGCTGCCCCAGACAGAGTTCGTGCTGTCCCCCAGCACCCAGAAGCGCTGGTGCCCGATCTCCTGTTGCGCCGTGACCAGGAAGTCGCTGGCATCCGCAGGGTCGGCGCCCAGGCCCAGTCCCATCTCGACGCCCAGGTCCATGGCGAACGAGATCTTGGCGGCGCTGTCGACCACGTTGAGGAACAGTTCGCCGTTCCCGCTGGAGGCTGGCGCGATGGCCGCCTGCGCGGGCAACAGGGTGGCAAGCGCAGTGGCGATGGCGGCGAAGGAGGCGAGGCGGCGCATGGTCATTCCATTCGGAAACTCCACGGGGCCCTGCAGAGGGCCCCGTGGCCGGGGTGCCGGGGCACCCCTGTCTTCAGTCCAGGATCACTTGAAATGCGAGACCGGGTTGCAGCTGTTGCCGCCGCGGCTCACGCGCGAACCGAAGGCGATCTCGTTGGTCGTGCCGGTGCCGAAGGCGCCAGCGTAGGAGTCGGGCAGCGCTGCCACGCCTTGCTGGGTCGCCGACGACAGCTTGGCCAGCGAGTCCGGGGTCGCCGCCGTGGCGCGGAACTGGGTCAGGAAGTCCTGTTGGTCCTGGCTCAGGCTGCCAAAGAAGCCGGTGTGCCACTGCATGGTCGGCTCGTAGAAGTAGCTGTACTTGCCGGCCTTGACGTTGTCGCGGTTGGCGGCGACGCCGTCGACCTTGACATGGCGCCACTTGGTGCTGGCCTCGTTGTTCTCCTTGGAGACATGGCCGATCGCGTAAGCGCTGTTGTCTTCGGCGGCGCTCAGACAGCCTGTGACGTTGCCGGTGGTCGAACCCTCGAAGACGAACAGGTTGCCCGACGGACCAGCCGACGAGGGCAGGTTGGCCAGGCCGGCATCCGAGAAATCGGCCGTGGCCGGCGCCGTTGCGTTGCCGTTGCAGGGGAACTGCATGATGAAGGCGTTGGCCATGGCCTGTGTGCCCGAGCCGTTGACGCGACGGCAGACGTTCACCCGGCTGGCGCGCTTGCTGTCGGTGCTGCTGACCAGCACCTGCCAGCCCTTGCCTTCCGACGGCGAGCCCAGCGAGCCGCTGAAGTACGAGGTGGCCTCGGGCAGCGAGATCGACGGACGGTCGGTCTCGAGCTCGCTGCCGGCGGTCAGGCCTTGCTTGGTCTGCATGGCGTCGCGCAGCGACTTGTTCACCGCCACGGCGGCCACCAGCTCGAACAGCGGGGCGACATCCATCTCGCCGAGCTGGTCAGCGCTCAGGCCGTCCTGCGGGTAGCTGGGGTCGTCACCGGGCACGTTGATGCCCTTGAACATGCCCGGCTCCACGTCGGAGACGCCAGCCATCGGCACTTGGTTCTGCTCGGTGGTGCAGGTGAAGTTGGACGGGTTGGCTGACGTTGGCGTGTTGGCCGCGCAAGTGCTCAGGCTCAGGAACGATCGGGTGGCGTTCTGGGTGGCGCCGAAGTAGACCGGGAACACGCCCTGGCCTGAACCGCCGACGTCGCTCTTGAAGAAGGCGACCTTCTTGCCGGCCAGGATCGGAGACCCAGCCTTCATGGTGCAGGCATAGACGCGGTGGGCGTCGCCGGCGGTGGTGAACGAAACGCCGCCAAAGCTGGTGTTGGCGGCGCTGTAGTAGATCGTCAGGTCGGCTTCGCAATGCTGCGTGAACAGGCCGCCGATGATGTTGCGCAGCGCGGAGGCGCCCGACACATACATCTTCACGGTGGCACTGTCGGCGACCTGGGTCGACGTCAGGGCGAAAGCCTGGGCCGAGGCGGCAGCCAGGGCTGCGATGGCGATAGAACGGATTTTCATAGGATTCTCCTGAAGACTTGAAAAGGCTCCGCCCAGACGGCGGTGCCGGAGCACCGCCGTTTGGTCGGCTGACAGGGTGGAAGCGGGGGGTGGGCTGGAACTCAGCCGCGGCGACGGCGCGCCAGCAGGCCCACGGCGAGCAGACCGCTGAGCATCAGCGCGTAGGTGCCGGGCTCGGGAACGGCGACCACCAGGTTCTGGCCGTCGAAGCTGGCGTAGAAGTCGAAGTTCGGCTGGGCCAGCTGGTCGACGGTGACGCCGGCGCCCGGGGTCGAACTGGAGCGCGAGAGCAGGTACAGCGGGAGCTCGGCGGTGCCCAGCCTGTTGGTCACGTTGAACGGGGCATTGCCGTTCAGGGTGGGCGTCAGGCCGCCCGCCTTGCCGAAGTAGGCGAAGCCCGAGCCGACGTTCTCGTAGTTCACGCTGCTGCCGTTGACCGTGTAGTCGGTCGAGGGTGTGTGCGTGCCGGTAGCATTCACTGCGCCGAAGAACTGGCCGCCCTGCGTCGAGCCGGTGCCGTCGCTGAGCTGCTTGTTGGTCAGGTTGACGAGCTTCGAGGCGTCGGCGGTGCGCACCGTGGTCAGCAGGCGGTGGGTGTTTGCCTGCAGGGCGCCGGACGAGTCCAGCGCCATGACGGCCCAGTTGACGGCCGCCAGGTTGGCCACGCTCGCGAAGGTCTGCCAGTTGGCATTGGCCGACACGTCAAAGGTGTACTTGGTGCAGACAGCAGCGCCCGGGGTCGTCTCGCAGCCGACGACCGTGTCCATGCGCAGCCCGAGGTCGAGCGCAAAGGACACTTTGGCCGTGGTGTCCTGCGCCACGAGGAACAACTCGCCGTTGCCGGTCGACGCCGGCGCGATCGCCGCGAAGGCAGGCGCTGCGAGCGCCAGGGCCGCAGCTGCGGCCAGATTCTTGATTTGCATGAACATCTCCGATGGATTGAATGGTCGCCGGGTAGCCGCAGGCTGGCGCTGTCTTGCACCGCCACCGGTGGCGGTGGCTGCGCTGCACGGCGCTGACCTGTGCATCCGGGGTGGAGCCCCGGCCTGAAAGAGCCGGCCGCATCGCGGCACTTGTGAACATGGTGTCGGCCTTGCGTGAAATGCTGACGCGGCAGACCACACACTTCGATGGCCCTAACGGCTCATGGTGTAGGCCGTTCGGCACATGGCATGGGCTGCAGGTCGGAGGCGGCCCCCGCACCTCAGGGGGGCTCGGCCGCGTCGATCAGGTTCTGGGCCAGGGCCTGGGCCACGGCCTGGGCCCGGTTGCCGGCGCCCAGCTTGCGCAGGATCTTCTGCACATGGTTCTTCACCGTCAGTGGGCTGATGCCCAGCACCTCGGCGATCTGCTGGTTGCTCTTGCCCTCGCGGATCCAGCGCAGGATCTGGCACTCGCGGTCGGTGACGCTGCCGCGGGGCGGGCGCGTCGGCGCCGCCGCGCTGGCCGGCGCGCGCGCCGGGGGCAGTGGGTTGCCGGGCCGCTGCATGTCCAGCTCGGTGGCGGCCACACGCTGCCAGGTGCTGTGCAGGTGCGGCAGCAACAGGTCCAGGCAGGCGCTGCGCAGGGCCAGTTGGGCGCTGCCGCCGGTGCCGCCCAGGATGAACAGGCTCTCGATCTCGGCCGGCCGCTGCGGCCGCGCCACGCCGTGCACCAGCAGGTGGGTGTAGCCCAGTTCGCCGCGCAGCCGGCTGCCGACGGCGTCCAGGCGGGCCAGGTCCAGCGCCAGGGGTTGCCCGCGGCCATCCACCCAGTGCCGCAGCAGCGCGCCCACCAGCGGGCCGTCGGGGTCGGCCAGCTGCTGCAGCAGCTCCGGGCCCAGCACGATGTTGTGGAAAGTGTCGAGCACCAGGGCACGTCGATGGCGCTGGTAGGCGCCGCACACCAGCACCTGGTGCGGCAGCAGGGCCTGCATCTGGCTCTGGGTCCACACGAAGAACTGGTAGCGGCGGCGCACGGCCGGTGCCGCCTCCACCAGCCGCACCAGGGCCTGGGCCTGCTCGGTGCTGAAGATGAGTGAGTCGCCACCGTCGCCGCTGGTGCGGGCCGGCTCGGGCGGTTGCATGGTGGTGGCATTCATGGTTTTGTCCTGGGCGCCACGGGGCGGCGCACTTCGATCTGGAAGGGCCAGTCGCGGGCCTGCCAGGGCGCCGCGCGCCCCGGTTCAGGCTGCACGCCGGGCGGTGTGGCTTGTCGCAGCAGGGGGCGGGTGGACCGGCTGCGCAGGCCCACGATGGCGCCGTCGGCACGGCGCAGCAGCTCCCAGTCGGGCTGGCCAGTGAACGGGTCGGCGTAGAGCTGGCGCAAGTGGTGGCGCGGTGTCGGGTGGCGGCTGTCGGTCAGCAGGTCGTCCAGCATCTGCGGCAGTGCCGGCTGGCCGCTGGGCGTCTGGTCATGGAAGCGCTGCAGCGCGTCGCGCAACTGCAGCCCGCGAAACACCAGCTCGGTCTCGCGCTCGCGCTGGGCGGCCTGCTGCCACTGCGTGCCCAGCGCGGCCAGCGCCGCGCCGCCGACGGCCAGGCCGAACAGCAGCAACAGGTAGGTGAAACCACGTGGCGGTGGCCGCATCGAACGATCACCAGTCGGCATACAGGGCTCCGTCACGCGCCCGGCCGGCAGCGCCGCTGCGCACGTCCCACACGCTGCCGGGCAGCGCGCTGTCGGGTGCGGGTTGCAGCAGCACCCAGCTATCGCGCTGGCCGGTCAACGGGTCTTCGGGCAGCTGGCGCAGGTAGCGCTGGTCCACCAGCTCCTGCAGGCTGTCGGGGTAGCGGCCGCGGTCGGCGCTGAACTGGTCGATGGCCTGGCGCATCACCTGCAGGCTACTGCGCAGGCTGGCTTCGCGGGCGCGGTCGATGCTCTGCAGGTAGCGCGGCGCGGCGATCGACACCAGCAGGGCGACGATGGCCATCACCACGATCAGCTCGATCAGGGTGAAGCCGGTCTGGCGGCGGTGGTGGGCAGTGCGCGGGGGCTGCATCGGGCTTACCAGCTGCGGTAGGTGCTGCCGTCCAGCGCCTGGCGGTCACTGCGCGAGCGCACGTCGAACACATCGCGGCCGGGCGTGGGCGTATCGGGCGGGCTGGTGCTGCTGCGCAGCGCCCAGGTCTCGGCGGCGGGCAGGGCGGGGTCGGCAAACGGGTCGCGTGGCAGGCGGCGCAGCAAGTACAGGCGCTGGCCTGCGCCGGCGGGTGCGTCGGCCTCGCTGCGCAGCGGCACGCCCTGCTCCAGCAGTGCCAGGCTGGCCGGCCAGGGCGAGCCGTCGGGCCCGGGGGCGATGCGGCCGGATTCCACCGCCGCGCGGTGGGCGTCGAGCGCACTGCGGATGCTGCGCAGGCCTTCACGCAACGCCTGCTCCTGGCTGCGGCGCAGGCCCATTTCCTGCAGCGGCAGGGCGGCGGCGGCCAGGATGCCGACGATGGTCAGCACCACCAGCATCTCGATCAGGGTGAAGCCGCGGCGCGTCACTTGGGCGCCTCTGCCGGCACGGCCGGCACGTCGAACACGGCTTCGCCTTCGAGCCGGATGTCGGCGCCGGCCGTGCCGTCCCCGCTGGCCTGCAGGCCGCCCACCTGCAGCGCCACGCGCTGGCCGGCGGCGGCAGGCAGCACGCGCAGCACCCGCACCAACTGGCCACGCGCCGGCACGGTGAACGGCAGCTGGCCGGGCGCTGCGTTGGCGGCGCTGGCGGCGGTGGCGTCCTGCAGCGCCTGGGCGTCGAACTGCAGCGTGCCGCTGACGCCGAAGCCGCTGTTGTTCTGCAGCGTGACCGACACTGTCTCGCCCACCCGTGCCTGGCCGCTGGCGGCCAGCACCAGGGTGGCTGCGGCGGCCTGTGCGGCCGCAGCGGCCGCTGCCTGCTCTGCCGCCTGGTCCGCACCCTGCGCCGATCCCGCGCCCCGGCCGGCGGCCAGCCCGGCGCGCGCCCCGGCAGCCATGCGCAGCGACGGCGCCCCTGGCTGGCTGTCGGTGCCCGATGGCGTGGTGGCCGCGGCCGCCGGCAGCGGCGTCACCTGGCGCAGGATGCGCGGGGTGATCAGCATCACCACCTCGGTCTTGTTGCGGGTGTCGCTCTGCCGGCCGAACAGCTTGCCCACCACCGGCGCGGTGCTCAGCCCGGGCAGGCCCACGGCGCTCTGGCGGTCTTCGTCGTTGATCAGCCCGGCCAGCACCTGCGTCTCGCCGTCCTTCAGCCGCAGCGTGGTGCTGCTGCTGCGCGTGCCCACGCGGTAGGCCAGCGATCCGCCGGGGCCGCTGACTTCACGCAGCAGGTTGCTCACGTCCAGCGACACCTTGATGGTGACGTCGCCGTCCAGCTGCACCGTGGGCTCCACCTCCAGCTTCAGGCCCACGTCGAGGTAGGTGATGGCGGTGGACGCGCCCACGTTGACGGTGGCCGACGTGGTGGAGAACACCGGCAGCTTCTCGCCGATCTGCACCTTGGCCTTCTCGCGGTTGCGGGCCCGGATGCTGGGGTTGGCCAGCAAGTTGGTGCTGCCGTTGTCGCCGCGCAGCGTCGCCAGCAGCGCCGGGTTGGCGATGCTGGCGGTGAAGTTGCCGCGGTTGCCCAGCTCGATCTGCCCGCTGGCGCCGGTCAGGCCGTAC
Organism: Aquabacterium sp.; assembly: GCA_040400895.1. Classification (GTDB taxonomy): domain Bacteria; phylum Pseudomonadota; class Gammaproteobacteria; order Burkholderiales; family Burkholderiaceae_C; genus Pseudaquabacterium. The sequence continues at coordinate 34,882 of JBBAPL010000025.1, forward strand.
TGCACCGTGGTGGGCCAGCTCAGCCCCAGTTCGTCGAGCTTGTTGGTGGCCACCTCCATCACTTCCACCGCCAGCATCACCTCGGGCTCGGGCAGGTCCAGCGTGGCCACCAGCCGTTCCACCTGGCGCACCACCTCGGGCGTGTCGCGCACCACCAGCAGGTTCAGCCGCTCGTCGGCATGCAGGTCGCGCGTCTTGGCCATGGTGCGCACCAGGGTCAGCACCTGTTTGGCCTCGGCGTTGGCGAGATAGAAGGTGCGGGTGACCAGCTCCTGGTGCTCACGCTGCTTGGCGGCGGTGTTGGGGTAGACCAGCACCGTGCTGTCGTTGAGCAGCTTGCGGTCGAGCTGCTGGGTGGCCAGGATCACCCGCAGCGCCTCGTCCAGCGACACCTGGCGCAGGAACACGGTGACCTTGGCATCACCGCGCACGTCCTTGTCGAAGACGAAGTTGACGCCGGTGCTGCGCGCCAGCGACTCGAACACCTGGCGCAGCGTGGCCTCGCGGAATTCCAGCCCCACGGGCTTCTGGAACGCCGCCGACAGGGTGGCGGGCAACGGGGCCGGCGCTGGCACCGGTGCGGCGGCGGCCTGCAGCGCCTGGGCGCGGGCAGCGGCCTGGCGCTGCAGCGCAGCGCGCGCCTGGGCGCGCTGGGCGTCGAAGCCGGCCAGCCGCCCATGGCCGGGTGCCATGCTGCGGGCGCGCTCGGCCAGGCGGTCGGCCTCGTCGAGCCGGCCGCTGGCCAGCGCCACTTCGGCGCGCGACAGCAACTGCACGACGACCCGGTCGCGCTGGCGGCTGTGGGCGGTGCGCAGTGCGGGCTGGTCGGGCTGGTCGGGCTGGCGCTGCAGGGCGGCGTCCAGTGCGGCCAGCGCTTCTTCGTAGCGGCCCTCGCGGGACAGGCGTTCGGCGTCGTCCACCGCCGTGGTGGCACAGCCGGCCAGGGCAGCCGCCAGCAGCAGCGCGGCGGCTGTGGCGCGGCGGCGTGGTTGGCGGGCGGCAGGGGCGGGGGTGGGCAAGGGATCGGTCACGAGTCAGGCAGGTCAGGTCGGCAGGTGGTCGTCGGAGCGCGGTGCAGGCGGGTGCATGGGCTGTGTGGTCGTGGTGTCATCAGGGCTGGGCGGCTGGCGGCGCGCCCGGCACGGCCTGGGGCGTGCCGTCGGGCAGGGGCTGGGCCTGCAGCACGCCGCCCGGGCCGGTCACCAGACGCCAGCGGTTGTCCAGCGTGTTGCCCAGGCGCACCGCCACGCTGCGCTGGGCGCTGGCCAGCAGCACCTGCGGCGCGCCGCCGTCGTCGAGCTGGCCGATCCAGCGGTATGGGAACACGGGCACCGCGACGGCCGACGCCGCCAGGGCAGGCCGCGCCGCCGGCGCGGGCAGTGGTGCGGGTGGGCCCTGCCAGGCGGCCAGCGCCGTGGCGGGCGGGTCGGGCCAATCGGCAGGCCGGGTGGGCAACTGTGCGGGGGCCGGCGTTGCGGCGGGTGCAGCCTGGCCGCCTGGTCTGGCCGGTACTGCCGGTGCCGCCTGAACAGCGGCCTGTGGCGGCTGCGGCGCTGCGCGGGTCGGCCGGTTGCTGGGCAGCAGATCGTCCGTCGTGTCGGCAGGCCACAGCGCCAGGCCGCCGCTGGCCAGCAGGGTGGCCACCAGGGTGGCCAGCAACCAGGGCTTCATGGCGACCCCGGCGTTGCTGTCGCCAGTGGCGCACCGCTGCTGTCGGCCAGACGCTGCAGCACCGACCATTGCAGGTTGCCCGCCAGCACGCGTTCGGCCGCGCTGTTGCGCGACAACCGCAGGTCGGCCAGCACCAGCGCATCGTCCTGCTGCAGGGCCTCGGCGGCAAAGCGCCGCCATGCGGTGTAAGCCCCGGTTCCGGCCAGCCGCAGCGGCACCCGTTCGGCCGCCAGCGCCGCCGTGCCCTGGCCCAGCCGCAGCGGGGCCGACTGGCGCACGCTGTCGATCTGCACGCCGTGCTGCTGCGCCAGTTGCACCAGGGCGCTGATCCGTCGTGGCAGCTGCGTGGCCGGTGGCAACGCCCGCACCAGCTGCAGGTCGGCCGGCACCGACGGCAAAGGCCGCGGCGCGTTGGCCACCGTGTTGGCCCGCTGACGCAGGGTCTGGTCGGCCCTGGCCGCATCATCGCGCCAGCGCGGCGCGGCCAGCACGGCCAGCAGCGCGGCCAGGCCCAGCGCTGCGGCACCTGCCAGCGCAGGCAGGCTGGGCCGTGCCAGCATCATGGCGTGGCCTCGCCGGCCATGGGCCTGGCCCGGGCGTTGGTGTCTGCTTGGCTGGCTGGCCTGGATGCCGCGGCAGCTGGCACCGGGTCCACGGCAGAGCCGGTGCCGCTGCCCACCTCCTGCATGGCCAGGTGGGCCACCAGCTCGAAGCGCTGTCCGTCCCGGACACGCTCCACCGCCGCCAAGGCGACGCCCTGCCAGGCCGGCCGGCCCGCATGCCGTTGCTGGCGCACTGCATCGGCAGCGGCATCGCCGGCGGCCACGTCCTGGGCCAGGCCCGCCAGCCGCAAACCCCCGCCGCCGCCATGGTCGAACAGCAGCCACTGCACGCCTGCGGGCGCGGCTTCACTGGCGGCCCACACTGCTGGCCAGGGCAGCCCCAGTTGCTGCTGCCAGCGGTTGGCCTCGGCACTGCGTGCCTGGGCCGCGCTGCGGATGCTGTTGGCCTGGCTGGAGCCTGGTGGGGCCGCAGGCGGGTTGGTGCGCGCCGGGACAGCCTGCACCCGGGCGAGACGGTCTTGCGCCAGCTGGCGGGCCTGCCAGGCGTCACGGCTGTCGGCCGCACTGACCGCCAGCACCAGCAGGCCGGTGCCGCACCAGGCCCAGGCCAGCCACCCCGGTCGGGCCACCGGGCGCAGGAAGTCGGGTTGCGGCACGTCCTGGCTCACCGGTGCATCCACGGGCCTGCGGCCCGGCCTGTCAGTCGGGCCGGAACGCATCGGGGCGGCCGCGCGGCGGTCATGGCGCGACCGCGGCCGGGGCCGCCGTTGTCTGCAGCCACAGCCTGGCTGGCGCCCGGCCGTGCAGCGGGTCGATCGCCGCCAGGTTGTCACCCGGCAGCACAGTCCAGGGGGCATCGAGGCCATGGCCCATGGCCACGCTGTGGTCCACCGCTGGCAGTGTGGCGTGCCAGGCACGCAGGCTGGCCGGGCTGGCGTCGCCCAGGCGGCGTTGCAACAGTTGCTGGACGCGGCCGCGGGCCAGCGCGATCTGGGTGACCAGCGCGCCGTCGACAACCAGCAGGCGCGCGCAGCCAGCCTGCGCCAGCGCCGGCATCTGTTGCCAGGCGATGGCCAGGGCCAGGCTCCACCAAGGGCGCACCCGGCGCAGCGCCACACCCGCCTGCCGGGCGCTGGCCTGCAGCGCGGGCAGCGTCAGGGCATGCAGTGCGCTGACGCCATGGCGGCCACCGGCCTGCCAGGTTGCCAGCGGCCACTGGGCTGCTGCATCGCCGTGGTAGTGCTGCAGCAGCCCGCGTGCGTACGCCAGGCGGGCGGTGTCGTCGGCCAGCGGCAGTTGGGCATCGAGCAGCAGCTCATGCAGCAGCCAGGCCGACAGGACCAGCTGGCAGCCCTGGCCCGGCATGGCCTGGCACCAGGCGTCGAAGCTGGCATGCCGGCGGGGCGGCGAAGGCTGGCTGTCGCCCGTGCCCCAGCGGCGCCAGCCGGGCATCGGCCCGTGGTCCCACAGGCCGCCCGGGCCCAGCCACAGCGCATGCGACGGCGCCAGGCGGCGGGCCCAGCGGCTGGGGTCAATCGTTGCCGACGACACGTTCCACCTCCTCCAGCGTGGTGCGGCCCTGGCGCACGGCGGCCAGCGCGGCGTCGTGCAGGGTCTGCAGGCCGCGCGCGCGGGCGGCCTGCTTGATGTCCGACAGCGGCGCCCGGGCGGCGATCAGGTCGCGCAGGCCGTCGTCCAGGCGCAGCAGCTCGGCCACCGCCTGGCGGCCGCGGTAGCCGCTGCCGTGGCAGTGCGGGCAGCCGCGGCCACGCCGCAGTTGCAACGGCTGGCCGCTGCCGTCATCGAGCAGGGCGCGCTCGGCCGCTGTGGGTGCCACGGCCTCGGCGCAGGCGCCGCACACCTGGCGCAGCAGGCGCTGGGCCAGCACCGCATTCAGCGCCGACACGACGTTGTACAGGTCCAGCCCCATGTGCATGAAGCGGCCGATCACGTCGAAGGCGCTGTTGGCATGCACGGTGCTGAAGACCAGGTGCCCGGTCAGCGCGGCCTGCACGGCGATCTGCGCGGTCTCGGTGTCGCGGATCTCGCCCACCATCACCCGGTCGGGGTCATGCCGCAGGATGGAGCGCAGCCCGCGTGCAAAGCCCAGGCCCTTCTTGTCGTTGACGGGGATCTGCACCACGCCGGCCAGTTGGTACTCGACCGGGTCTTCGATGGTGATGACCTTCTCGCGGCCGGTGTGCACCTCGGTGATGGCGGCATACAGCGTGGTGGTCTTGCCGCTGCCGGTGGGCCCGGTGACCAGCAGCATGCCGTGCGGCGCGCGCGCCAGGCTGGTGATGGCCTCGCGCATGGCCGGGGCAAAGCCCAGGGCCTGCAGCGTCAACGCAGCGCCGCCGGGCGCCAGGTGGCTGCGGTCGAGCAAGCGCACCACCGCGTCTTCACCGAACACGCTGGGCATGATGGACAGGCGGAAGTCGACCTCGCGGCCCTGTACCCGCAGCTTGAAGCGGCCGTCCTGCGGCAGGCGGCGCTCGCCGATGTCGAGCTCGGCCATCACCTTCAGGCGCGACACCATCTGCTCGGCCAGCGCGCTGCCGTCGATGCTGCGCAGCGGCTCCATCACGCCGTCGCGGCGCAGGCGCAGCTGCGCGCCGCGCGGCTGGCTCTCGATGTGGATGTCGCTGGCGCCGTCCTTCAAGGCGTCAAACAGCACGGCGTCCAGCAGGCGCACGGCCGGGCTGGTCTCGGCGGTCAGACCGGCCAGGCTGAGCTCTTGGGTGGTGGTGTCGCTGGTGCCGGGGCCGCCAGCATCGGCGCCCAACGCGTCGAGGGCGCGGCCGTCCTGCTCGCCCTGGGCCAGCCAGGTGTCCAGTGTGGCCGCATCCACCTGCTGCCACCGCAGCGGCGCGGCCAGGCGGGCTTCGGCCAGCTGCAGCAGCAGGGCGTCTTCGGGCCGGTCGGCCAGCAGGCGGGCGCTGCCGTCGGCCTGCAGTGCCACCAGCGCGCGGTGGCGCAGGGCCTGGGCCTGCGGCCAGCGGGCATGGTCAAACTGGAACGCTGTCTGGTTCACTGCACCTGCTCCATCAGCGTGAAGATCGGCAGGTACATCAGCACCACGATGCCGCCGATCACCACGCCCATCACCAGCATCAGCAGCGGGTTGACGAGGCGGGTGACGAGGTCGGACAGCCGCGCGATCTGCTCGTCGTGGAAGGCGGCGGCGCGCTGCAGCATGGCCGGCACCTCGCCGCTGGATTCCCCCACCCGCAGCATGCGCAGGGCCACCGGCGTGGCCAGGCCCTGGGCCTGCAGGCTGGCCGACAGGCGCTGGCCGCTGCGCACTTGCAGCAGTACCTGCTGCAGCGGGGGCTGCAGCGGCGCGGGCAGCACGCCGGCCACCAAGGCCAGCGCCGCCGGTGCCGGCACGCCGGCCGACAGCGTGAGGCTGAGCGCGCGGTACAGCCGGGCCAGGGCCACCAGCCGCAGGCGCGGGCCCAGCCCAGGGCTGGCCCACAGGGCGGCCTGCACCGCCTCGCGCAGCGCCGGCCAGCGTGTGGCCAGCAGCGCCAGCAGCGGTCCGGCCAGGGCCAGACCGATGGCCGTGCCAGGGTGCGCGGCGGCCAGCACGCCCAGGTCGATCAGCCAGCGCGACGCAGCAGGCAAGTCACGCCCCAAGCCGTCGAAGACGCCGGCAAAGCGCGGCAGCACGTACAGCAGCAGAAAGAGAATCACCATGCCGCCCGCGGACAGGAGCAGCAAGGGATACACCAGCGCGGCGCGCAGCTGGCCAGCCAGGGCCTGCACCCAACCCAGGTAGGTGGCATGGTCGCGCAGCGTCGTGGCCAGCTGGCCGCTGCGCTCACTGGCGGCCACCAGGGCGACGAACAGGGCATCGAAGTCACGCGGGGCGCTGGCCAGCGCGGCCGACACTGGCTGGCCGTCGCGCAGCGCGGCGATCACGCTGTCCAGCGGGCTGGCAGCTGCGCTGCCGTCGTCCTTCTCGCGCAGTGTCTGCAGGGCTTCCAGCAAGGGGATGCCGGCGTCCAGCAGCACGGCCAGTTCCTGGCTGAACAGTCGCAGGGACAGGCGCCGCTGGGGCTGCCAACGCCAGGCCAGCGTGCTGGCGCCTGCCACCCGCTGCACCGACAGCAGATGCACGGGTTTCACACCCAGCAACGCGGCCACGTCCTGCGGCTGCGCCGCCTGCACCCGCACCTGGCGCAGGCGTGCCGGCAGGGTGGCCGTGGCCGGCTCCAGCCAGCGGGCTTGATAGTGCGGCATGCGGGGTCAACGGTGGCGCCGGCCGGCGTTGCCAGGGAGCGGGACGGACTGTCTGATAACGCAGGCGTGCATGGGAACGGTGGAGATGACGGCGACCGGCTCAGACTACAGACCTGCTGTGACCGGACGGTGATATTTGGTGCGGCGCCTGTGCATCCCATAGTCCGAACGGCTCATGCCGGCCTCGCCATGTCATCGCCTGCACAACATGGCCACCTAGAGTGGGTGGATGCGCCAACTCCTCATCTCTGCTGCCGCGCTGTTGTGCAGCCTGTCCATGCCGGCCACCAGCGGTCAGGCGGTGCCGGGTGCCACCGGCTTCATCGTCGAATTGAACGACACGCTGCCACCAGACGCCGCGCAGAAGCGCATCCAGTCGGTGCTGCAGGCGCAGCAGCAGCCCTTGCGGATGGGCCGCACGCTGTCGGCGCGCTGGCATGTGCTGGACGCGCCAGCCGGGCTGGATGCCGCCGGTGCCGCGCTGCTGCAGCAGCGCCTGCGTGCCGACCCGCGCGTGCGCTCGGTGGTGCCTGACGTGCGTGAGCAGCGGCTCTCCGTCACGCCCAACGATGCAAGGTTTGCGGCGCAGTGGTGGCTTCAACCGGTGGCCAAGGGCAACACAGGCGCGGCCGGCTTCTCGACCGCCTGGGGCCGCAGCACCGGCAGTGCGCCTGGTGTGGTGGTGGCGGTGCTGGATTCGGGCATCACCTCCCACATCGAGACCAATGCGCGCGTGCTGCCTGGCTGGGACTTCGTGGCCGATGCAGCCTTCTCAGGTGACGGCAACGGCCGCGACAACGACCCGCAGGACCCAGGTGACGCCGTCACCGATGCCGATCGCAGCGCCCAGCCCGACAAGTTCGGCGGCTGCCCGCCGGCCACCCAGTCCAGCTGGCATGGCACCACCATTGCCGGCCAGCTGGCCGCCGTCACCAACAACACCGAAGGCGTGGCCGCAGCCAACTGGCAGGGCCTGGTGCTGCCGGTGCGGGTGGCGGGAAAATGCGGTGCGGCGCTGAGCGACATCATCGACGGCCTGCGCTGGGCCGCCGGTCTGGCGGTGACCGGCGCGCCGCTGAACCCGACGCCGGCTCGCTTGATCGTGCTGAGCTATGGCGGCACCGACCCGTGTGATGCCGCCAGTGCCGACGCTGCAGTGCGCGACACCGCCCGCCTGTATGAATCCACGCTGGCCGAGGTGCGCGCCCAGGGTGCCCTGGTGGTCGTGGCGGCTGGCAACCAGCGCAGCGCGGTGGGCCGGCCCGCCAGCTGCAGCGGCGCGTTTGCGGTGACATCGGTCAACCGGGATGGCTTCAAGGCCGCCTATGCCAACTTCGGCGCCGCCGTGCGGCTGGCCACGCCGGGTGGCGACGACGCGTCCGGCGGCGACTGCGCTGCTGGCGACGCCAACCTGCGCGACGGCGGCCTGGTGTCGACGGGCAACCTGGGCGCACAGGCGCCCGGGCTGGCCGGTTATGTGACCGCGTCGGGCACCAGCTTTGCCGCACCAGCCGTGGCGGCGACGGCCGCGCTGATGCTGGCAGTCAACCCGGCGCTGACCCTGGCGCAGATCGAGCAGGGCCTGACCGCGTCGGCGCGCCCGCATGCGCTGGTGCCGTTGCTGGGCGACTGTGCGGCCGGCTCCAACACTGGCCGCTGCGCCTGCACCACCAGCACCTGTGGCGCCGGGCTGCTGGACGCCGACCAGGCCCTGGCCTTCGCGGCCAACCCGGCCGGCTGGACGGCGCCCGCGCGCACCAGTGTGACGCTGAGCGACGACCGCCTGCGCGCCTGTGCCGTGTCGCTGGGCCGGCCTGTTGAGGTGGTGGATCCGCCCACGCCCCCCGCCTCGTCGCCCACCACACCGCCCTCCTCGGGTGGCGGTGGTGGCGGTGCGATGCAACCGGGGTGGCTGCTGGGGCTGCTGCTGCTGGTGTGGCTGCTGTCGCGCAGCAGGTTCGCGCGGCCCTGAATCGATCACGGGTCGCGTGCCCGAGCAGGCACGCTCACCAACTGGTCAAGTCGGCATCGTCGCCGTCGCCGCCGGGCTGGCCGTCCTTGCCCAGTGACTGCAGGTCGTAGTCACCGTGGCTGCCGGGGCTGGCGTACAGGTACGGCCGGCCCCAAGGGTCAGCGGGCACGGCCTTGGCCAGGTAGGGGCCGGTCCAGCGTGGCTCGTCGGTGGGGCGCTGCACCAGGGCGGCCAGGCCCTGTTCACTGTTGGGGTAGCGGCCGATGTCGATGCGGTACTGGTCCAGCGCCTTCTGCAGCGCGTCGATCTGCGCGCGGGTGACCTTGGTCTCCGACTTGCCGATCTGGGCGAACAGCTTGGGGCCGACATAGCCAGCCAGCAGGCCGATGATGACCATCACCACCAGCAGTTCCAGCAGGGTGAAGCCGCTGGCGCGGCGTTGTTGCAATGGCTTGGCTGGCAGGTGGCGAACGGAGGAGAACACGGTGGGCGCGGTACAAGTCACAGGGCCGGAGCAGACTACAGACCGGTTGTGACGGTGCGGTGATGAATTGACTGGCTTCGACGCGGCCCATGATCCGTTCGGACCATGGCGACCACCTGCAAGCAGGGGGCGGCGCCGGGTGCCTGGTGCTGGACTTCGCCAGAAGAAAAGGCCGGGCGCTTGCCCGGGCTTGTTCTTGCCGTTGTCTCGGTGTTTGGGCAGGCACTGAGACCTGACGTTGACAGCGACATGTGACAAGCCTTCGTCAGTCCGCGCCGCGCAATGGGTTTCCGGTATGGCGCCGGAAGGCCGTGTGTCTAGGGGGTTTGCCCGTATCTGACGAGCCGAAGGACGGGAGGTGGCGGCTTGATCTGCAGGGATTTCAGGCGCTTAGCCGCCTCAGGCTTCGGGTCGGTGACCTGCCAGACCGTGCCGTATGGGCTAGGAAGTGGCTCAAGCCAATGTCCGCTCCGCCCAGCCCGCCGGGTAGACGGGAAAGCCCGACAGGCTTCTAGCCTTGCTGCGCATCACGCAGCAGGAATTGGGCGCCCTCGCGGGCCTGAGCCGGCAGGCCCTGTCGGCGTTGCAATGCACCGGCGTCGTACGCGTGGCGTCCAGTGGCGTGCGCGTCGTTTCGCTCGACGGCCTGCGCACCTACCGTGCCGGTGACAGCCGCTGACGCACTGCCTCGGTCAGGCCGACCGCCAGCACCCCCGCGCCGAGGCCGAAGGCATAGCGGCCGCCGCCGTTGAGCACGTCGTTGGCCAGAAGCAGCGGCGAGAAACTGCGCGGTGCCAGGTGCTCGACGAGCAGCTGCCACAGGCTGGCGGCCAGCACCACCGGCGTGTCCACCCATGCCAGCAGCAGCGCGAACGGCAGCACGATCACCAGCCGCAGTGCCAGCGTCGCTGCCGCGCCGGGCCATGAAGGTCGCTGCGTCGGCCAGGCCAGTACCAGCCACAGCGCGAGCAGCGGGCCGTACAGCGGCTGCAGCACCAGCGTCGACGCATTGGCGCGGGCCTGGGGGTGCGGCTCCATCACCTTCGAACCAATGACGATGTAGCGCTCTGGTGCGACGACCACGCGCACGACGCGGTCGGCGCGTTCGTGGTCGAGACCGAAAGCCAGCGGTCGCAGTTCGGGAACGAGCGCGGTGAAGACGCCCTGCATTGCCGGCAGTGCCAACCTCACCACGGTGGCCCCGCCCGCCAGCAGCAGGGCCAGCAGCACCGCGCCGACCACTGCGGCGCGCCAAGCCAGGCGCATCACGCCTTGACCGCCGTGCCGCCCGGGGCGAAGCGGCCGAGCCAGAGCATGAAGAAGGTGCCGACGAGCAGCACCAGCACCAGCGGCGCGACGGCGCCGTGCAGCAGCTCGAAGAGTTCGCGGTCGCTGCGGAAGGCGTAGAAGAGCACCAGCACGCGCACCTGGTTCAGCGCGAAGACCAAGGGCAAGCCCACCAGCAGCCCGAGCACCCGCCAGCGCCAGGCGATCGGTGCGACCAGCATGGCCGCAACCAGCAGGAACAGCACGTCGGTACCTTCGCAGCCGTTCAGGATGTTCAGGCCGCCGCCTTCGGCCGCCAGCCGCGGTCCGACGCCGCGCGCGCCGATCTCGGGCGACAAGGTGTTGACCAGCACCGCGGCGGTCGATACGGTGGCGATGTCGATCACGGCACGTTCCAGAGCGCCGCCGCGCATGCTGCCGTAGCCCGACTGCAGCGCCAGGAACAGCGCCAGGAAGAAGGCAATGCGCCAGGCCCAGCCGTGCGGCATGGTCGAGGCGCGGCTGGCTTTGTCTTGCTCGGTCATGCCTTCGAGTGTGCCGCAGCGCGGCGGCGACGCAGCGCCGCGGCCAGGCCGCCGCCGTCAGCGAGCGGAAGCTCACCGTCAGCCCCCGAACTGCCGCTGGCGAACAGTTTGACATCCTCCCGGCCCTGAAGAGACCGGGATTCCTGCGATCAGAGGGCCATGTCCGGCCCCGGCTCACGTTGTTGCGTGCGCCTCATTCGCGGCAGGTTCTTCGGCTCTCACCTCCGCTGCCGCGGCGTTGCCCACCCGAAGCGCCACCAGTTCGAAACCCACGGGGACACGGACCATGGCTGCCGGCACCCAGGCAGGGGGCGGTCAGCCAGCGGCGTCGGCGCCAGACCGTTCAACAACAGAAAAGGCCGGGCGCAAGCCCGGCCTTGTTCTTGCTGTTGTCGGGTGATCTGCGTCGGGCTCAGCCCTTGCGCTGGCGCATGCCCACGAAGCCCACGGCCAGCAGGCCGGCGAGCATCATGGCCCAGGTGCTGGCTTCGGGCACGGGGGTGGTCAGCACCAGGTTGTCGGCGACGACGCCAACGCCCTTGAAGCTGATCGACCGGATGTCGGCCTGGCCACGGGTGATGCCCAGGAACTGGCCGGCGTTGTAGTCATTGGCCGTGGCGGCAACGCTGTAGCTGTGGGTCTCGATGATCTGGTTGTTGTCGCCGTAGGCCGACACTTCCACGGCCAGCACAAACGGCAGCATGGTGTTGGCATAGTGGCTGACGAAGGCGCCGGCGCCGCTGCTCAGGCCATCACTGAAGGTGAAGCGCAGTTCACCGGTGACGCCGCCAGCGGCGAAGTTGCCGATCGCGCCCCACAGGCCGTTGTCGCCCAGGTCACGGTTGTTGGCGCCCAGTTCGGCGGCGCTGTCGCCACTAAACACGACGCCTGTCGCCACGTTGACCGGGCCGCTCGTCATCAGCCCGTCGAAGGCCTCGAAGTCAACCGTGGTGGTGGGGCCGGCGATGGCGCTGGCGTCGGTGACCAGCAGCGCGTGTGCCGGCAGGGTGGCCGCGGCGGCCAGGGCGGCGACGGCAATCAGATGCGATTTCATGGGAACTCCGTGTGATTGGTTTGGGCAGGGCGTCGGCATCAGGTGCCGATGATGCCGCCGTCGTCCTTGGTGATGACCACCATGCTCGAGCGCGGGCGGCCGGCGGGCAGGGCGGTGACACCGTCGGACTCGACAGCCCACTGGTTCTGCGGCCAGTTCGAGAACTGCGTGGGGTTGGCGGCCAGCGCGTCCTCACCCGGGTGCTGGATGCCGACGAACATGGTCTTGCCGTCCGGTGTCATCGTCACGCCGGTCACTTCGCACTTGTTCGGGCCGGTGAAGAAACGGCGCATTTCGCCGGTGTTGGGATCGGCACAGACCATCACGTTGGCGCCAACGTTGATGAAGTCGCCCGAGCCGTCGCCGACCTGGTCGGTCTGCACCCACAGGCGGCCGTAGTAGTCGAACCACAGGCCGTCCGGGGCGCCGAAGTCGGCGCTGCCAGCGGGCACGTCGACGATGTTGCCCTGGTAGTTGGCCGGACCGCCGCTGTAGTTTCCAGCCAGCGTCTTGGTGGTGAGGGTGTCACCGCACTGCACGAAGATGTCCCAGCCGAAGCCGGTGGCGGTGACGGTCTTGCCGGTTTCGCGCCAGCGGATGATGTGGCCGTAATCGTTGTCCGGGCGCGGGTTGGCGGCATCGACCGGCGGGCGGGCCGAGCCGGCAAGCGTGGAGCCGTCGGCTGCGTTCGATGAGATCGTGCCGCCACCGCCGCGGCGGTTGTTGTTGGTCAGCGTGCAGTAGATCTCGATCTCGTCGTAGCCGTAGATGCGCGGGCGCGCGCCGGTCCATTCGGGGCGGTCCATCTGAGTCGCGCCCACGGCGTCGGCCGCCATGCGGGTCTTGATGAGGATCTTGGCCAGTACTTCGGCGTCATTGGCACCGCTGAAGTTGGGGTTGTCGCGCAGCGCGACGCCACCGGCACCGATGGTGCCCGGCACGAGCGCAATCCACTCGCCGGTCAAGCTCGCGTTGAACTTGGCGACGTACAGCGTGCCGCTGTCCATCAGGTTGCGGTTGGCAGCCTTGTTGGTGGGGTTGAACTTGCCGGCGCAGACGAACTTGTAGATGTACTCGTTGCGCTCGTCATCGCCCATGTAGAAGGCGACGTTGTTGGCGCTGTCCACCACGTACTGCGCGCTCTCGTGCTTGAAGCGGCCCAGCGCGGTGCGCTTGACCGGCTTGGCCGCCGGGTTGTACGGGTCGATCTCGACCACCCAGCCGAACAGGTGCGGCTCGTTGGGATTCTTGGCCGGATCCCAGCGCTCGTCGTTCTTGTGCCAGTTGTAGACGCCGAAGCCGACGTTGGACACGCCATAGCGGCGGTTGAGCTTGCCGACTTCGGTGTCGGCGGAGGTCGGGACGGTGCCGTCGCTGCTGAAGTTGCCGTTGAAGTTCTCTTCGCAGGCCAGGTAGGTGCCCCAGGGCGTGATGCCGTGGGCGCAGTTGTTCACCGTGCCGAAGCAGGTGGTGCCGTCGGTCATGTTGCCGGTGGGGGTGGTGGCGGTGTCGGTGACCACGTACTGCTTGGCCTTCATCAGCGCATGTCCGGCGGCGGGGCCGGAAATGATGCAGGGCGTGTTGGAGCCGATGCGGCGGCCGTACGGCGAGGTCTTGATGACTCGCCACTTGCCGGCCGTGCGACGCGCTTCGAGGATCGACACGCCGTGCGCGATCTGCGACTTGCGGGTCTTGTCGATGGTGTAGTTGACGCCGAGTTCCTGGCCGTTGGTGAACAGGATGTCTTCGTGCGTGTACTCGTTGTTCACGCACAGGATGCCGCGGTCGCTGGTCGCCGCGCCGCCCGTGCCAGCGAACGGGAAGAAGTGCATGCCGTCGTTGTGCATGCCGTATTGCTTGGCCTGGGCAGCTGCCGTCTCGCTGGCGTTGCCGTTGAAGGGCGCGCCACCGGGCATGATGGGGTCGCCCCAGGCCACGAAGAGTTCTGCCTTGTAGCCGGTGGGCACGCGCACCTGGTCGAGCACGGCGGTCGCGCTGCCATTGCTGGCGCGCGTCTGCGCCGGAATGCTCTCGAAGCCGATACCGGGGAAGCCAAGGCCGGCGGGGACCGGCGCAGCTTGGACCGTGTTGACCAGGCCACCCAGCGTCAGGCCACCGGCAGACGCCAGCGCAGCCGCGCTGAAGCTGCTGCGCATGAACTGGCGCCGGCCAAGCGAAACGCGCTCGATGACGTCATGGATCGACTCGTTGGACGACGGGTTGAGCGACACGTCGTTGGTCGGATGGGAAGAACCCTTCATCTGAAACTCCTGGTTTGGTGTCGGGTGCACCGTGCACCGGTTGCAAGAAGACGGTTGTGGGACGACACCATCCGACTATCAAAGACGGCTGTGACTTGACTGCCAGTTCAACGTCGCCGTTGGTGGTCCGAACGGACCATCACCCCCCCGATCAGGGTGGCGAGCAGGGAGATGGCCAAC
>JBBAPL010000026.1:0-48210 GCA_040400895.1 Aquabacterium sp.
GGAGCGCTGGTCATCGCATGGCCGTCCTGGTAGTTGGCGGCCTTCATCTTCCACAGGGTCTTGCCGGTCTTGGGGTCCATCGCCATGACATGGGCGTCCAGCGTCACGCGGAACAGCTTGCCGTCGTAGATGGCGACGCCGCGGTTCAGGATGCCGCAGCAGGCGTACTTGAACACGTCCTGCGGCAGCTCGATCTCCTGCTTCCACAACTGCTTGCCAGTCAGCGGGTCGAGCGCGACGGTGCTGTTGAAGGTGGTGACGTACATCACCCCGTCATGGATGATCGGCTGGCTTTCCTGGCCCTGCGGGTTGTTGAGGCTGTAGCTCCAGGCCGGCTGCAGCTTGGCCGCGTTGCCGGCGTTGATCTGCTTGAGCGCGCTGTAGCGCTGGTTGTTGTAGCCCATGCCGTAGGTGAGCACGTCGCCAGGGGTGGCGGCGTCGGCCTTCAAGGCGGCGGCGGTTTGCGCCTGCACCGGCGCTGATGCCATGGATGCCAGGGCCGCACCGGCGGCCAGCCAACGGGTGATGTTCATGGGCGTTGTCTCCTCAAAGTGGATGGTCCGTGTTGCCACGGCCGTCGGGAATCTTTCCCGGCCTTGCATGGTGGTGGTTTGTGACGCTGCTGTCCATGCGTCGCGGGTAGTCCCGCCCCGGGCTTTCCCTAGCGCCCGGGCTGGTTGCACTGCCTACAGTGCTGGCGGCACGCCAGCACTCACCCGGCGGGCAGCGTGGTGTTGCACGGTGCAACACCGCCGGCCGGGCCGCACGCCATCCACAGGACAGCCCATGATCAGCACACCCGAACTGCAAGCCCGGTTGCAGACCGTGCGCGGCCATTACCGCATCAGCCCTTGGATCCTGCCGCGCGAGGATGAAGCGCCACTGCTGCGCTCCTGGCAGCGCTGCCGCGACGCCGGCATGCGCGAGAACGAACGTGTCAGCTTCGAACTGGTGTCGCGCTCGCTGCTGTCCACGCTGGACGACGAACACGGCGCACTCGTGCAGGCCGCGCGCCCCGAGACCGAGCGTCTGGCCCAGGCCCTGCGCGGGACCGGCAGCACGGTGCTGATGTTCAACACCGGCGGCGTGGTGATCGACCGGCTGTGCCACGAGGCAGCCACGCCGTCCATCCTGCTGCAGGCCACCCGCAAGGGCGTGAACCTGTCCGAGCGCTGCATCGGCACCAGCGCCCCGGCCATCGCCCTTGCCGAAGGCCTGCCCTACCTGGTGGGGCGCGACGCGCACTTCTTCGACAACGTGCGGCCGTTCTTCTGCGTGGCCGCGCCGATCGACGGACCCGACGGCCAGCGCCTGGGCGCGCTGGACATCACCACCTACGACCATGTACCCGGCTTCGACGTGTTCTCGCTGGTGACCGACGCGGCGGCGGCCATCGAGAACAGCCTGTTCGCGCCGGGGCCCGACCGGCTGCTGGTGCACTTCCATCCGCGGCAGGAACTGCTGGGCACGCCGATGGAAGGCCTGCTGCAGGTGGACGCCGCCGGCGTGGTGACCGGCGCCAACCGCCAAGCCGCACGGCTGCTGTGCATGCCGCGCCCGGCGCTGCTGGGCATGGCCTTCGGCACACTGTTCGACCGCCGCCTGCACGGCCTGTTTGCCCAGCCCGCTCGCCAGCGCGGCGACTTGGTGGAGATGCAGACCCACGTGGGCCTGCAGGTGATGGCCCGCTTCGAGGGCGAAGCCGCCCGCGACGGCGCGCGCCAGTTGTTGGAGCAGGCGACGCACGTCGCCGAGACCAACGATGTGATGTCGGCACCCGCCAGCCTGCGCACGCTCGAGTGCCAGGCCATCGAGCGCACGCTGGCAGCGCTGGGCGGCAACGTGTCGGCCACCGCCAAGGCGCTGGGCATCAGCCGCAACACCATTTACCGCCGGCGGCAAGCCGGATCAGGCCAGGCCAGTTGACGCCCGGGTCCGCGGCCCGGGCGTTGCATGCCTGGCGCGCCTGCAGCCGTCCTGAATCCCGTGTTGCAGTGGTCTGTTCGTGGCGGTTGCGCGTGGTGCGGGCCGTCACACCGCCCCCAAAGGTGACTGACGTGGGCGTCAGCCCGTGGCGAGCGGCGGCAGGGCCGGCTCCAGCGCCTGAAGTTCCTGCAGCGGGGGGATCGTCGCGAGCATCTGCGGATCCAGCAGGTCCCAGACGATGCCGCAGGTCGGTTTGTGCGGCTGCGCCACCTCGATGGTGCGGGTGGGCGTGAAGATCGCGTCCGCGACGGTGTCGAACACCTCCGGGTACAGCGTCTCGGTCAGCACCTGGCAGTCATGCACCACCGCGGCGGTCGGCGTGCGGGTCGTGATCTTGCCGATGCGGTACAGCATGCCCCACTCGGCATCGAAGAAGCCGTGGCCCTTGCCGAAGCGCACCCCGGCCTCGTTGATCGCGCCGGTCCCGGTGACCATGTAGTCGACCGAGGGCAGTTGGTCGCGGATCTGCGCCAGCGTCAGCGGCGTGCCGTGGCGCTCCATGCCGTCGAGCGTGGCGGCGTAAAGGTAGCGGTCTTTCGGGATCTCGGCCGGGTCGAGCAGCCAGAAGCCGCGCTTGATCGAGTAGGTGGTCAGCAGCACGCGCTTGCCGTCGAGCAGCGCGCGGTGGCGCAGTTCCTCGATGCAGTTGTCAGGCGTGATGAAGATGCACTGCGCATCGCGGTAGAAGCGGTGCGCCATCAGCCGCGCATTGGCGGCTTCGCTGCCTTCGAAGTCGGCGATGAACTCGCCGAAGTCGAAGTGGAAGCGGCTGTCCGGCCGCGCCACCTTGCGCAGTTCGGCGAACACGCGTTCGCGCACGTCGCTCTTGTGGTCCATCGGGGGCTCCTTCGTCGAGTCTTCAGGCCGGCGCGGCCATCGCGTAGCGGCGCAGCACAACGCGCTCGACCGCCGACACGGCCGCGTGCAGCGCCACTGCGATCACGATCGCAACCACGGCCACGCTCCAGATCATTCCGAAATCCATCATCCCGCGCGACTCGTTCAGCAGGTTGCCGATGCCGGTGCCGGTGGCCAGCCACTCGGCGATCATCACGCCGAGAAAGGCGCGCGGAGCCGCCAGCCGCGCTGCCGCGCACAGGTAGGGCAACGCCCAGGGCAGCGCGATCAGCCGCATCTGCCGCAGCCGCCCGCCGCCGTAGGCGCGCACCACGTCGAGCACGGTCGCAGGCACGAGGGACAGGCCCTGCGCGATCGTCACGAACGCCGGGAAAAAGGTCACCGAGACGGTGATGACGAGGATGGTCGGCGCGCCGCGGCCGAACACCAGCACCACGAGCGGCGTCAGCGCCACCAGCGGCATCGACTGCGAGACGAGCGAAACCGGCAGCAGCGTCTGCCCGAGGCTGCGCCACACCGTGCCGGCGACCGCCAGCGCGGCGGCAAACGCGAGGCCGGCGGCCATGCCGGCCAGGGTGTACGGCAGCGTCTGTGCGAGCGCCTGCGTCAGGCGCTCCATCGACTCGGCCGCGTTCTCGTTCGTGAACAGGTGGCGGAACACGTCGATCGGGTCGCGCAGCACCACCTCGGAGACACCGAGACCAAGGAAGAGCTGCACGCAGCCCCACCAGAACACGAAAGGCAGCAGCGCGGCGGCGAGCGCGATCGCCATGCGCTGCGCGAGCGGCTCCACGCCCACCGCGCGGCTCTGCCCGAGTTGCATGGTGGCGCTCTGGGTGTGGCCGGCATGGCGCTGCGCCAGCGCATCGACGCTGAAGTAGGCGAGCGCGCTGATCGCGGTGGCGCACAGGCCGATGCCCCACAGCCGCGCCGGCTCGGCACGCCCGAGCGAGCCGATCAGGTAGGTGCCCAGGCCCGCATTGCCGCCGCTGCCGAACTCGGCGAGCAGCGAACCGAGCACGGCAGCGGGTGCCGCAACGCGCAGGCCTGAGAGCAACGTCGGCAGCCCGCTGCGCAGGCGCACGCGGCGCACGATCGCCCAGTCGCCGCCGCCGTACACCCGCACCAGATCGCACAGCCGCGCATCGACCTGCGAGAGCCCGAGCACCGTCGCCACCATCGTCGGGTAGTAAACCGACAGCGCGGCCAGCACGACGCGCGGCGTGTCGCCCGGCAGCGCAATCACCAGGATCGGCACCAGCGCGATCGCCGGCATCGCAAAGAGCGTGATGTTCACGCCCGACATGAGCCGCCCCGCTGGCCGCGACCAGACGAACAGCAGACCGAACGCGACCGCGACCAGGTTGCCGATCAGGAAGCCGACGAACGCAGTGCGCACGGTGCCCCACACATGCGCCGGGTAGTCGGCGCGGTCAAGCCACAGGTGCTGCAGCACCGCGCTTGGCGCGGGCAGCGCGCCCTGCCCCACCCATTGCAGGCGGCCGGCCACCTCCCACAGGAGCAGCAGCACGGCGGGGCCGAGCCACTGCGCGCGGCGATCGGGATCAATGCGCATCGGCGCCTCCGACCGACTGGCCGTACAGCACGCCGGCCACCTGGTCCTCCAGATCGCGGAACGCGCTGCTGGCGAACAGCGACAGCGCGCGCGGCCGCGCGAACGGAACCTCGATCATGTCGGCGATGCGCCCCGGACGCCCCTGCATCACCACCACGCGGTCGGCGAGGAACAGCGCCTCGTCGATGCCGTGGGTGACAAGCACGGTGGTCACCGGCCGCTCACGCCAGATGCGCTGCAGCTCGATGTTCATGCTGCGCCGCAGGATCTGGTCGAGCGCGCCAAAGGGCTCGTCGAGCAGCAGCACGTCGGGTTGCGTGACGAGCGCCCGCGCAATCGCGACCCGCTGGCGCATGCCGCCCGACAACTGCGACGGCAGCGCATGCTCGAAACCGCGCAGCCCGACCAGGGCGATCAGCGCGGCGATGCGCGCATGGTCGGGCGGCGCGCCGGTGATGTCGAAGGGCAGCCGGATGTTGTCGGCCACCGAGCGCCACGGCAGCAGCGCCGCGTCCTGGAAGGCAATGCCGAGCCGCCCGCTGCGCTGCAGCGCCAGCGGCGATTGCCCGTCGATGCGCAGGCTGCCCGCATCGGGCTGATCAAGCCCGGCCAGCAAGCGCAGCAGCGTCGACTTGCCGCAGCCCGACGGCCCGATCAGCGCGGTGAACGAGCCCGCGTCGCACTGCAGCGACACGCCGTCCAGCGCCACCAGCGGCGGCTTGCCCTCGACCGCGAACTCGCGCCGGACCGAATCGACTGCGAGCCCGCGCGGGCTGGTCGTGACCGCGGGCCCGCGCGGGCTGGTCGTGACCGCGGGCCCGCGGTCAGCCACCTCAGATGTCCTTCAGCAGCGAGGTGTCGAAGTGGGCCTTGGTCGCCTTCACGTTCACCGCGTTCAGCGCGGCGATGCACTTCGTGATCGCGTCGTCGCTCATCGAGAAGATGCCGTTCGGGTGCTCCATCAGCGGCTTCTGCGCGCCGTTGAAGAACAGTTCGTTGTCGATGCTGCGGCCGGTGCCCTTGAACCAGGTGTCCTTGTACTTCGGCGGGTAGGCGGCGGTGTCCTTGAAGTTCTCGACCCAGCCCTTGCGGCTGGCGCGCAGGAAGGCCACCAGCTCCTTGCGGCGCTTGGTCAGCGTGTCCTGCGTGACGACGACGACGTCGTTGAAGAGCGGCAGCTTGAAGTCGGCCAGCAGAAAACTCACCGCGTCCTTGCCCTTGCTCTTGATCGTGTAGGGCACGTTGGTCGTGAAGTCGAGCGAGCCGTCGATCTCGCCCTTGAGCAGCGGCGTCGGGTCGTAGGCGTAGGGCACGATCTTGACCTTGCTCTTGTCGATGCCGTTGAGCTTGAGCATCGCCTCGACGGTGAGGCGGTTCACCGGCGGCACGGCGATCGTCTTGCCGACCAGGTCGGCCGGCGTCCTCAGCGGCTTGCTGGCCAGGCTGACGATACCCACCGGGTTCTGCTGGTACTGGGCGCCGATGATGACCAGCGGCGCCTTCTGCTCGGTGATCGCCTTGATCGTGGTCTCGACGGTCGACAGCGCCACGTCGGCCTTCTTCGACAGCAGCGAGGCTTCGGGGATCACGTCCGGTCCGCCGGACAGGTAGGCGACCTCCAGCCCTTCGGCCTTGTAGTAGCCCTGGTCGATCGCGATGAAGTAGCCCATGAACTCGGCGTCGTTGACCCACGCGGCCTGCAGCGTGAGCTTGGAGCCGGCCTGGCTCCAGCCGGCCATCGGCGAGGCGGCGGCGAGTGCGGCGGCGCCGCGGATGAAGGTTCGACGGGTGGCTTGCATGGCGGATTCCTTTGGTGTGTGCGGTTGGGGGAACGGGAGGGGTTCAGCGCGAGAGGCCGGCGGCGCGGTGCAATTCGGTCAGCGCCGGGTTGGCTTCGATCTGTTCGGGCGAGATCTCGGCCCACGGCACGCCGCGCGGGCGCGGCGTCTCGCGCGGCACGGCGAGGGTGCGGGTGGGGGTGCAGACCCAGTCGACCAGCACGTCGGCCGGGCTCGGGTAGAGGCGCTTGTCCAGCACCTGCACGTCGTGCACGAGGGTGGCCACCGGCGTGCGCTCGGCCACCAGGCCCATCGCGCTGAAGATGCGCCACTCCATGTCGAAGTAGGCGTGGCCGCGGCCGAAGCGCACGCCCGATGCGGCGACTGCCGACGCGCCGGTGGCAACGCAGTCGAACGGCCCACGCGCCGCGAGCTGTGCCAGGGTGAGCCGGGCGCCGAAATGCTCGATGCCGTCAAGCCAGGCCGCGTACAACTCATGGCCCTTCGGCACCGCGGCCGGGTCGAGCAGGACGAAGCCGCGCGCCATGTTGTAGCTCGACACGACCACCGTGACACCCGCCACCAGCAGCCGGCGGCGCAGTTCGATCAGGCTGTTGTCGGGCGCGACGAAGGCGTGTCTCGCGCCGGCGAAGGCGGGCAACGCGAGCAGGCGGTCGGTGGCGGCGGCGGATCCGTCGAAGTCCGGGATGAAGTCGGCGAAGCGCAGGTGGAAGCGCGAGTCCGGCCGCGCGACTTCGCGCAAGCCGCCCCACACCTGCTCCCGATCGACCGATGCGCCCGCCACACCCGTTCTCCACCGAAACCGTGGCGCCCCGCAACAGCGAAGGCTTGGCACACGTGTTGCAGAAAACCATGATATCAAGGAACAATCGTTTCAATGCCAGCCCATCGCCGATCTGCATGACGACCCGCCTGACGCTGGCGATCCAGGAGCACCACGAGCACCTCTCGCCGAGCGAGCGCAAGCTCGCCGAGCTGCTGCTCGAGCGCGCCGACGATCTGCTGACCTACTCGGCCACTGAGCTGGCGACGATGGCCGGCGTGTCGAAGGCGACCGCGGCGCGGCTGTTCCGCAGCCTCGGCTACGCCAGTTTCGACGAGGTGCGGCTGCAGGCCCGCGAAGAGCGCAACCTGGCCCCGCCGTTTGCGACCGCGGCGCCGCCGCGCGAGGCACCGAAGCGCCCACATTCGATCGCCGCGCATCTGCTCGCCGAGGGCGACAACCTCGCGCGCACCTTCGAGTCGCTGCGCAGCGACACGCTGCAGGCCGCCGCCGATCTCATCGCGAGGGCGCCACGGGTGTGGCTGCTCGGCACTGGCGTCGACGAAGGGCTGGTGCGCTTCGTGCGCCCGCAGCTCGCGCGCGTGCGGCCCGACGTGCACCTGCTCGCCACGCAGAACGGCACCTGGGCCGAAGACCTGGCGATGACCGGCGCGCGCGACGCGCTGCTGCTGGTGCTGACGCAGCCGCGCACCCGGCTCATCGAACGGGTGCTCACGCACGCGGCGACCACGCGGCTCGAGACCGTGGCGGTGGTCGACATCCGCAGTGCCGCCTGGGCGCGGCGCACCTGCACCGTGGTGCTGCCCTGCTACAGCGGCAACGCCGCCGAGGCCGAATCGGCGATGGTGGCGGCGAGCATGCTGCATCTCCTCGTGCGCAACACCGCGGTGCGGATCGGCGCACGGGCGCGCCAGCGCCAGGACGTCGTTGCGCACATGAACCAGGAACTCGAGGGCGACTGAGGCGGTCACGCCGCCGCAGCGGCCGTGTGTCTCTCGACGGGACCCCGCGCGCCCGCCGGTGCGGCACGGAAGGCCCTCGGGCGACGACTGCAGAAAACCAAGAACGATCTGCGATGCCCGATCTTGTCATTCTGTAATTACAGCATTACAGTGCACGACATGGCCGATCCCATCCCCCTGCACGGCACCAGCTTGCACGACGGCGTCGCCGCGCGCCTGCGCGACCTGGTGTTCCAGCATGCGCTCCCCCCCGACCTGTTCATCGATGAGCTGGCGCTGGCCGCGCGCTGGCAGATCAGCCGCACGCCGCTGCGCGAGGCGCTGAAGGTGCTGGCCGCCGAAGGCCTGGTGGAACTGGTGCCGCGCCGCGGCGCCCGGGTGGTGGCGCTGACCGATGCCGACGCCGAACAGCTGTTTCCGGTGATGGCAATGCTGGAAGGCCGCTGCGCGCTGGAAGCCACCCAGCGCGCCAGCGTCGACGACCTGGCCCAGTTGCAGGCCCTGCACGACCGGCTGGAACGCCATGCCGCCGCGGCCGATGCCGACGGCTACTACCGCGTCAACCACGAGTTCCATTCGCTGGTGCAGGCGATCGCGGCCAACCGCTGGCTCGACCGCGCCACCGGTGACCTGCGCCGCTTCATGCGGCTGTGGCGCGGCCGCCAGCTGCAGCTGCCGGGACGCATCAATGCATCCTTGAACGAGCACCGGGTGCTGATGGACGCGATGCAGCAGCATGACGCCGACCGCGCCGCCCGCGCCATGCACGACCACCTGATGGCCCAGCTGACGGCGCTGAAGGCGCTGCAGGTGCTGGAAGGGCAGCAGCACCATGCCTAGAACCGCCACCCCGGTCGACCGCCTGCTGCGCCCGCTGCTGCTGGACTGCCGGCGCCTGCTGTCCGAGCGCGGCGAGGCCAACGGCCCGGGCATTGCCGCGGCCATCGTGCAGCAGATCGACGCGCTGGGCGACGAGCCCCGCACCCGCTTCTTCGACCACCTGGCGCGTGACTTCTCGCCCGACCCGCAACAGGTGCTGGCCGCCGCGCTGGCCTACGCCAAGGCGCCGGCCCACAGCGCCCACCTGGTGGCGCTGACCCAGGCGGCCGAGCCGCCGCGGCAAGAGCTGTTCCGCCGCCTGAACCGCGCGCCCGGCGGCACGTCGGCCCTGGTGCGGCTGCGCCGGGCGCTGCTGGAGCGGCTGCCGCGCCACCCGGCGCTGGCCGGTGTCGAGCACGACATGCTGCACCTGCTGGGCAGCTGGTTCAACCCCGGTTTCCTGCAGATGCGCAAGGTCGACTGGAACTCGCCCGCCCAGTTGCTGGAGCAGATCATCCACCACGAGGCGGTGCATGAGATCGACGGCTGGGACGACCTGCGCCGCCGCCTGCAGCCCGACCGCCGCTGCTTCGCGTTCTTCCACCCACAGCTGCCGGATGAACCGCTGATCTTCGTGGAAGTGGCGCTGCTGCCCGAGATGGCTGGCGCCATCGCCCCGCTGATCGACAAAAGGAGCACGCCGCTGCCGCCCGAGCAGTTCAAGGTGGCGGTGTTCTATTCCATCAGCAACTGCCAGCCGGGGCTACGCGGGGTGTCGATGGGCAACTTCCTGATCAAGCGGGTGGCCGAGCAGCTCCGGCGTGAACTGCCGCAGCTCAAGACCTTCTGCACGCTGTCGCCCATCCCCGGGCTGATGGGCTGGCTGCACAAGGCGCTCGACCCGGGCCAGGTGGGCAGTGCGCTGGCCGGCCTGCCGGCGGCGGCCACCGAGCGCGCCGTGCATGCGCTGGCCCTGCTGCGCGAGGCGGCCGGCCCCGAGCTGCAGGCGCTGACCCAGACGGCCACGCTGGCCGCGCTGCCATCGGACGCCCACCACGCGCTGTGGCGCCTGGCCGCGCTGTACCTGGTGCACCGCAGCCCGCAGCACGGCGGCGACCCGGTGGCCCGCTTCCACCTGGACAACGGCGCCCGGCTGGAGCGGCTGAACGCCCAGGCCAACCTCGCCCCCAAGGGCCTGAAGCAGTCGGCTGGGCTGATGGTGAACTACCTCTATGACCTGGCCCGCATCGAGACCTGCCACGACAAGTTCGTGCAGGGGCGGGTGGTACATTCCCGCGCCCTGTCGGGCCTGCTCTGACGGCACCATCCAAGAACAGCGGGCAGCGGCCCGCCACAACCGACTGGAGACCGCACCATGACCCACCGCAACGCACGCCGCGCATGGCTGGCCGCCGCCGCCGCCCTGGCCCTGGCGTCCCCCTGGCAAGTCGCCCTGGCCCAGGCCTGGCCCACCAAGCCGGTCAACATCGTCGTGCCCTTCCCGGCCGGCGGCGGCACCGACGCCTTCGCCCGCCCGCTGTTTGCCGCCATGGCCAAGGCCAGCGGCAAGCAGTTCATCATCGACAACAAGGGCGGTGCCGGCGGCACGCTGGGCGCCGGCCTGGCAGCGCGCGCGGCGCCCGACGGCTACACCTTCTTCATGGGTGCGGTGCACCATGCCATCGCGCCGTCGATGTACCCCAGGCTCGACTACAACATCGAGTCTGACTTCATCCCGGTGGGCCTGGTCAGCAGCGTGCCGCAGGTCATCGTGGTCAACCCGCAGAAAGTGCCCGCCACCGACCTGAAGGGCCTGCTCGAGTTCCTGCGCAAGAACCCCGCCAAGCTGAACTACGGCTCGGCCGGCAACGGCACCAGCCACCACCTGGCCGGTGAGCTGTTCAAGCTGCAGACCAAGACCTTCATCACCCACATCCCCTACCGCGGCGCCGGCCCGGCGCTTCAGGACCTGATCGCCGGCCAGGTGGACCTGATGTTCGACGGCCTGGGCTCGTCGGCGGTGCACATCAAGAACGGCCGTATCAAGGCGCTGGCGGTGGCCTCGCCCACCCGCGCGCCCGGCTTCCCCGACGTGCCCACCAGCACCGAAGGCGGTGTGCCCACTTACCAGGTGGCCACCTGGTACGGCCTGTGGGCGCCCAAGGGCACGCCGCAGCCGGTGATCGACGCCATGACCGCCGAACTGAAGAAGGCTCTGGGAAGCGACGAACTGAAGGCCACCTGGGCCAGCCTGGGCGCCAATCCGCCCAACCTGTGGGGCCCCGACTTCGGCCGCTTCGTCGGCAGCGAGATCAAGCGTTGGGCCGATGTCGTCAAGGGATCAGGTGCCAAGCTGGACTGAGCAATGACTGCGAACGCCAACCTCTTTGTCGCGCTGCGCGCCGCGTTCCCGGCCGACCTGACCGCCACCGCCATCGAGGTGGCCGACGGCCCCTGTACCGGCGCGCACTACAGCTGGGCCGACCTGGAGCGCGGCACCGCCATGCTGGCCAACCTGCTGCAGAGCCTGGGCCTGCCCGCAGGCAGCCGGGTGGCGGTGCAGACCGAGAAGAGCGTGGAAGCGCTGATGCTGTACCTGGCGGTGCTGCGGGCGGGCTACGTGTTCCTGCCGCTGAACACCGCCTACCAGGCGGCCGAGATCGGCTATTTCATCGGCAACGCCGAGCCGGCAGTGGTGGTGTGTGCGCCGAAGAACTTCGCCTGGGTCAGCCGCATCGCGTTTTCCGCCGGCACCGGCCATGTGTTCACCCTGGGCGAAGCGCGTGACGGCACGCTGCTCGAGCGCGCCGCCGCGCAGCCTGACCAGCACACGCCGGCCGTGGTGCAGGCCGATGCCCTGGCCGCCATCCTCTACACCAGCGGCACCACCGGGCGCAGCAAGGGCGCGATGCTGAGCCACGGCAATCTGCTGAGCAATGCGTTGACGCTGAAAGGCTACTGGGGCTGGCAGCCGGATGACGTGCTGATCCACGCCCTGCCGATCTTCCACGTGCACGGCCTGTTCGTGGCCAGCCATGGCGCGCTGCTCAACGGCAGCAAGATGGTGTGGTTCGCCAAGTTCGACCCCAAGGCCACCATCGCCCGCATGGCGGGTGCCACGGTGATGATGGGCGTGCCCACGCTGTATGTGCGCATGCTGGCCGAGCCCACGCTGACACGCGACGCGGTCAAGACCATGCGTCTGTTCATCAGCGGCTCGGCACCGCTGCTGGTGGAGACCTTCGACAGCTGGACCGAGCGCAGCGGCCACGTGCTGCTGGAACGCTACGGCATGAGCGAGACGGTGATGCTGACCAGCAACCCCTGCCGGCCGGCCGATGGCCAGCGGCGCCGCGGCACCGTGGGCCCGGCCCTGCCCGGCGTGCAGCTGCGGGTGATGGACGACGCCGGCGCGCCCTGCCCCGCCGGCACCATCGGCCACATCCAGGTGCGCGGGCCCAACGTGTTTGCCGGCTACTGGCGCATGCCCGAGAAGACGGCGGAAGAGTTCACCGCCGACGACCTGGGCAACCACTGGTTCAAGACCGGCGACGTCGGCCAGGTGGAGGCCGACGGCTACGTCACCATCGTCGGCCGCAGCAAGGACCTGATCATCAGCGGCGGCTACAACATCTACCCGGCCGAGATCGAGGGCTTCTTGAACGACATGCCGGGCGTGGCCGAATCGGCGGTGATCGGCGTGCCGCACCCCGACTTCGGCGAAGGCGTGGTGGCGGTGGTGGTGGCCCAGCCCGGTGCCACGCTGGCGCCGGCGGCGATGATCGGCCAGCTCAAGGCCAGCATCGCCAACTTCAAGGTGCCCAAGCACCTGTTCGTGGTGGCCGACCTGCCGCGCAATGCCATGGGCAAGGTGCAGAAGAACCTGCTGCGCGAGCGGCACCGGGCGCTGTTCACCTGAGCGGCCACCAGGGCATGCAGGTCAGCCCTGCGCCTTGGCAAAGCGCGCGTCGCGCCAGGCAATCGCCTCGCGCATGCCGCGCTCGCGTGCGATGTCCATGAAGGCGCGCTTGTCGGGCGAGCCATGGCTTTCGATCGTGTGGTCGATGTCCAGCGCCATGCGCAGCGCCGTGGGCATGCCCTGGATGTCATAGGTGCGGTTCAGCGCCTTCTTGGTCTGCGCCACCAGGTTGGGGTCCATCAGCGCGATGCCGCGCGCGGTGCGCAGCGCCTCGGCCAGGTGGGTGCCGGTGGCCACCACCCGGCTCACCAGGCCCATCGCCAGCGCCTCGCGCGCGGGGATGCGGTCGTCGGCCGACAGGATGATGCGCTTGGCCTGCTTGGGGCTGGTCATCCACGGCAGCAGCAGGGTGACGATGCCGGCGCCGAACTTCAGCTCGGGCTCGCCGAAGGTGGCGTCTTCACAGGCGATGGTGATGTCGCAGGCCATCGCCAGCTCGAACGCCCCCGCCAGGCACGCGCCGTGCACCGCGGCGATGGTGGGCTTGGGGCTGTTCCAGAACCGCATGGTGGTGTCGAAGTCCAGGTCGAGGATGGCGCGCCACACCACGTCGCCTTCTGGCCTCTGTTCCATCTGCGCCTTCAGGTCGAAGCCGGACGAGAAGGCCCGGCCCGAACCGCTGACCACGATCACCCGCACGTCGGCATCGGCCTCGGCCTGGTCCATGGCGGCGTTGATCTCGTGCAGCGCGCCGGCATGCAGCGCGTTCAGCCGCTCGGGCCGGTTCAGGGTGAGCTGGGCCACATGGTCGGCCACGGTGTAGGTGATGAAGGAGAAGGGCATGGCGTCGTCCTGGGGAATGGGGATCGGGGGTGTCACGGGTGTCATGGCGGCAGCGGCTGGGTCTGGCCGGCAGCCAGCCATGCGGCCAGGGCGCCGCGGTCGGCCTTGCCGGTGCGGCCCAGCGGCAGGGCATCGCCCAGGTGCCAGGCGTCGGGGTGCTTGAACTTCTCCAGCCGGCCGGCCAGGTGCTGGCGCAGTGCGGCCACCGTCACCACACTGCCGCTGCGGGGCACCACCAGCACATGGATGCGCTCGCCCAGCACCGCGTCGGCCACACCGACCACCATGGCGGCAGCCACATCGGGGTGGGCGCTGAGTGCCTGCTCCACCTCCACCGGCGTCAGCTTGTTGCCGCCGCGGCTGATCAGTTCCTTCTGGCGGCCCATCAGCTCGACCAAGCCATCGGCATGCTGACGCGCCAGATCGCCGGTGCGGAACCAGCCCTGCTGGAAGGCGGCGGCGGTGAGTTCGGGGGCGTCCAGGTAGCCGGCCAGCAGAAAGGGGCTGCGCAGTTGCAGCTCACCCACCTCGCCAGGGCCCACCGGCAAGCCGCCCGCATCGGCGATGCGGTGCTGCACCTGGGGGGACGGGCGGCCGATGCAGCCGGGGCGCTGGGCGTAGTCGGCGGGGAACGCGAAGAAATCGCAGGTCGAGGTTTCGGTCAGGCCGTAGATGTCGATCAGCGCACTGCCGGCAAAGCGCTGACGCAGGGTGTCGGCCAGCGACAGGCCCAGCAACTCACCGCCGATCAGGATCTGCCGCAGGCTGCCCTGCTGCGCCACCTGGGCGATGGCCGGGCCCAGCGCGGGGTCGGACAGCGCCACCCGCATCATCGTGGGCACCAGGCCCACCTGGGTGATGCGCTGGGCAGCCAGCGTCGCCAGGAAATCGGCGGCGTCGAACTTGGGCGCCATCACCAGCGTGCCGCCGCGCAGCAGCGTGAGCAGGGCCACCCACAGGCCGAAGCCGAAACTCAGATTCAGCACCAGCAGCGTGCGGTCGGTCGGCTGGAAGTGCAGCAGGCTGTCAATCTGCTGCAGCTTGCCGCCAAAGGCCGCATGGGTGAGCACCACGCCCTTGGGCACGCCGGTGGAGCCCGACGTGAAGATGATGAAGGCAGCATCTGCCAGCAGCGGACGGTGCGACGGTGGTGCCTCAGCTCCGTGTTGCAGGGCGGGCACGGCGGTGGCGTCCGGCCAGTCCAGCCCCAGGCGGGCCCCGGTGCGCTGCTGCAGCCCCGCCAGCAGCGCTGGCGGCGTGCTGCGGTGCACGGCCACCACCACGCCGCCGGCCAGCCACACCGCCAGCAGGGCGGCGATGTCACCGGGCTGGTTCGACACCATCACCAGCACCGGCTCGTCGGCTTGCAGGCCGGCCGCGCGCAGCGCCTTCGCTGCCGCCTGGGCTTGGTCGGCCAGCGCGCGGTAGGTCACCAAGGCCCCGGGCGACTGCAGCGCCGTGGCGTTGGTGAAGCTGCTGCAGGCCTGCAGCAGCGCCTGGCCCAATCCGTTCGACATGCGGTCTCCTGAGAAGCCGACCATCTTCAGCGCCAGGCCGGCGGCCCGCCATTGCCGGAAACGCCCACACGGCAAGCGCACCGCTGCAGCCCGGCGCGGCGAGAATCCGCGCTCGTCCACATCCACACGCAGCGAGGCCCGCCATGCAGAAAGAATTCGACATCGTGGTGCACGGCGCCACCGGCTTCACCGGCCGGCTGGTCATCGAGTACCTGCTGGCCCGGGGCAGCGCCGGCCTGCGCTGGGCCATGGGCGGCCGCAGCCTGGACAAGCTGGCCGCCGTGCGCGACGAGGTGGGCGCCCCCGCCAGCACACCGCTGGTGGTGACCGACAACGCCGACCCCGCCAGCCTGGCCGCGCTGATGGCCCGCACCCGCCTGGTGCTGACCACCGTCGGCCCGTACCAGCTGTACGGCAGCGCCCTGGTGCAGGCCTGCGCCACGCACGGTGTCGACTATGTCGACCTGTGCGGCGAACCGGCCTGGATGCGCCAGATGATCGACGCCCACCATGCCGCGGCCCAGGCCAGCGGCGCGCGCATCGTCTTCAGCTGCGGCTTTGATTCCATCCCGTTCGACCTGGGTGTGCTGATGCTGCAGGACCAGATGGTCCAGCGCTTCGGCGCGCCGGCGCCGCGGGTGCGTGGCCGGGTGCGCAAGATGACGGGCACGTTCTCGGGCGGCACCGCCGCCAGCCTGAAGGCCACCATGGCCGCGGCCGCCACCCAGCCCGGCGTGCTGGACCTGCTGCGCAACCCGTTTGCGCTGACGCCCGGCTTCACCGGCCCGAAGCAGCCGTCGGGCAACAAGCCGATGGTCGACGAGGCCCTCAGCGATGAAACTGGCGCCGACATTTGGGTCGCCCCGTTCGTGATGGCGGCCATCAACACCCGCAATGTGCACCGCAGCAACTTCCTGCTGCAGCAGGCCTGGGGCGCCGACTTCGTCTACGACGAGATGCTGGTCACCGGCCCGGGCGACAAGGGCCAGGCGATCGCCAATGCCGTGGCCGCCGACAAGAGCCTGGCCAGCGACGACGGCCCCAAGCCCGGCGAGGGCCCGTCGCGCGCCGAGCGCGAGGCCGGCTTCTACGACGTGCTGTTCATCGCCACCGGGAAGAACGGCGAGACCCTGCGCGTGGGCGTGCAGGGCGACCGCGACCCGGGCTACGGCAGCACCTCGAAGATGATCGCCGAATCGGCCATGTGCCTGCTGCAGGACGCCAGCGCCACGCCAGGCGGCATCTGGACCCCGGCGTCGGCCATGGGCCAGCGGCTGACCGACCGGCTGCAGGCCCATGCGGGCCTGACGTTCGCCGTCGAAGCGGCCTGAAGCGGCTAGCTGGCCAGCACGGCCAGCACCTGGCCTTCGGTGACGGCATCGCCCTCGCCGACCAGCAGCTCACGCAGCGTGCCGCCAGCCGGCGCGTCCACCGGGATCTCCATCTTCATCGACTCGATGATCAGGATGGTGTCGCCTTCGGCGACGCTGGCGCCTGTCTGGCACTCCACCTTCCAGACCGTGCCGGTGACTTGGGATGCGATGCGGTGGATGGCCATGGGCGGGTGTCCTGCAGGCGTGTTGGGGCGCGCCAGGGTGCGGCACGCAGAGGCACCGACAGTACGCCTCGCAGCGCCGAACACCCTCAGGGAAAGCACTGAAAAATTGTTAACAAATGACAGTGCACGGCGGCCGGTCCCGTTCCTAGAATGAAACGGACACCCCCCGAACCCTGCCTGTCCATGCACCGCGCCACCGTCATCACGGCCCCACCTGCCAGCCCCTCCAAGGCGGCAGGCCAGCGTGCGGCACCACCCGCCAAGGTGGCCACCGCCACCACCGGCGAGCAGATCGCCAAGCAGCTGGGGCAAGACATCCTGCAGGGCCGCTACGCCCCCGGCCAGCGGGTGGGCGAGCAGGCGGTGGCCGAGGCCTTCGCCCTCAGCCGCGGCCCGGTGCGCGATGCGCTGCGCATCCTGGAACGGCAGGGCCTGGTCGAGATCCGCCCGCGCCGCGGCGCCTATGTGGTCGAGCTGGCACTCAATGACGTGGCCGACATCTTCAACGTGCGCTGCGCGCTGCTGAGCCTGGCGGTGCGCTACC
Source organism: Aquabacterium sp. (assembly GCA_040400895.1). GTDB lineage: Bacteria > Pseudomonadota > Gammaproteobacteria > Burkholderiales > Burkholderiaceae_C > Pseudaquabacterium. Next base: position 17,166 of record JBBAPL010000026.1, read on the forward strand.
TGGCCCGCAACCCCGACAAGTCGGCGCTGGCCGACGTCGACCCGCGCCTGGAGCAGCTGCGCAAGCTGGCGGCGCAGAAGAAGCCGTCGCTGCTCGACTTCGCCCAGGCCACCGGCCGCGTGGCCATCGGCCTGCTGTCGGCCTGTGCCAGCGCCAAGGTGATCCAGACCACCTACCGCGACCTGCCGCACGACGCGCTGTGGCGCATGCTGTGGATGACGCCCCAGCCGCCCGACTATGTGCGGCCCGAGCGGCGCATCGACACCTTCCACGACTACGAGCAATTGCTGATGGCCATCAAGGCCGGCCGCGCCGACGCGGCCGAGGTGCTGATGCGCAAGATCATGACCGACACGCGGGACGAAGTGCTGGGCTACATGGCCCAGTCCCACACCGACACCGTCGACCCGTTCCGGCAACAGGCCTATTGACGATGCTCGAAGTGCGCGACCTGTCGATCAGCTTCCGCACTGGCAGCGGGCGCATTGCGGTCACGCGCAAGCTCAACTTCAACATCCAGCCCGGCGAGCGCCTGGGCGTGGTGGGCGAAAGCGGCTGCGGCAAGACGGTGACCGGCCTGAGCGTGCTGCGCCTGCTGCCCGAGAGCCACACCCACATCGACGGGCAGATCCTGTTCGAGGGCCAGGACCTGGCCCGGCTGGACGAGCCGCAGATGCAGGCCATCCGCGGCCGCCACATCGCGATGATCTTCCAGGAGCCGATGACAGCGCTCGACCCTGTGTTCAGCGTGGGCGAGCAGATCGCCGAGGCCTACCGCACGCACTTTCCGGTGTCGCGTGCCGAGGCGCGCGAGCGCGCCATCGACGCGCTGGCCCGGGTGGGCATTCCGCTGCCGCAGCGGCGGGTCGACGAGTACCCGCACCAGTTCTCGGGCGGCATGCGCCAGCGGGTGATGATCGCGATGGCGCTGATCTGCGAGCCCAAGCTGCTGATCGCCGACGAGCCCACCACCGCACTCGACGTGACGGTGCAGGCCCAGATCACCGACCTGCTGCGCGAACTGAGCGACCGCGCCGGCACCGCCCTGATGTTCATCACCCATGACCTGGGCGTGGTGGCCGAGGTCTGCACCCGCATGGTGACGATGTACGCCGGGGAGATCGTCGAGGACGCGCCTGTGGACGATGCGCTGATGCGCCCGCGCCACCCCTACACCTCGGGCCTGCTGCGGTCGCTGCCGCGGCTGGCCAAGCACCGCGAGGCGCTGCCGTCGATCCGCGGGCGGGTGCCCTCCCCCAGCGAGATGCCGCCGGGCTGCCGCTTCCGCGCCCGCTGCGACCATGCCCTGCCCGCCTGCGCCGGCGAGCAGGTCGCCGCCGAGGTGTCGCCCGGCCACCACGCACGCTGCATGCGCGCGGTCGATCTGCAACTGCCCGGGGTGGTGGCATGACCGCAGCCACCCGGCCGCTGCTGGAAGTGCGGGATCTCTGCATCCGCTTCCCGACCCAGGACGGCGCGGCCACGGTCAAGGCCGTCGACGGCATCAGCTTCGACGTGCTGCCCGGCGAGACCTTCGGCGTGATCGGCGAATCCGGCTCGGGCAAGACCACGCTGGGCCGGGCCCTGGTGGGGCTGCTGCCGCCCACCGAAGGCAGCATCCTGCACGACGGCGTGGACCCGCGCACCCTGAGCGCCAACACGCTGCGCGTCCACCGGCGTGACTACCAGATCGTCTTCCAGGACCCGCACGCTGCGCTGAACCCGCGCCAGACCGTGCTGACCAGCGTCTGCGAGCCGCTGGAGATCGCCGGCGGCCTGCCCCGTGCCGAGCGCGAGCGGCGCGGGCTGGAAGCGCTGTCGCGCGTGGGCATCGCGCCGGAGTACGCGCAGCGCTACCCGCACATGCTGTCGGGCGGGCAGAAGCAGCGCATCAACATCGCCCGCGCGCTGACGGTGCGGCCCAAGCTGATCGTCTGCGACGAGGTGGTGGCGGCGCTGGACGTGTCGATCCGCGGCGATGTGCTGAACCTGTTTGCCAGCCTGCAGCGCGAGTTCGGCCTGACCTATGTGTTCATCACCCACGACCTGTCGGTGGTGGCCCATGTCAGCGACCGCATCGCCGTCACCTACCTGGGCCGGCTGATGGAACTGGGCCCCACGCTGGCGGTGGGCGAGCAACCGCTGCACCCCTACACCGAGGCGCTGATGTCGGCCGACCCGCTGCCGCTGCCGTCGCACCTGCGCGCGCAGCGCCAGCGCATCGTGCTGCAGGGCGAGATCCCCAGCCCGATCGACCCGCCCTCAGGCTGCCGCTTCCGCACCCGCTGCCCCAGCGCCCAGCCCCGTTGCACCACCGAGGTCCCCGCCTGGCGTGAACTGCGCCCGGCGCACTGGGTGGCCTGCCACTTTTCCACGCGTGATGGCCCGCCCGCGCGTCCACCGCAGCAAGACGCCGCCTGAGACGGATCTGCCGCACCCACCACCCCAGGAGACAACAGTGACCCACGCACACGACGCGCATGCCCCGCAGCCCAGCAGCGGGCTCACCCGCCGCGACCTGATGGCCCTGGCTGGCGCCATCCCGCTGGCCGGCACGGCCTGGGCCCAGGGCGCGGCCCCCACCCGTGGTGGCGTGCTCAAGGTGTCGGCCAACGCCAACCCCAGCAGCCTGGACCCGGCCACCGGCGGCGCCGGCAGCGACCACACCTTCCTATGGGCGGTCTACGACACCCTGGTGGAATGGGACTACGACACGCTGAAGGCCAAGCCCGGCATGGCGGCCTTCAACTTCCCCGACCCGCGCACCATGGTGCTTGACATCAAGCCCGGCATCAGCTTCCACGACGGCACGCCGATGGATGCGGCGGCGGTGAAGTTCAACCTCGACCGCGCCCGCACCGACGCGCGCAGCAACATCAAGGCCGACCTGCAGAACGTGGCCGAATCGCTGGTGACCGGTCCCCTGCAGGTGACGGTGAAACTGGCCCGCCCCGACACCGCCCTGCCCGCCATCCTGAGCGACCGCGCCGGCATGATGGTGTCGCCCAAGGCGGTGCAGGCTCTGGGCCAGGAACACGACCGCAAGCCGGTGGGCGCGGGGCCGTGGAGGTTCGTCAGCTGGAGCGCGAACGAGAAGCTGGTGGTCACCCGGGCCGACAAGTACTGGCGGCAAGACCGCGGCTTCGTCGACGGCATCGAGTTTTCCATCATCCCCGAGCTGGCCACCGGCCTGCGCGCGGTGGTGGCCGGCCAGAACGACTTTGCCTACCAGGTGCCGCCGCGGCTGATGCCGTTGATCGACAAGGCCAAGAATCTGAACAAGGTGACCGGCCCCACGCTGTACTGCCTGCAGCTGTACTTCAACGTGGCCAAGAAGCCGCTGGACAACCTGAAGGTGCGCCAGGCCATCAACCATGCGCTGGACCGCAACTCCTTCGTCAAGGCCTCGTTGGCTGGGGTCGGCGAGCCGGCCTACATGAACCTGCCCAAGAGCCACTGGGCCTTCGACGAGACCCTGGTCAAGCTGTACCCGCACAACATCGAGCTGGCCAAGAAGCTGCTGGCCGAGGCCGGCTTCCCCAACGGCATCGACCTGACCTGCGGCAGCTACACCGACCAGGACTCGGTGCGCCGCAGCGAGATCGTCGGCGAGCAGTTGCGCAAGGCCGGCATCCGGCTGAAGTACACCACCGGCACCATCCCCGAGATCAGCGGCCAGTTCTTCGGCAACGAGAAGAAGTTCGACATGCTGCTGTCGGCCTGGACCGGCCGGCCCGACCCCAGCATGACCTACAGCCTGATGTACAGCAAGGACGCGTACTTCAACGCCGGCCGCATCGACCATGGCCAGAAGCTGACCGACCTGCTGGCCGAAAGCCGCGTGGCCGAGCGCATCGAAGGCCGCAAGCTGATCTTCTGGCAACTGCAGCGCATCGTGATGGAGCAGGCCCTGGTCGCGCCGCTGGCCTTCCAGTACGAGCTGGTGGCAGCGTCGCAGAAGGTGAAGGGCTACAAGGCGAATCTCCTGGGCAAACCCAAGTACGAGTTCATCTCGTTGCAGGGCTGAGGCCGCCATGTTCGCCGCTGCCCGCCTGCGGGTGATCCGGCGCCGCCTGCTGCAGGCGGTGCCGGTGCTGGTGCTGGCCACCTTCGTGGTGTTCGGCCTGCTCAAGCTGATGCCGGGTGACATCGCCATCACGCTGGCGGGTGAAAACGCGACCGAGGCGCGCATCGCCGAGATCCGCACGCTGTACGGGCTGGACCGGCCATTCCTGGTGCAGTACGGCAGCTGGCTGGGCCATGCGGTGCAAGGCGATCTGTCGAAGTCGCTGGCCAATGGCGAGCCAGTGGCCCAGTCCATCGCCCGGGCCTTCCCCAACACCCTGCTGATCGTGGTGCTGGCGATGACGGTGGCCCTGGGCCTGGGCGTGCCGCTGGGCATGCTGGCCGCCAGCAGGCCCGACGGGCTGCGCGACCGGCTGGTCACCTCCATCGCATCGCTGGGCATCGCCGTGCCCAACTTCTGGCTGGCGATGCTGCTGGTGGCCTGGCTGGCGCTGCACTTCGGCTGGTTTCCGGCCACCGGCGCGGTGCCGCTGAAGGATGATCCGTGGAAGGCGCTGCACCACGCCATCCTGCCGGCGCTGGCGCTGGCCGCCGGCGGCGTGGCCGAGGTGTCGCGCCAGCTGCGCAGTTCTTTGGTCGAGATCCTGTCGTCGCCGCCGGTGCGCACGCTGCGCGCCAAGGGGCTCAGCGCCAACGTCATCCTGTGGAAGCACGGGCTGAAGAATGCCGGCGTCAACCTGCTGACGGTGGCCACGCTGCTGTTCAACCGCATGCTGGCCGCCACCGTGGTGGTGGAGGCGGTGTTCGCCATCCCCGGCATGGGCAACCTGATCGTCAACGCCGCGCTCACCCGTGACCTGCCGGTGGTGCAGGGCGTGGTGTTCGTGATGGTGCTGGTGGTCATCAGCGTCAACCTGGCGGCCGACCTGCTCTACACCGTGCTCGACCCGCGAATCCGATGATGGCCAAGCGCTTCTTCGCCTGGCTGCGGCGCGACCTGCGCGCGGCCATCAGCCTGGCCTTCTTGCTGGCCCTGGGGCTGCTGGCCTTGTGCGCACCGCTGATCGCGCCCTACCCCGTCACCGCGCAGGACGTCGACAACACCCTGGCCAGCCCGTCGGCCGCCCACCTGCTGGGCACCGACGACCTGGGCCGCGACGTGTTCAGCCGCATGGTGCATGGCGGTGCGGCCACGCTGTACGCCAGCGGGCTGGCGGTGGGCATCGGCCTGCTGCTGGGCCTGCCGGTGGGCCTGCTGGCGGGCTACAGCGGCGGCTGGGTCGACGACGGCATCAGCCGCTTCATCGACGCGCTGCTGTCGTTCCCGTCCATCGTGCTGGCGATCGCCGTCACCGGTGCGCTGGGCATCGGCCTGACCAACGGCATGATCGCCGTGGGCATCGTGTTCAGCCCGCAGATCGCCCGGCTGGTGCGCGCCCGTGCGCTGGTGGTGCGGCAAGAGCTGTATGTGGACGCGGCGCGCTGCTTCGGCGCCAGCACCGGCCGCATCCTGTGGCGGCATGTGCTGCCCAACACGGTGCAGCCGGTGATCGTGCAGGTGACCCTGCTGCTGGCCGCCGCGCTGCTGGCCGAGGCCAGCTTGAGCTTCCTGGGCCTGGGCATCCAGCCGCCGCAGCCCAGTTGGGGGTCGATGCTGGCGCGGGCCTACCAGAACATGGAGCTGGCGCCCGAGCAGATGTACGCCCCTGGCCTGGCCATCCTGCTCACCGCCCTGGCCTTCAACACCCTGGGCGAATCGCTGCGCATCGCGCTCGACCCGACCACGAAACGCTGACCATGACCGCCACCCAAGACGAAGCCGCCTACCTGGCCCACCTGCAAGGCCTGTACCGCAAGGCCTGGCCGCAGGACGCCAACACCGCGCCGCACTACCCGCATGGCGAGCAGCCGCTGACCGAATACCTGCGCGCCTGGGCCCGCATCCACCCGGCCAAGCCGGCGGTGGTGCACTACGGCCATGTGCTCAGCTATGCCGACCTGGACACGGCCAGTGATCGTTTCGCCGCGCTGCTGGCGGCCCACGGCGTCACGCCCGGCGACCGGGTGGCCGTGTTCCTGCCCAACCTGCCGCAGTACCACATCGTATTCTTCGGCATCCTGAAGGCCGGCGCGGTGCATGTGCCGGTCAGCCCGATGTCACGCGCCTTCGAGCTGGCGCATGAACTGCACGACACCCAGGCCGTGCTGCTGGTGGCGCTGGACGAGCTGATGCCGGTGGTGCGCGAGGTGCGCGACGACCCGGCCCGGCCAACCGCCTTGCGCCATGTGTTCGTCACCGGCTTTGCCGACCTGCTGCCGGCCATGGCCACCGTGCCGGTGCACGACAGCCTGCGCGGTGCGCGCATCGCCTGCCCCGACGCCATCGAGCTGATGCCCGCCCTCGCCGCACAGACCGGCCCGGCACCCTCCCACCGCCCCGGCCTGGACGCCATCGCCGCGCTCAACTACACCGGCGGCACCACCGGCCTGCCCAAGGGCTGCATCCACACCCAGCGCGACATGCTCTACACGGCGGCGTCGAACTTCGGCATCGCGCTGGAGCGGGCCGACGACACGGTGTTCCTCAGCTTCTTCCCGCAGTTCTGGATCGCCGGCGAGAACCTGGGCATCATCTTCCCGGTGTTCTGCGGCGCCACCCTGGTGCTGCTGACGCGCTGGGACCCGGTGGCGGTGATGACGGCGGTGCAGCAGTACCAGGTCACCTGCATGGCCATGCCGGTGGACGGCGCGGTCGAGCTGATGGACCACGCGCGCTTCGGTGATTTCGACCTGAGCAGCCTGCGCCAGGTGCGGGTGGTGTCCTTCGTCAAGAAGCTCAACCTCGACTACCGCCGCCGCTGGCAGCAGCTGACCGGCGGCATCCTGGCCGAGGCGGCCTGGGGCATGACCGAGACCCACACCAGCGACACCTTCACCACCGGCTTCCAGGGTGATGACTACGACCTGCATGCCCAGCCGGTGTTCGTCGGCCTGCCGGTGCCGGGCACCGAGTTCAAGATCTGCGACTTCGAGACCGGCGCGTTGAAGCCGCTGGGCGAAGACGGCGAGATCCGCGTGCGCACGCCCAGCCTGCTGAAGGGCTACTGGAACCGGCCCGAAGCCACGGCCGACGCCATCGTCGACGGCTGGCTGCGCACCGGCGACATCGGCCTGATCGATGCCGACGGCTTCCTGCACTTCCTGGGGCGCAAGAAGGAAATGCTCAAGGTCAAGGGCATGAGCGTGTTCCCGCCCGAGATCGAGGCCGTGCTGGGCCAGCACCCGTCGGTGCTGGGCTCAGGTGTGATCGGCCGCACCGATGCGCAACGCGGCGAGGTGCCGGTGGCCTTCGTGCTGCTCAAGCCTGAGGCCGATGCCGCCACCGCGGTGCGGAGCCTGACCGACTGGTGCGCCAGCCGCATGGCCAGCTACAAGCTGCCCGAGATCCGCCTGGTGGCCAGCCTGCCGATGACCGCCACCGGCAAGGTGAAGAAGCAGGACCTGGCCACGCTGCTGTAGGCCAGCCCCATCCACGAGGAGAACAACGATGACCTGGAACCCCGAACTCGACGAACTGGCCAAGCGCACCGCCATGGCCCACCAGATGGGCGGGGCCGACAAGGTCAAGCGCCAGCACGACGCCGGCCGGCTGACGGTGCGCGAGCGCATCACCGGCTTGCTCGACAAGGACAGCTTCCACGAGGTGGGCGCGCTCTCCGGCATCGGCGACTACAACCCCGACGGCTCAGTGAAGGACGTGACCCCGGCCAACTGCGTGTTCGGCCGCGGCCGCATCGACGGCAAGCCGGTGGTGGTGGTGGGCGACGACTTCACCGTGCGCGGCGGCTCGGCCGATGCGTCCATCGCCGCCAAGCCGTTGATGGCCGAAGACATGGCGGCAGACTTCCGCCTGCCCATCATCCGCATCATCGAGGGCTCGGGCGGCGGCGGCTCGGTCAAGACCATCGAGACCAAGGGCGCCAGCAACCTGCCCGGCGGCATCGGCGAAAGCTCGCGCGGCTTCTACATGATGACCGCCAACCTGGCCCAGGTGCCGGTGGTGGGCCTGGGCCTGGGCTCGGTGGCCGGGCTGGGTGCGGCGCGGCTGGCGGCCAGCCACTTCTCGGTGATGACGCGCAATTCGGCGATGTTCGTCGCCGGCCCGCCGCTGGTGGCCCGCCTGGGCCAGACGCTGACCAAGCAGGAGTTGGGCGGCGCCGACATCCAGACCAAGGCCGGCGCCATCGACAACATGGCCGAGACCGAAGAAGAGGCGTTTGCGCAGGCGCGGCGCTTCCTGTCGTACCTGCCGTCGTCGGTGCACGGCGTGCCGCCGGTGCTGCCGCGCAGCGACGACCCCGAGCGCGCCGATGAATCGCTGATGAAGGCCGTCCCGCGCAACCGGCGCAGCGTCTACAAGATGCGGCCGATCATCCAGTCGGTGGTCGACCACGGCAGCTTCTTCGAGATGGGCGCCAACTTCGGCCGCAGCATCATCGCCGGGCTGGCCCGCATCGACGGCCACCCGCTGCTGGTGCTGGCCAGCGACCCGTACCACTACGGCGGCGCCTGGAGCGCCGACACCTGCCAGAAGGTGATCCGCTACATCGACCTGGCCGAGACCTTCCACCTGCCGGTGGTCTACCTGATGGACTGCCCCGGCTTCATGATCGGCCAGGAGGCCGAGCGCACCGCCACCATCCGCATGGGCGTGCGCGCCATGGCCGCGCAGAGCCAGACCACGGTGCCCTGGTGCACCATCATCGTCCGCAACGCCTTCGGCGTGGCCGGCGCGGCGCACAAGCCGTTCAACCGGCTGAGCCTGCGCTATGCCTGGCTGTCGGCATACTGGGGCAGCCTGCCGCTGGAAGGCGGCATCGAGGCCGCCTACCGCGCCGACATCGAGGCGGCCGACGACCCCAAGGCCGAGTTGCTGAAGATCGAGGCCCGGCTGAACGCGCTGCGCTCACCGTTCCGCAGCGCCGAGAAGTTCTGGGTCGAGGAGATCATCGACCCGCGCAGCACCCGCAAGCACCTGGTCGACTTCATGCACCTGGCCGAGCCGCTGCGCACGCCCGGCAAGACCAGCTTCGCGATGAGACCCTGAAGGAGCCCACCATGCCCGACACCGACATCCTGTACGACGTTTCCCAGCGCATCGCCACCGTCACGCTCAACCGGCCCGAACGGCTGAACGCCTACACCGCCAGCCTGGGCGACCAGCTGCGCGCCGCCATGCGCCGCGCCACCGACGACCCCGGCGTGCGGGTGATCATCCTCACCGGCGCGGGCCGCGGCTTCTGCGCCGGTGCCGACATGGACAACCTGGCCGCCGGCACCGCCAGCGGCGGCGCCACGCTGGCGGCCGAGAACCCCAAGGCCCTGCCCCCGCCGTTCGACCCCGCCAGCAGCCCCGACTACCAGACGGTGCACAGCTACTTTCCGGCCGTGCCCAAGCCCGTCATCGCGGCCATCAACGGCGCCTGCGCCGGCCTGGGCCTGGTGTACGCGCTGTACTGCGACCAGCGCTTTGCCGCGGCCGGCGCCAAGTTCACCACCGCCTTCGCCCGGCGCGGGCTGATCGCCGAGCACGGCATCAGCCACACCCTGCCGCGGCTGGTGGGGCTGGCCAAGGCACTCGACCTGCTGGTGTCGGCCCGCAAGTTCGACGCCGACGAGGCGCTGCGCCTGGGCGTGGTCGACCGCGTGTTGCCGCCTGACGAACTGATGGCCGCGACCCGCGCCTATGCGCTGGACCTGGCCGACAACGTGTCGCCCCGCTCGATGGCGGTGATCAAGCGCCAGCTCTGGGCGGTCGATCAACTGAGCATGCGCCAGGCCATCGAGGTGGGCAACCAGGAGATGCTGTCCAGCTTCGGCAGTGAAGACTTCAAGGAAGGCGTGGCCCACTTCGTCCAGAAACGCCCGGCCGCGTTCACCGGCCGCTAGGCCCGCACCACCCACAGGAGCACCCAGGATGCACAGCGACACCCACTTGCCGCTGGCCGGCATCCAGGTGCTGGAAGTCGGCGGCGGCGCGGCGGCCGCCTACTGCGGCCGGCTGCTGGCCGATGCCGGTGCCACGGTGCGTTGCACGGCGCTGGACGAGGCACGCCGCCTGGCGGGCATCGTGCGCGCCGACACGCCCGCCGAACACGCGTACGCCGCCTGGCTTGCCGCTGCCAAGCAAGCGCTGCCCGCGGCCGACGGTGACGCGTTGGCGGGCTTGGCCCGCACCGCCGATCTGGTGCTGCTTGGCGAAGAGGCAGGCGCCGACGCCACGCACACCCAGCCGCGCATCGCCAGCATCGCGTTGCACTGGTTCGGCCCGCAGAGCCCGCTGCGCGGCTGGCGTGGCAGCGACCTGGTGGTGCAGGCGCTGACCGGCATGCCGCAGATGGCCGGCACGGTGGACGGCCCGCCGCTGTCGGCCGGCGACCGGCAGGCCACGCTGCTGGCCGGCGTCACCGCCTACATCGCCGCCTGCGCCGCCTTGCTGGGTGCGGCGCGGCAACTCGGCAGCGGCCCGCGCCGGCTGGAGGTGTCCATCCTCGAAGCCAACCTGGTGATGGCCGAGATGCACATGCATTTCTACCAACGCGACGGCCTGCCGATGCGCCGCTGCGGCATCAACCGCTTCGCGCCCAACAGCCCGGTGGGCATCTACCCCTGCCGCAGCGGTTGGGTGGGCATCACCGTGGCCACACCCGACCAGTGGCGCGGCCTGTGCCGTGCGCTGGATCTGCAGGCGCAGGCGCAAGACGAGGGCCTGGCCACCCGCGAGCTGCGCTTCGCCCGGCTGGACGAAGTGGAAGCCGTGCTGTGCCAGGCCCTGGCCCGCCACAGCGCCGACGAGTGGGCCGCCATCGGCCGCCAGCACCGCGTGCCCATCGTGGTGGTGCCTGATGCCGACGGCATGCTGGCCCACCCGATCTTCCAGGCCCGCCAGTCGCTGGCCACGCTGCAGCATGGCGGCCAGGCGCTGCAGGTGCCGCGCACCCCCTTCGGCCTGACGGCCACGCCGCTGCCCACGCAACTGGGCGGCACCGCCGCCACGACAGCGCCCACGGCACCACCCAACGCTGCCAGCGCCGGCCCGGCCCCCACCGCCCCGCCGCTGCAGGGCGTCACCATCGTCGATTTCTCGATGGGCTGGGCCGGCCCGCTGGCCGCACGCCTGCTGGCCGACCTGGGCGCCGAGGTGCTGAAGATCGAGGCCGGCCGCTACCCCGACTGGTGGCGCGGCATGAACTGGACGCCCGCCTTCATCGACGCCAAGGACTACGAACGCGCCACCATCTTCTGTGGCATGAACCGCGGCAAGCAAGGCATCAGCATCGACCTGACCACCCCCACCGGCCGCGACCTGGCGCTGCGGCTGGTGGCCCGCGCCGACGCCGTGGTCGAGAACCAGGCCGCCGGCGTGATGGCCAAGTTCGGGCTCGACTACCCGGCGTTGGCACAGGCCCGGCCCGGCCTGGTGATGTGCTCGATGTCGGCCTTCGGCACCGGCAATGCGTGGTCGGACACCCGGGCCTACGGCTCCACGCTGGAGCAGGGCTCGGGCCTGCCCAGCTTCACCGGCCTGCCCGGCACCGCGCCCACCATGACCCACCTGGCCCATGGCGACCCGGTGGGTGGCCTGTACGGCTGCGCCGCGCTGCTGACCGGCCTGGTGCACCGCCAGCGCGGCGGCAGCGGCCAGTACGTCAACCTGAGCATGGTCGAGGCCATGCTGCAGCTCACTGCGCCCGGCCTGCTGATGCACCAGGTGCAGCCCGGCGCGCCGCTGCGCCGCAGCAACCGGCGCGACAGCCTGGCGCCGCACGGCTTCTACCCCGCCGCGGGCACCGACCAGTGGCTGGCGGTGTCGGTCGACAGCGCCGACGCCTTCAGCGCCCTGGCCCGCACCATCGGCCGGCCTGACTGGGCAGACGATGCCGCGCTGCACACGCTGGCTGGCCGGCAGGCGCAGGCCGACGCGATCGACGCCGCCATCGCCAGTTGGAGCCAACAGCACGGTGCCGAGGCCGCCGCCGCCCAGCTGCAGGACAACGGCGTGGCCGCCGCCGCGCTGCTGCATGCCGAGCACCTGGGCGAGCAGCCGCACCTGGCCGCGGTGGATTTCTACATCGACGTGGACCGCGCCGTGTCGGGCCCGCAGCGCCAGTGCGGCCTGGCCATCCGCCAGAACGGCCACCGTCTGGGCGCGCGCAGCCCGGCCCCGCTGCTGGGCGAACACAGCGCCGCCGTGCTGCAGCGCCATGCGGGCGTGACGCGCGCCGCGTTCGACGCGCTGGTGCAGCAGGGCATCGTGGGCCTGGCGCCCCGGCCCGAGCGCAACCTGCTGACCCCACCCACCGCTGCCCGCTGACCAGCCGCAGACAGCACCCCGTGAACATCGCCAAACCCCGCCTCGACGCCGGCCTGCACACCATCCAGTGACCGGTGGCCCGGGCCCTCTGGGAGCCGCAGACCGGCCTGGCCGCGCCCCTACAGCTGGCCGACCCCGACGGCAACCGCCTGACCCTGGTGCCGCGCGGTGCCGACGGCGTCTGCGGCCTGGGTGACAGCCGGCTGGTCATCACAGCCGAAGCCAGGACGCCTTGCAGGTCCATGAAGCGATCCTGGATGCCACGACCGACGTGCACCACTGCAGAGGTCGGCTTTGGCGCGTGGATGCGCAACTCGGGCAGCGCAACAGCGCAAAAGTACGCACTCTTTTGATAAAAGTGATACCCCGGATGCACCCCCCCCCGACTTGGGGGTTCGTAGACTTCCGCGCAGTGGTTTTGCACTTTGAAGCCAACCCGCCACGTTCAACAAAGGACCCCAGATGGAAGCCGCCGATAACGTCGTCTCGAAGGTGCTGATCATTGACGACGGCAACGCTGAGACGCTTGATCAGATCAAGATGTTCTGTGCAGAGAACGACCTCATCGGGGTCAAGACCCACTCTGACAACGTCATGGCCGTGCTCAAGTCCAATGTCGACCTGGGGGGCGTGTTGTTGTCAGAGAGCTATCACGATTCGCCCACCGGCGGCATCGACCTGGGTCTGAAGATCCACAAGGCCAGGCCGGAGCTGCCGATCTTCCTGCGCAGGCACCAGGAGGCCTCGCTGGACAACCTGCCCGCGCGTGCGCAGGGCAGCTTCTGTGCGGCGTACCACATCAATGACATGGAAGGCCTCAAGCGCAGCCTGAAGGACTTCATCTTCAGCTATTACTTCCCCAACACGATGGTGCGTGGCATTCAGCGCATCACGGAAGACGCGATGCTGGTGTATTTGCGGCGCTTCAGTCTGGCTTGCGATGCGCCCTACATCGTCAAGGACTCCATCGTCTGCGGCGAGGTGTTCACGCTGGTGCCGCTGGAGAGCAAGTGGTGCCGCGGCTACATGATGCTGCAGTCGGAAAACCGCGCGCTCAGGTTGGAGAGCTCGTCCCACGATCCTTACGTCAAGCCCAAGCTCAGCCGCGTGTCTGACGTGCTGGGCGAGATCACCAACATGGTGTGGGGCTCGTTCAAGTCCAATTACGTAGGCGACGAGTACCGCACCCTGATGTCGCAGATCCAGGTGCCCATGCTGGTGATGCTGGATGAGAAGAACATCTCCTTTGGCTCCAGCACGCCACAGCTGTGTTTCAAGTACACGCTCACGGACCTGGACGACCAGAGCGCGCCGCCCGTCAAGATCTACCAACGCCTGGTGTTCAACCTGAGCTGGTCGCCAGAGGACTTCAAAGAGGTGCAGGTCTCGACGGAAGAGTTGGTGGATGCCGGCGAGCTGGAGCTGTTCTGATCGCACGGGCCCAGGTTGGGCCACCAATGGGCCATCCCGTCAACCGAAGCCCGCCTGGTGGAACCAACCAATCTGTCTGGCGGGCGACCCGAGGCAGCACGACCGGATCAGCCGCCTTCACCCGCCGGCGGCATTCGGGTCGCGCCAGGCGCGCTCGAACGGCAGCCGCCAGGCATGCGGAGCGATCAGCTGGTGGATGCTCTTGGAGCCCCAGCCGCCGGGCGAGTACAACCGCACCGGCGGCGGGCTCTCCAGCAGTTGGGTGCTGACCTGCCACAGCCGCTCGATGCCCTCGGCGGTGTTGAACAGCGTGTGGTCGCCGCGCATCGCGTCCAGGATCAGCCGTTCGTAGGCCTCCAGCACATCACCGATCAGGCCGGTGTCGTGCATCGCGAACTGCAGGCTCAACTTGTCCAGCCGCATGCCGGGGCCGGGGCGCTTGCCGTAGAAGCTCAGGCTCATCTTGCTGGCGTCGGCCAGGTCGAAGGTGAGGTGGTCGGGCCCCTGGGCGCCCACGCCCGATCCGGGCGGGAACATGCTCTTGGGCGGCTCGCGGAAGGCGATGCTGATGATGCGCTGGCCTTCGGCCATCTTCTTGCCGGTGCGCAGGAAGAACGGCACGCCCGCCCAACGCCAGTTGTCGATGAAGCACTTCAGCGCGATGAAGGTCTCGGTCTCGCTTTCGGGGTCGACCCCTGGCTCCTGCCGGTAACCGATGTACTGGCCGCGCACCACGTCGGCCGGCTGCACCGGGAGCATGCTGCGGAAGACCTTGTTCTTCTCCTCGCTGATGGGCTGCGGCTCCAGCGCGGTGGGCGGCTCCATCGCCATGAAGGCCAGGATCTGGAACAGGTGGGTCACCACCATGTCGCGGTAGGCGCCGGTCTGCTCGTAGAAGCCGCTGCGCTGGCCCAGGCCAAGCGTTTCGGGCACGTCGATCTGCACGTGGTCGATGAAGTTGCGGTTCCAGATCGGCTCGAACAGACCATTGGCGAAGCGGAAGGCCAGGATGTTCTGCGCTGGTTCCTTGCCCAGGAAGTGGTCGATGCGGAAGATCTGACCCTCGTCGAACACCTCGTGCAGTTGGCGATTGAGGTGCACCGCGCTGGCCAGGTCGGTGCCGAAGGGCTTTTCCATCACGATGCGGGCGCGTTGCACCAGGCCAGCCTCAGCCAGCAGGCGCACGGCAGAAAGTGCCGCATTGGGCGGCACGCTCAGGTAGTGCAGGCGGCGGCTTTCGTCGCCCAGACTGGCCTCGGCGGCCGCCACCGCAGCCGCCAGCGCCGGCGCGCCGGCCGCCAGCGGCACGTAGTCCAGGTTCTGGGAGAAGGCCTCCCAGTCGGCGTCGTTGATCTTGCGGGCGCTGAACTGGTCGAGCGCGCTGCGGGCGATCTGGCGGAATCCGGCCAAGTCGATGTCGTCGAGCGAGACGCCGATCACCCGGCACTGCGGAATGAAACCCGCGGTGGCCAGGTGGAACAGCCCAGGCAACAACTTGCGCCGGGCCAGGTCACCGGTGGCGCCGAACAGCACCACCACCTGCGGATGACGTGGGCCCACGCCGGGCGGGATTTTGGCCATGGGAAAGCTCCTCGGTGGACGGGCCCCGGTCGACGCGCCAGGGCTGCTGCCCACCTAAGCAAGCTTCGGACCTTGGGGCAAGCCACCGTTCTGGCCGCATCAGGCGCCGGTCAGGTGCCTGTGGCCGGACCAGAGGCCGGTCAGGCGCCCGGTGGCCGCATCAGGCGGTCGCATTCCTTCTGCACCACCGCATAGCACTCGCAGCTGCGCTGCAGCAGGCCGGCGCGGTCCAGCACGGTGATGCGGCCGCGCGCATAACGGACGAGCCCCGCCGCCTGCAGCCGGTGGGCGGCTTCCGACACACCTTCGCGCCGCGTGCCCAGCATCTGGCCGATGGCCTCGTGCGTGGCCACCACTTCGTCGCCAGGCACGCGATCCAGCGTCTGCAGCAGCCAGCGACACAACTGCTGGTCCAGCGCGTGGTGGCGGTTGCACACCGCCGTCTGCGCCAGCTGGGTGATCTTGGCCTGGGTGTAGCGCAGCAGCAGATGGGCCACGGCGGGCGACAGGTGGAAGGCCGCCGTCAGGTCAGCACCACGCAGCCGGAACCCTTGGCCGCCAATCGTCACCACGGCGCGGCTGGGCGTCGAGCCGCCTCCGGTCAACAGGGGCAGGCCCACCATGCCCTCGGGGCCCACCATGCCGATCTGCGTGGAGGCGCCCTGCTCGGTCAGGTACATCAGCGAGACGACCGCGGTGGTCGGGAAATAGGCGAACGGCGGCACCGCGCCCGGCTCGGCCAGCACCCGACCGGCCGGCAAGGCGACTGGCTCCAGCAACGGCTGCCAGCGGTCCCAATCGGCAGGCGGCAACAGGGCCAGCAGCCGGTTGCGCCGCGGGTCGGTGGGGGCCAGCGGCTTGACCGGTGGGTGCAGTTGGCCCGCGATCACTGCGACAGCGGCTTGACAGCAGGGGCGGGCGTTGCCTGCGGGCGTGGCGGCCCCGGGTGGCCCGCCGCGCCGGCACGCGGCAAGGTGACGACGAACCGGCTGCCCAGCCGGCTGCCCGGGCTGCTGGCGGTGATGCTGCCGCCCAGCGCCTGCAGCAGCGAGCGCACCACCGTCAGGCCGATGCCCAAGCCCACGCCGTTGAAGCCGATGGCCTGGGTGTCCTGCGCAAACGGCTCGAAGATGCGCGGCAGCGCCTGCGCGGTGATGCCGATGCCGTTGTCGGCGATCACCAGCACGACCTTGTCCTCCTGCGCCTCCAGGCTGACCTCGATCTGGCCATGGTCGTGGGTGTGCTTGGCGGCGTTGTCGAGCAGGTTGTTGACGACCTGCGCCAGCCGCTCGGCATTGCCGTGCGCCAGCAGCGGTCCGTCGGGCAACGCCACCAGCAGGCGCTGGTGGCGCACCACCATCAGCGGGCGCCAGTTGCGCAGCGCGGCGTCCAGCAGGGCGGCCACGTCCACCACCTCCAGCACCAGGTCCAGCCCGCCGCTGCCCAGGCGCGACACATCGAGCAGGTCGCCCACCAGCCGCGCCATCTGCGCCACCTGCTGTTCGACGATGGTCTGCAGGCGCGGCAGCAGCGGCTTGGTGCCGCCCAGGCGGCCCAGCATCGACGCCGCGATGCGGATCGGCGCCGACGGGTTGCGCAACTCTGCGGCCACGGCTTCGATCAGCGCCGATTGGCGCGCCTGCGCCTGCTGTGCGGCGTCACGCAGAGTCGCAGCGTCCAGGGCAGCCAGCACCAGCCGTTGATTCGCCTCGCGCAGTTGGGCGTGCATCAGTTCGGGCTCCACAGGCGGCCAGGACCGGGAGGCGGTCGCAGCCCCCGGCGCCATGGCCAGCGCCACCGTGCCCAGCTCGGCCGCATTCAGCCGGCCGTGGGTGACGACATGGCCGGCCCCCAGGCGCTTGGCCCGGTACATCGCGGCATCGGCATGCTGGATCAGCAGCCGCGGCTCGGTGGCGTCATCGGGGTACATGCTGATGCCGATGCTGGCCGCGACGCGCAACGGCAACCCCTGCACCAGCATCGGCGCGGCCAGCGCCGCCTGCACCTTGTCGGCCACCAGCACCGCGTCCACCGGCCGCACCACCTCGGTCAGCAACAGCAGGAATTCATCGCCGCCGTGGCGGCTGACGGTGTCGGCAGCACGCACCACGCCCAGCAGGCGCTGCGCCACCTGCTGCAGCACTTGGTCGCCCGCCGCATGGCCCTGGAGGTCATTGACCAGCTTGAAGTCATCAAGATCGACGAACAGCAGCGCCAGGCTGCCCTGGTGGCGGGCGGCGCCCACCATGGCCTGCTGCAGCCTGTCCAGGAACAGCACCCGGTTCGGCAGGTCGGTCAGCGGGTCGTGCTCGGCCGCATGCGACAGGGACGCCAGCGCCTGCGCGGTGTTGTCGGCATCGCCCTGGGCCCGCAGGGCGGCGATCACCAGCTGTTCATTGGCTTCCTGCAGGTGCTGGGCCTGCAGGGTCTGCAGGCTTTCCACCTCCAGCACGTCATGCATCAGCCGCACCAGCAGGGCCTGCGCATCGTCGATCTGCGCTTGCAGATCGGACAGGTGGGCCTGCGCCGGATTGCCGGGGTCGGCGCTGCCGCCGGCGCTGCCGGCCGGGACGGTCATGCCGGCCCCGCAGGGGTGTCACCCACCATCGAGCGCCGATGCGGGGCCGGGCGCGGCCGCATGCCCGCCCAGGCGGGTGGGTCGGCCGCTGAGCAGGCCTTCCTGGTCGGCCACCTGGTCGCCGATGCGGATGCCGCTGGCGTCGACGGTGTATTCACGCAATTCATCCGAATGGGCGCTGGCCCGCACCTTGACCACCGCCATCAGCCGGCGCAGACGGCTGCCCACCTCGATGTAGCGCTGCACGATGATGGCGTCGGTGAGAAACGCCGTGCCATAGGGGCTGAAGCGCAGGTCGGTGTACCGGTCTTCCAGCTCCGACGTCATCAACACAGTGACGCCAGCCGCCGACAGCGCGGCGACCAACTGCAGCAGCGATTCACGGAAGTCCTCACGGAAGGTGGGCGCCAGCGCCAGTTCAAAGCCCGACAGCGAATCGATCACCACCCGCGTGGCACGGTGGGTCCGCACGGCGTTGATGAGCAACACCACCAGTTCGTCGATCGACAGGTCAGGCGACTGGCAGGACACCAGCACCACATGGCCACTGTCCACCAGGCGGGCCACCACCGGGTTGCGTGCCTGGTCAGGGCGATGCTCGAAGGCGGCCATCACGCCGATCTCGCCCTTGCGCGCGCCTTCGTCCAGGAAGGCGGCCGCCAGCAGGCTCTTGCCCGACCCCGACGGGCCGGCCAAAAGCAGCGAATAGCCGCGCGGCAGGCCGCCGCCCAGCATCGCGTCGAGCCCCGGCACGCCCATGGACAGGCGCTGGCTGGGTGTCGCCGGGGCCTGCCCGGGCTGGCCAGGCAGGCCGCCGGGCGGCGCAAACACCGCAATGCCCGACGGGCCGATGCGGAAACTGTGCAGCCCGGGCAGCGTGGGCTGGCCGCGCATCTTCAGGATTTCCAGCTTGCGCACCATCGAGTTGCGCTGCACGCTCTGGCGCATCCAGATCAGGCCATCGGCCACGGTGAACACCGGGTTGGGGTCGACGTCGGAGAAGTACTCGCCGATCAGGAAGGTGGTGGCCTGCCAGGTCGTCATCAGCACGCCCAACTGCTGCAAGAACTGCGGCAGCCCGGTGGGGCGGCCGTCGCCGGAGGCCTCGGCCAGCACCACCGAGCGGAAGGAATCGACGAACACCAGCGCCGGGTTGTGCTGCGTCACCTCAGCGGCGATGCGCTGCAGCACCCGTTGCAGCTCGCCCTGGGCGACGTCTTCGGACAGGTTGACGAAGCGCACGCTGTGGTTGAGCGCCTCGGTGTCGAAGAAATCGAACTGCTGCTGGTAACGCAACATCTTCAGCGGCGGCTCGCCCAGCACGGTGAAGTACAGCGCCGGCCGTTGCGGCGTGGCCAGCGCAAACATGATCTGGTGCGCCAGCGTGGTCTTGCCGCAGCCAGGTTGGCCGGCGATCAGGTTGAACGAGAACTCGGGGATGCCGCCGCCCAGCACGGTGTCCAGCCCCGGCACGCCGGTGGGCAGGCGGTTGATCTTGACTCTGCTTGTCATGGGGACATGTCCTGCGCGGGTGCGCTGATCGGGGGCGGTCCCCACACGGGGCGGAGCAGGCGCTCGGTCAGCGACGCTCCGACCAGGGAAGTCAACAAACCGTGGAAGGTCTCCAGCAGCTTGCTGCCGCAGGCCAGGGCCTGCGCTGCGTCTTGCTGCGCCAGCACGGCCGCAATGGCAGCCGCATCCAAGCCAGGCAGGCCGTCAGCCCCCAGGCCGGCACGCAGCCACGGATGCTGCACGGCGGCCAGGTGCGCACTGCGCTGCAGCAGCGCCAACACGCCGCCCTGGCCGATGATCGGCCGCAGCACCTGATCGATCTCCTGCCACACCGCGCAGAATGCCTGCGACACCTGCGGGGCGCCTGCGCCAACACCGGTCAGATGGGCCAGCGGCGCTGCAATCAAGGCACTCTCGAGGTTGTCCATCGGACCATCAGCTGTCGCGGCGCCAAAAATTCATCGTACGCCCGCTGCCCCTTGCGCGCACAGCACTTTTGTGGCCGCTTGACTCAACTGTTGGGGCGCCGCGATCCCTGGCCATCAAACAGCGGAAATGTGCGTTGCCGCACAGACAGGGCATGGCTGTTCCGGCTGAATGCTCAGCCGCACTGCCCCACGTCGCCGCAGGCGGTGCAAAACTCGCAGCCGTCCTTGTGGATCAGGGCGTGGTTGCCGCACTCGGGGCAGGCCTTGCCGGCCATGGTGGCCAGGTTCACCGGCGCCGCGATCACACGGCCGGCCGCGGCATCACCCGCCACCGGTTTGACCGCCGGCGCCGCCAGGATGCCCATGGCCCGCACCGGAAAACCATGCTCGTCCAGCACGCCCAGCATCGCGTAACGGTGGATCACCAGCCGCGCGATGTAGGCCACGGTGCTGGGCCAGGTCTGCTGGCGGCGTTCACCCGGCACTGGGGCCATGAAGTGGCCCAGCGGCTCACCCACGTTCAGCAGCTTGCGCAGCTTCATGCCGATCCAGGCCGGGTCCATCACCCGCATGTCCAGGCTCAGCAGCCGGGCCAGGCCATCCAGCGCGCGTGGATAGTTGCCCGAGAAGCCGATGGCGCAGGGGCGGTTGATGGTGCCGCCGTCCAACCCCGGCAAGGCCACCTCCTTGAGCGTGACGGTGAAACTCTCGCCGGTGGCATGGTTGTCGACATCGACCGCCCAGGCCAGCGTGCCGGCGGTGCCGGTGCGGGGCTCGTCCCTGCTGAACATGGCGTCGACCACCGGCGTGGGGCCGCCCTCCTGCAACGCGCCCAACTGCTCGCAGCGCCAGCGGATGACGGCCGCAGTGGCCGCCACCACGCCGGGGAACAGCCGCGGCTCGCCGGCGGGCGGAAAGGGCATCTCGAAGGCCCGCTCCTCGGCCACGGTGGCCAGGGCGTCGAGCTTCAGGCGCAGCCAGGCGGCGTCGTGCGCGCGCATGTCCATCGACAAGGTCTTGGCCAGCGCGCCGATGCCGCGTGGCTGCTCGGCACCGTTGACCCACACCTCGAACGGCAGGTTCTGCGCGAACAGGCCCAGGCCGGGGCCGGCCTCGGCCGGCAGTTCACCGACGAACAGCGAGAAATCGCCATGCGGGTGCTGGATCAGGTAGCTCCAGGCCGGGTTGCCGCCGGGCAGATCAGGGCGGCTGGGCCAGCGCAGGCTGTCGAGCACCGGTGCGGGCAGGCGGTCGAGCCGCAGGCGCTGATTGGCGCCGTCGGCGGCCATCGGCTGCAACGCGGTCGGCTGCGGCGCCGCTGGTGCGGCCGCGGGAGGGGTGTCCACGCTGAGCACCGAGCCCAGCACGCTGTTGGGCCGGTAGGTGGCCAGACCCTTCAAGCCCGACTGCCAGGCCTGCAGGTACAGGCCCTGGAAGTCCTCGTACGGGTAATCGGCCGGCACGTTGACGGTCTTGCTGATGGAGGTGTCGATGTACGGCGCCACCGCGGCCACCATGGCGGCATGGGCCTCGGCGCTCATCTCCAGCGCGGTGACGAAGGCGTCGGTCAGCGGGGCATCCGGCCCCTTCAGGTGCCGGTACAGGCGCCAGGCATGGTCTTCGACCGCGTAGTGCTTGAAGCTGTTGTCGGGCTCGCGCTTCTTGCGGGTGTAGCTCCAGCTGAAGGCCGGCTCGATGCCGTTGCTGGCGTTGTCGGCAAAGGCCAGGCTGATGGTGCCGGTGGGCGCGATCGACAGCAGGTGGCTGTTGCGCAGGCCCTGGGCGCGGATCTTGTCCTTCAAGGGCTGCGGCAGGCGTGATGCGAATGCCACGCGCGACAGGTACAGGTCGGCGTTGAACAGCGGGAACGCGCCACGTTCCACCGCCAGGTCGGCGCTGGCACCGTAGGCGGCGTCGCGCAGTACCGCCGAGATGCGCGCGGCCATGGCACGGGCCGGCGCGGTGTCGTAGCGCAGGCCCAGCATCACCAGGGCGTCGCCCAGGCCGGTGAAGCCCAGGCCCACGCGGCGCTTAGCACGCGCCTCGGCCTGCTGCTGCGGCAGCGGCCACACCGTCACATCCAGCACGTTGTCGAGCATGCGGGTGGCCACCGCGCACACCTGGGCGAAGCCGGCGTCGTCGAAGTCGGCGTCGGGCTCGAAGGGGCGCTGCACGAAGTGGGTCAGGTCGACGCTGCCCAGGCAACAGCAGCCGTAGGGTGGAAGTGGCTGCTCGGCGCACGGATTGGTCGCCGCAATCGTCTCGCAGTACCCCAGGTTGTTGTCGTTGTTGATGCGGTCGAGGAACAGCACGCCCGGCTCGGCGTGGTCGTAGGTGCTGCGCATGATCAGGTCCCACAGCGCGCGGGCGCGCAGCGTGCGGTAGACCCACAGGCCATCGGCGCGCTGGTGGGCGCCAGCGGCCTGGGCCGGCGCCGGGCCGCCCCAAGCCGGCCCAGCCCCCTCGGGGGGCCGCGACGGCGCAGCCGTCGCCTGGGGGCGAATCAGCGTGGGGCTGGGCGCAGCCTTGTGCACCAGGGCGAAGTCGGCGTCGGCGGTGACGGCCTGCATGAAATCGTCGGTGATGCCCACCGAGATGTTGAAGTTGCGCAGATCGCCCGAATCCTTGGCGCGGATGAAGGCCTCGACATCGGGGTGGTCGCAGCGCAGCACGGCCATCTGCGCGCCACGGCGGCTGCCGGCAGATTCGACCGTCTCGCAACTGCGGTCGAACACCCGCATGTAGCTGACCGGGCCGCTGGCGCTGCTTTGCGTGGGCGCCACCCAGGCGCCCTGCGGGCGGATGCGCGAGAAGTCGTAGCCCACGCCGCCGCCGCGGCGCATGGTCTCGGCGGCCTCGGTCAGCGCGGTGTAGATGCCGGCAAAGCCTTCTTCGGGCTGCGAGATCGAGTCACCCACCGGCTGCACGAAGCAGTTGATCAGCGTGGCCGCCAGCGGCGTGCCGGCGGCCGAGTTGATGCGCCCGGCGGGCACGAAGCCGCGGCGCTGCGCATCGAGGAACTTCGCAGTCCAGGCGGCCCGCTGATCGGGGGCCTCGGCTTCGGCCAGGGCGCGGGCCACGCGCTGGCGCACGTCGTCCAGCGTGGCCTCGTCGCCCTTGGCGTACTTTTCAGCCAGCACCTCGGCGCTGATGGCCTGGGGCGGCAGGCTGCCGCGGCCGGGGGCGGCAGGCTCGGCAGATGCGGTGGCACGGGCTGCGCGAGCGCGGGTGGGGACGGGTGTGGTGTTGCTCATCGGGGGTCTCTCAAGGCCATGCGGACAGGCAGGCCGGCCAGTGTGGGGCAGCGCGGGTGCGGGGGCTTGACGCGCCGCAAACGGCGCGCGACCTGAGGGTTTATACAGTATTCTCAGCGCCCCGGACCAGCCCGGAAACACCCCCATCGCCGCCACCCGAGGGCTTGACATGGCCGCATTGGCCACTCTGGACACCACCCCCACAACCGCAGGCGGCACCCCTGCGCCCTGGTTGGCCGACCTGAACCCGCAGCAGCTGGCCGCTGTTCAGCATGGCCACGCGCCATTGCTGGTGCTGGCCGGCGCCGGCACCGGCAAGACGGCCACGCTGGCTGCGCGGGTGGCGGCCCTGGTGGTGTCGGGGGTCGACCCCCACCGCTTGCTGCTGCTGACGTTTTCGCGCCGGGCCGCGCAGTCGATGGCCCAGCGCGCCGGCCAACGCCTGCACCAGGCCCTGGGGCTGCGTGCCACCCAGCCGGCGCCGGTGCTGCCCTGGGCCGGCACCTTCCATGCCATCGGCGCCCGGCTGCTGCGGGAGTACGCCGCCCAGGTGGGCCTGCCAGAAGGTTTCAGCATCATCGACCGCGGCGACGCACAGGACCTGATGGCGCTGCAGCGCCAGGCGCTGGGGCTGGCGGCCACGCAGGCGCGATTTCCGCTGTCCGCCACCTGCCTGGCCATCTGCAGCCGCACGCTCAACAGCCAGCTGCCGCTGGCCCAGGTGCTGGCCGACGACTTTGCCTGGTGCAGCGCCTGGGCCGCCGAGCTGAAGGTGCTGTTCCGTGCCTACGCGGCGGCCAAGGCCGCGCAGCAGGTGCTGGACTACGACGACTTGCTGCTGGCCTGGCTGCAGATGCTGGCCGACGACACCCTGGCCACCCACATCGGCGCCCGCTTCGACGCGGTGCTGGTCGACGAGTACCAGGACACCAACCGCCTGCAGGCCGCCATCCTGCAGCGCCTGAAACCCAACGGCCGCGGCCTGACGGTGGTGGGCGACGACGCCCAGAGCATCTACCGCTTCCGCGCCGCCGAGGTGGGCAACATCCTGGGCTTTGCGCAGCAGTTCGGCCCGGTTGCCCGCACCGTGCTGCTGGAGCGCAACTACCGCAGCAGCCAGCCCATCCTGGACGCCAGCAATGCGGTGATCGCCCAAGCCGCCGAGCGCCATGCCAAGACACTGTGGACGCCGCGTACCGCTGGCCCGCGACCGCAATTGGTGACGGTGGCCGACGAGCTGGCCCAGGCCCGCTGGGTGACTGACCAGGTGCTGGCCCGGCGCGAGGAAGGCGTGGTGCTGAAGCAGCAGGCGGTGCTGTTTCGCACCGGCAGCCACAGCGCTGCGCTGGAGCTGGAACTGGCGCGCCGGCAGATCCCGTTCGTCAAGTACGGCGGGCTGAAGTTCCTGGAGGCCGGGCACATCAAGGACGTGCTGGCCCTGCTGCGCTGGGGCCAGAACCCGCGCTGCATGCTGGCGGCCTGGCGTGCCACGCAGCTGGTGCCCGGCCTGGGGCCGCGTGGCGCACGCCGGTTGGTCGATGCACTGGCGGCGGCCGACGACCCCCGCGCCGCGCTGGCCGCCTTCCAGCCCCCGCCGGCCGCACGGGCCGAGTGGCCGGCGCTGGCCGCGCTGGTGCAGCAGCTGCAATCAGGCGGTTCACCCTGGCCGGGCGAACTGGACGCCGTGCGCGCCTGGTACACGCCGCACCTCGAGCGCCTGCACGGCGACAGCGCCGCCGTGCGCCAGCTCGACCTGGACCAGCTGCAGCGCCTGGCCGCACTGCAGCCCGGGCGTGAGCGCTTCCTGACGGAGCTGACGCTCGACCCGCCCGAGGCCACAAGTGATGAATCCGGCGTGCCACACCAGGACGAGGACTATGTGATCCTGTCGACCATCCACGCCGCCAAGGGCCAGGAATGGGACGCGGTGACGGTGCTCAACGTCATCGACGGCTGCATGCCGGCCGACATGGCCACCGGCAGCGCCGCCGCCGTGGCCGAAGAGCGCCGCCTGCTCTATGTGGCCATGACCCGCGCCCGCCACCACCTGGCGCTGATGGTGCCGCTGCGCTTCCATGTCACCCAGCAGCACCGGCTGGGCGACCGGCACCTGTACGGCGGGCTGAGCCGTTTTCTGCCACCGGTGGTGGCGGCCTGGTGCGACCGGGTGACCGACGGCGCCGCGGCGCCCGCTTCCCCGGCGGCCGACCTGCCACCACGCCAGGCCGGTGCGCCCGCCCTGCTGGCGCTGGGCCGGGCCTGGGATTGACGCCGCCGGGTGCGCCGTCCCACGCCGGACAGCCCGCAGCCGGCCCGGCCGGCACACTGCGCCGCATGCCTTCAGACCACACCACCGGCCACCCGGACATCCACCCCTTCGACGCTGCCATTGCGCTGGCGCCGGCCGGCGCCGACCAGTTCAGCGGCCACAGCCACCCCGCCTACTGGAACATGATCGGCCCGTTCGGCGGCCTCACCGCCGCCATGGCGCTGCAGGCGGTGCTGCTGCACCCGCAGCTGCTGGGTGAGCCGATCTCGCTGACCGTCAACTTCGCCGGCCCGGTGGGCCAGGGCCCGATCACCGCCCGCGCCCGGCCGGCCCGCACCAACCGCAGCACCCAGCACTGGTGGGTGGAACTGCTGCAGACCGGTGCCGACGGCACCGAGCAGGTCAGCACCACCGCCACCGTGGTGACCGCCGCCCGCCGCGCCACCTGGGGCGCCAGCGACGCACCCATGCCCGTCGT
The DNA here is from genome assembly GCA_040400895.1 of Aquabacterium sp. Classification (GTDB taxonomy): domain Bacteria; phylum Pseudomonadota; class Gammaproteobacteria; order Burkholderiales; family Burkholderiaceae_C; genus Pseudaquabacterium. The sequence goes on from JBBAPL010000026.1 coordinate 43,097, forward strand.
GGCCGCGCCCGATGCGCTGCCGCGGTCTGACCGCAGCGGCACGCCCGTGGCCTGGCTGGCGCGCTACGAGGTGCGGTCGCTGCAGGGCGACTTTCCGCGCCAGTGGGACGGCCAGACCGCCGGCGACAGCCTCACCCGCTGGTGGCTGCGCGACGACCCGCCGCGGCCGCTGGACTTTGCGTCGCTCACGGCGATGGCCGACGTGTTCTTCCCGCGGGTGTGGCTCAGGCGCGCCACCCGGGTGCCGGTGGGCACGGTGTCGATGACGGTGTACTTCCATGCCGACGGCGCGCAACTGGCCGCCTGCGGCGATGGTCACGTGCTGGCCGAGGCACGGGCGCTGAACTTCCGCCACGGTTTCTTCGACCAGACCGGCATGCTGTGGAACGCCCAGGGCCACCTGCTGTGCAGCACCCACCAGATCGTCTACTACAAGGAATGAGCGTCCCATGACCGGCAGCCACACCATCGACATCGACGACCAGGGCATCGCCACGCTCACCATCGCCGGCCGCAAGGCGCTGAACATCATCGGCACGCCCGAGATCACCGCGCTCACCGCCGCGCTGCAGCAACTGGCCACCGAGCCGCGCCTGCGCGTGCTGGTGCTGCGCGGCCGCGACGACCAGGCCTGGATCGGCGGCGCCGACATCCACGAGATGGCCCTGCTGACACCCGACACCGCCCCAGCTTTCATCACCCGGTTGAAGGACCTGTGCGAGGCGATCCGGCTGTTCCCGGTGCCGGTGATCGCCCGCCTGGCCGGCTGGTGCCTGGGCGGCGGGCTGGAGGCCGCGCTGGCCTGCGATTTGCGCCTGGGCAGCATCGACTCCAAGTACGGCATGCCCGAGGTGAAGGTGGGCATCCCGTCGGTCATCCATGCGGCCATGCTGCCGCGTCGGGTGGGCATGGCGGCGGCCACCTGGCTGCTGCTGACGGGCGAGACCATCGGCGCGGAAGAAGCGCTGCGCCTGGACTTGCTGCACCAGGTGCATGCGGGCGACACGCTGGACGCTGCGGTGCAGGCCACCGCGCGCCAGCTGGCCGGCCTGGGCGCGCAGGTGCTGCGTCAGCAGAAGCGGCTGTTGCGCGATTGGGAACGCCTGCCGTTGGAAGACAGCATCCAGCGCAGCGTGGCCGAGTTCGCCCGCGCCTTCACCACCGGTGAGCCGCAGCAGCACATGCAGGCCTTCCTGGCGCGGCGCCGCTGAAAATGGGCCAGCGGCACCGCCGTCCCGGCTGAAGAAGATCGCGAGGCCCGACCGGGACACCGTCGGGGTGTCGTGTTCCATCGGCGGCGTGCGTCCGGGCCAAGGGCCCGGTGCACGGGCCCGGGCGCTCGCTCGCACATCCTGCGGCCTGGCCTGGCCAGTCACTCGGCCACTGCCCGCTCCATGCTCAATGGCTGCGCGTGCCCAGCCAGGTGCCGGCCAGCACCGCCGCCAGGCCCACGCCGTGCCACACCGTCAGCGGCTCACCGAGCAGCAGCACCGCAAACAGCACGCCAAAGATCGGCACCCAGTAGGAATACAGCGCAGTGCGGGCTACGCCCAGCACCATCAGCGCGCGGTTCCAGACGATGCCGCCCAGCGCCGTGGCCAGCAGGCCCGACACCCCGATCAGAACGACGGTCATCCCGTTGATGCGGCTGGCGTCGTACACCAGCGGCGACGGCCGCAGCCCCACATGCAGCAGCAGCAGCACCGTGCCGATGACATTGAGCACCGCGCTGATGAACAGCGGGTCGATGCCACGCGCCAGGCGCTGCACCATCACGCCACCCAGCACCCAGGTGGTCACCGAGCACAGCACCAGCAGGTCGCCCAGCCCGGCACCGCCCAGCGCCATGCCCGGCCGGTGCAGCACCACCGCGGCCACGCCACCGAAGCCGAGCGCCACGCCCAGGATGCGCTGCGGGCTCAGCCGGTCGCCCAGCAGCAGCACCGCCAGCAGCGACGAGACCAGCGGGTTCAGCGCGATGATCAGCGCCGCATTGGCCGCATTGGTGCCGGCCACACCGTGGACGAAGAAGATCTGGTTCAGGTAGACCATCAGGAACGCGCAGCCGGCCAGCGCCCCCCACTGCCGGCGTGACAGCGGCGGCCACGGCATGCGGCGCCAGGCCACCACCGCCGCTACCGCCACCGCGGCCACCACCATGCGCAGCACCGACACCAGCATCGGCTCCATCTGGACCAGCAGCAGCTTGACCACCGACAGGTTGGCGCCCCACACCGCGGCGGTGCCCAGCAGCAGCGCCTGCAACCCCCGGCCCGCCGGCACCGGGCCGCTCACGCCAGCGCCTGCCAGGCCTGGGCAAAGCGTCGGGCCTGGGCGGCCACGTCGGCCACCGCCATGCCGGGCTTGTACAGCGCCGACCCGATGCCGGCGCCGGCCGCACCCGCCGCGCGCCAGCCGGCCAGGTTGTCCGGCGTGATGCCACCCACGGGCAGCACCGCTGTGCCGGCGGGCAGCACGGCACGCCAGGCCTTCAGCACGGCGGGGCTGAACTGCTCGGCTGGAAACAGCTTGAGCCCCTGCGCGCCGGCGGCCAGCGCCGCAAACGCCTCGGTGGGCGTGGCCACGCCCGGCAGGCACACCAGGCCCAGGCGCAGGGCCTCGAACACCACGTCCAGATCGGTGTTGGGCGACACCACCAGCTGTCCGCCAGCTGCGGCCACGGCGCGCACCTGATCGGCGTCCAGCACCGTGCCGGCACCCACCAAGGCCTGCGGAAACGCCCGCGCCAGCGCGGCGATGCTGTCCAGCGGCTGCGGGCTGTTCAGCGGCACCTCGATCAATGACCAGCCGGCATCCACCAGGGCCTGGCCCACCGGCAGCGCCTCGGCCGGCGTGATGCCGCGCAGGATGGCCACCAACGGCAACTGCGCCAGCGCCGCGGACAGGCGGCGGGCTGCGGCGTCGGGCTGGGCGCTGGCGGCCTGGCGCAGCAGGCGGTCGGCCAGCGCCTTGGCCTGGCGGTCCTGGCGGCGGTCGGGTGAAGGGGGTGTGGCGGGCGCGGGGGACTTTGAACTCATGCCGCCAGTGTGCCTGCAGGCAGCAGACCAGCCGCTTGCGCCACCGCCAGCAGGCCGCGCCAGGTGGCGTCGGCCGGCGCCAGGTGCACCGGGTGGCCGCATTGCGCCAGCGCGCGCTGGTAGCGCAGCGCCAGCGCGGTGCTGGCCAGCACGGTGACCGGCGTGCCCGGGGGCAGCGCCTGGGCCCGCAACTCCTCGCCGATCAGCAGGCCCGACAGCCGGCTGGCCAGTGCCGCGCCGCCCGCCCGGTCGAACAGCGCCAGGGTGCGCACCGAGAACAGGTGGTGCAACAGGCCGCCAGGCAACTGCGCCTGGGCCACGCCAGCGTCGAAGGCCTCGCTGTCCAGATCGGCGTCGTCGGTGGGCAGCATGCGTGCCAGGATCGATTGCTGGCGCAGCAGCGCATAACACTCGCCGGTCATGTGGGTGGCAAAGCCCTGGATGCGACCACCATCCACCAGCACCCACTTGCTGTGGGTGCCAGGCAGCACCACGGTTTGGGCAGCGCAAGGGTCGGGCAATGACTGCAGCGCGCCCAAGACCTGCGTCTCTTCCCCGCGCATCACATCCGGCACGCCGCCGGCCTCGGTACACAGGCCAGGCACGATGGCCATGTGACCCGGCTGCAGCCACAGCAACTGCCGGGCGATGGCGTCCAGGCCTGCCGGGCAGGCGGCGTAAGGCGCTTCAGCCCAGCCCTGGCGGCTGCCCACCATGCCGGCCAGCAGCACGGGCAGGTGGGGATGGCTGGCGCACCAGGCTCCGAACTCGGCATCGAAGGCCGCCTGCCAGCCGCCGGGGGGCACGCTCAACAGGCCGCGCGGGGCCGCATGCTGCGCCAGCACCGTGCCGTCAGCCGCCAGCAATGCACCACGCAGCGCGCTGGTGCCCCAGTCGACGGCGATCAGCGCCGGGGCAGGCACGGTCAGTGGTTGTCCTTGGGCACCGCGGCGCCGCGCTGGCCGACCAGGAAGTCGAGGTCGGCGCCTTGGTCTGCCTGCAGCACATGGTCGATGTAGAGCTTCCAGTAGCCGCTGGCCATGGCCGGTGGCGGTGCCTGCCAGGCGGCCAGGCGGCGCGCCAGTTCGGCGTCGTCCACATGCAGGTGCAGGCTGCGGGCGGCCACGTCCAGCGTGATCAGGTCGCCGTCCTGCACCACCGCCAGCGGGCCGCCGGCAGCGGCCTCGGGCGCGGTGTGCAGCACCACGGTGCCGTAGGCGGTGCCGCTCATGCGGGCATCGCTGATGCGGACCATGTCGGTGATGCCCTTGCGCAGCACCTTGGGCGGCAGCGGCATGTTGCCCACCTCGGCCATGCCGGGGTAGCCCTTGGGGCCGCAGTTCTTCAGCACCATCACGCAGGTCTCGTCGATGTCCAGCGCCTCGTCGTCGATGCGGGCGTGGAAGTCGTCGCTGTCCTGGAACACCACGGCGCGCCCGGTGTGCTGCATCAGGGCCGGCGTGGCCGCGCTGGGCTTGATGACGGCCCCGCGCGGCGCCAGGTTGCCGCGCAGCACGGCGATGCCGGCGTTGGCCTTGAACGGGTCGGCCAGAGTCTTGATGACCTGCGGGTTGAAGTTCTCGGCGCCGGCGATGTTCTCGCGCACCGTCTTGCCGTTGGCGGTGACGATGTCCAGGTGCAGGTGCTGGGCGATCTCCTGCATCACCACCGGCAGGCCGCCGGCATAGCAGAAGTCTTCCATCAGGTACTGCCCGCTGGGCTGCAGGTTGACCAGGCAGGGCAGCGTGCTGGCCAGGCGGTCGAAATCGTCGATGGACAGCGGCACGCCCAGCCGACCGGCAATGGCGATCAGGTGGATCACCGCATTGGTGCTGCCGCCGATGGCCGCCAGCGTCTTGATGGCGTTCTCGAACGCTTCGCGGGTCAGCACCTGGCCGATGGTCTGGTCGGCATGCACCATCTCGACGATGCGGCGGCCTGCATTGCGCGCCAGCACATTGCGGCGACCGTCCACCGCCGGCCAGGCGGCATTGCCGGGCAGGCCGATGCCGAGTGCTTCGACCATGCTGGCCATGGTGCTGGCCGTGCCCATGGTCATGCAGTGGCCGTGGCTGC
>JBBAPL010000027.1:0-47986 GCA_040400895.1 Aquabacterium sp.
CCATGCAAGATGCCCGCAACAACAACCCGGCGCGCCGCGCCGACACAGCCAGGAGACAGCGATGGCCGATTCAATGGCAGCAGCAGGCAGCGCACGGGCAGCCGATGTGGACGTGGTGGTGGTGGGTGCAGGCTTTGCCGGCATGTACCTGCTGCACAAGCTGCGCGGGCTGGGCTTCAGCGTGCGCGTGCTGGAGGCGGCCGGCGACGTGGGCGGCACCTGGTACTGGAACCGCTACCCCGGCGCGCGCTGCGACATCCCCACAACGGATTACGCCTACAGCTTCGACCCTGCGCTGGAAGCCGCCTGGGCCTGGTCGGAGAAGTACGCCACCCAGCCCGAGATCCTGCGCTACGCCCAGTTCGTGGCCGAGCGCTACAACCTGCGCCGTGACATCGACTTCAACACACGGGTGGAAGCGGCGCATTGGGACGCGGCCGCCAACCGCTGGCGCATCCGCACCAGCACCGATGCCAGCATCAGCGCCCAGCACGTCGTGATGGCCAGCGGCTGCCTGTCGGTGCCCAAGGCGCCGGAGATTGCTGGCGCCGACCGATTCCAGGGCGCGGTGCATTCCACCGGCCGCTGGCCGCACCAGGGTGTCGACTTCACCGGCCAACGGGTGGCGGTGATCGGCACCGGCTCGTCGGGCATCCAGTCGATCCCACTGATGGCCGAGCAGGCGGCGCAACTCACCGTGTTCCAGCGCACGCCCAACTACTCCATCCCGGCCGGCAACGGCCCGGTGGCGCCCGAGCGCCGCGCGCCGCTGGACGCCGACCGTGCCGCCTACCGCCAGGCTGCCAAGTGGTCGCGCGCGGGCGTGCCCAACACGCCCACCCAGATCTACGGCCGCTACAGCACGCCCGATGTGCACACCGACCGCTTCGAGGCGGCCTGGAAGACCGGCGAGCTGATCCCCATCCTGGGCGTGTTCGCCGACCAGATCCTGTTCCCCGACAGCAATGCCATCGTCGCTGGCCAGGTGCGCGAGAAGATCCGCGCCGTGGTGCACAACCCCGAGACGGCCGAACTGCTGAGCCCGAAGGACCACCACTTCGGCACCAAGCGCCCCTGCCTGGACACCGGCTACTACCAGACCTACAACCGGCCCAACGTGCGCCTGGTCGACCTGCGCACGCAGCCCATCACCAGCATCACCGAGACCGGCATCGACGCAGGCGGCGAGTCGATGGTCTTCGACGCCATCGTCTACGCCACCGGCTTCGACGCGATGACCGGCGCCATCGTCGCCGTCGACATCACCGGCCGCGACGGCGTCACGCTGAAGGCCAAGTGGGCCGCCGGCCCGATCACCTACCTGGGCCTGATGTCGGTGGGCTTCCCCAACTTCTTCATGATCACCGGGCCGGGCAGCCCGTCGGTGCTGTCGAACATGATGGTGTCGATCGAGCAGCATGTGGACTGGGTCAGCGACTGCCTGGTGCGACTGCGCGCCGACGGCCTCACCACCATCGAGCCCACGCCCCAGGCCGAGGCCGGCTGGATGCAGCACAGCCAGGACTGCGCGGCGATCACGCTGTTCCCCAGCGCCGACAGCTGGTACATGGGCGCCAACGTGCCGGGCAAGCCGCGCGTCTTCCTGCCCTACGTGGGCGGGGTCGATGCCTACCGCAAGGCCTGCGACGACGTGGTGGCCCAGGGCGATCTGGGCCTGCGGCGCAGCGGCCCGGCAGGCACCCACTGCAACGACGGCTTGGTCCGCCGCCTGCAGCCCGACGTGGGCATGGTGCTGGACATGCTGGCGGCGATGAATCTGCCCACCTTCGACTCGATGCCGCCGGCGGCGGCACGCGCCTTCCTGGCCCAGCTGAGCGCGGCCCGCCCGCCCGGCCCGACCGTCGGCGAGGTGAAGGACGGCAGCCTGCCCGGCGCAGCAGGCCCATTGAACTACCGGCTCTACCGCCCCGCCACCCCCGGCCCGCACCCGGTGGTGCTGTACCACCACGGCGGCGGCTGGGTGCTGGGCAGCCACGACAGCGACGACCCGCTGCTGCGCGACCTGTGCGTGCGCAGCAGCTGCCTGATCGTCTCGGTCGACTACCGGCATGCGCCGGAGGCGCGCTTCCCCGCCGCAGTGGACGACGCGATGGCCGCACTGCGCTGGGTGTCGGCCCATGCCACCGACCTGGGCGGCGCGCCCGGCCCGGTGGCCGTGGCCGGCTGGAGCGCTGGCGCCAACCAGGCCGCCGTGGTGTGCCAGTTGGCACGTGACCAGGGCGGCCCAGCGATCGCCGGCCAACTGCTGCTGACCCCGGTGACCGACGGCGACCGCAACACCGCCAGCTACCGCGAAAACGCCGAAGGCTATGTGCTGACCGCGTCGCTGATGCAGTGGTTCTTCGACCACTATGCCGACGAGGCCGACCGCCACGACCCGCGCATCGCCCCGCTGCGCGCCGCCAGCCTGGCCGGCCTGCCGCCGGCCTGCATCGTCACCGGCCAGTTCGACCCGCTGCGCGACGATGGCGTGGCCTATGCCAAGGCGCTGGCCGCAGCCGGCAACCGGGTGCAGCACATCCCTGCGCGCGGCCACACCCACACGTCGCTGACGATGATCGACGTGGTGGTGTCGGGCGAGCCGGTGCGCGCCGAAATGGCGGCCGCGCTGCGCGGCTTCTTCCAACCTGCCGCTGTCCCTGCAACAGCAGCGGCCTGACCCCCGATGACCATGCCCACCACTTCTGACCTGACGGTCGACCAACTTGCCGCCCTGGTGCCACACGGCGCCAGCATCACCCTGCACAAGGGCGACGAGCCCGACGTGCCGATGCGCCTGGGCATGGCCCTCATCCGCCGCGGCGTGCGCGGCCTGCACATCGTCACCCTGCCCACGGCCGCCTACCCGGCCAGCGGCATGCTGGTCGACCTGCTGATCGGCGCGGGCTGCGTGGCCAGCGTCGAGACATCGGGCATCTCGCTGCATGAGCTGGGCGCGGCACCGCGCTTTTCCGCGGCGGTGAAGGCTGGCACGCTGCGGGTGCTGGACGCCACCTGCCCAGCGGTGTACGCCGGCCTGCAGGCCGGCGCCAAGGGCCAGCCGTTTGCACCGCTGCGCGGGTTGATCGGCACCGACGTGCTGCGCCACCGGCCCGACTACAAGGTGATCCCCAACCCGATGGCGGCGGCCGACGCCGCACCCGACCCGATCGTGGTGGTGCCGGCGATCAACACCGACTTTGCGCTGTTCCACGCCACCCTGGCCGATGCCGAGGGCAATGTGTGGATCGGCCGCGACCGCGACCGCCTGCTGGCCGCGCACGCCGCCAACACCGTGCTGGTGACGGTGGAGCGGCGTGTGCCCGGCAGCTTCTTCGACGACGAGGCCATGGCCGCCGGCACCATCCCCGCGGCCTACATCGACGCGCTGGCTGTCGTGCGCGGCGGCTGCTGGCCGATGGATGCCGACGGCCGCACCGACCTGGACGCGGTGCGCCGCTACCAGCAGGCCGCCCGCAGCGACGACGGCTTTGCCGACTACCTGCGTGCCGAGGTGTTTGGCACGGCCGTGGCCGACACCGGGGCACCCGCGTGACGCCGATGACCGACGGCCCACCGGCGCGCGCCGAAGAGATCTACGCCAGCGCCATCGCCGACCTGCTGGCCGGCGTGCGGCAGGTGGCCGTGGGCATGCAGTCGCCCATCCCCGGCACCGGCGCGCTGCTGGCGCGTGAACTGAGCGGCACCGGCGGCACGCCGGCCATGCGCGTGGCCGTCCTGGGCAGCCGGCAGCACAACCGCTTCACCAACGGCGGCGCCGAGATCTTCGACATGGCCGGGCGCGGCAAGATCGGCGCGTTCTTCCTGAGCGGCGGGCAGATCGACGGCCAGGCCAACATCAACCTGGTGGGCACCGGCGACTATCCCAGCACCACCGTGCGCTGGTCGGGCTCGTTCGGCTCGGCCTACCTGTACTTCATGGTGCCGCGGGTCATCCTGTTCCGCTGGGAGCACAGCCGCCGCACGCTGGTGCGGCAGGTCGATTTCATCAGCGCGCCCGGCCGGTCCGAGCCCGGCGTGCACCGCCCGGGCGGGCCGATCGCGCTGATGACCAACCTGTGCCTGTTCCGCTGGCAGCGCGATGCGGGCCGCTTCCTGCTGGAGAGCCTGCATCCCGGCCACACGCTGACCGAAGTGCGTGACCAGACCGGCTTCGACTTCGACGCACCGTCCACGGTGCCCACCACGCGCGCACCGGACGCGCAGCGCCTGGCGCTGCTGCGCGGCCCGGTGGCCACGCAGATCGCCGACGTCTACCCGGGCTTTGCGCAGCAGGTCTTCGGCACGGTGGCGGAGCCCGGGCACCAACCCGCCTGAGGCGGCTGGTTCCCTGGCGCAGTGGCCGAGCGCTGCACGGGCGTGGAGGCCGGCAACACCTCCACGCGCGGCACCTCAGCCCTTGGCCAGGCCCGCCTTGATCAGCAGCGGCTTGACGCTGTTGAAGTAGCCCTCGGCGAAGGCGCGGTACTCGGTGGGGTTCTTCTTCCAGGGCACCTGGATGTAGCGCGCCAGCAGATCGATCGTCGCCGGGTCGTTGTTGGCCTCGTTGAAGGCGTCGTACAGGCTCTGCACCACGGCGGGTGGCAGGTCCTTCGGGCCGACCAGGCCGTAGGGGCTCTGGCCCACGGCGTCGATGCCACGCTCGCGCAGCGTGGGCACGTTGGGGTACTTGGCCAGGCGGGTCTCGGTCACCATGGACAGGATGCGGCAGCGGCCGTCGTCGACGAACGGGCCCCACTGCGACGCGTCGGCCAGGAAGTCGATCTGCCCGGCCAGCAGGGCCTGCATCCACTCGGCACCGCCCTTGTAGGGGATGTGGGTGAACTTCGAGCCCACCTTCTGCTCGATCTCGATCATCATCAGGTGGCCCGACCCACCGATGCCGCTGGTGCCGTAGGTGTGCTTCTCGGGGTTGGCCTTGCCGGCGGCGAACAGGTCCTCGACCGTCTTCCACGGCGAATCGGCCCGCACCACCAGGGCGAAGGTGTACGACGACAGGCCGGTGATGAAGGTGAAGTCGCGCAGCGGGTGCCAGTTCACCTGCTGGTAGTGCGGGTAGCGCAGGCTGTTGATGGTGTAGACCGCCAGCGTGTGGCCGTCGGACTTGGCGCTCATCAGCGCGGCCGGGGCCAGCGTGCCGGCGGCACCGGCACGCGCTTCCACCAGCACCTGCTGGCCCAGCACCTTGCCGATCTTCTCGCCCATCAGGCGCAGGTGCAGGTCGGTGATGCCGCCCACCGCGAACGGGTTGTAGACGGTGATCGGGCGCTCAGGCTTCCAGCGGGGGGCCTGCGCCACCGCCAGGCCGGGAGCGGCCAGCAAGGTGCCCAGGCCGGCCGCCACGGTGCGGCGGCGGGGATTGATCAGGTTGTCGGTCATGCCATGCCTCCAGGATTGAAGCCGCGATCTGACCAGCCCGGCCGCTGGTGCACCATGCGGGATGACGAGCAGGAACTCTGTGTCCACCGCCCAACCAGCTCCCGTTGTCGCCCAGGCGACGGGCACCAAGGCGCCACCGCAGCCGCGGGCCGTGGCGCCGCGATGCGCTGGCATCATCCCCACCATGACCGATGCCCCGCCCGATCTGCCCTGGTACCAGCCGGTGGGCGACGAAGTGCAGCTGTTCGAGGCCGCCTGGGACGCCCGCCTGCCGGTGCTGCTGAAGGGCCCCACCGGCTGCGGCAAGACCCGCTTCATCGAGCACATGGCAGCCCGCGTGCGCGCGTCCAGCGGCGGCACCGGCGTGCCGCTGGTCACCGTGTCCTGCCATGAAGACCTCACGGCCAACGACCTGGTCGGCCGCCACCTGCTGCTGCACGACCGCACTGTGTGGACCGACGGCCCACTGACCCGCGCTGTGCGCAGCGGCGCGATCTGCTACCTCGACGAGATCGTCGAGGCGCGACGCGACACCACGGTGGTGCTGCATTCGCTGGCCGACCACCGCCGCGAACTGCCGCTGGAGAAGACCGGCGAGCTGCTGCAGGCCGCGCCTGATTTCCTGCTGGTGGTGTCGTACAACCCCGGCTACCAGACCCTGCTGAAGGACCTGAAACCGTCGACCCGCCAGCGCTTCGTGAGCCTGGCCTTCGGCTACCCGCCGCCGGCGCTGGAAGCGCAGATCGTGGTGCATGAAGGCGGCATCGCCCCCGGCCTGGCCGCCTGCCTGACCGACATCGCGCAGCGGCTGCGGGCGCTGCAGGCCCAGGGCGTGGGCGACGGGGTGAGCACACGCGCCCTGATCCACGCCGCGCAGCTGATGCGGCGCGGCATCGCACCACGCCGCGCCTGCACCGTGGCCCTGGCCGATGCGCTGGGCGACGAGCCCGAACTGGCGCAGGCCGCACGCGAGCTGATCGACGTGCTGCTGCCGTGAACCCCGCGCCGGGCGTCCCGGCCGATGCCTGGCGGCTGCTGGCCGCCGCCTGCGACGCGCCCGGCCTGCAACTGCAGGCACTGCCCGGTGTCAGCCGCTGGCGCGGCGCCCTGGGCGGGCCCGCCGCGCTGGCGCTGGACCCACGGCAGCCCCCGACCCACCAGCGGCTGCAGGTGTTGCGCCGGGTGCTGGACCTGCAAGCAGACGGCCGCTGGGCCGTGGCCGGGCTGGCTGACCGCCTGGGCGATGCCGCGCAGGGCCGCCTGTTGTGGCGTCTGTTCCTGTGGCTGGATGGCCGACGGGTGGATGGGCGGCTGGCCACGCGCTTTCCCGGCGCACGGGCCGATCTGGCGCTGGACCCTGCGCCTGCGCTGCCGGCCTGGCTGCTGGCCAGTCTGCCGCCAGGACCGCCACCGGCCGATGCGGCCGCAGCGCTGCAACTGGCCCTGCGCTGGCACCAGCGGCTGCTGGCGCAGCGGCCGGACCGGAAGCGGGTGGCCGTGGCGGCGCCCGCGCCGGTGCTGCGCATCCAGGCCGCCGCCGGCCATGCCGATCAGCCCGCGGCCGGTCCGCCGGGCCTGGGCAGCCCCGGCAACGGGGGCGCCAGCCAGGACCTGCCTGCGGCACCCACGGCCCAGGCCACAGCAGGCAAGCCGCTGGCAGGCGGCGCGCTGGCCGACGCGGCCGCCAATGGACCCGATGGCGCGCTGCCCGCCGATGGGCCACCAGCCACCGATGCCACGCCGGCCGGTCGCACGGCGCGGCCTCGCCGTGCCACAGGCAGCGGGGGGGGCGACGCCGGCCACACCACCTGGTACGACGAGTGGGATGCACAGCAGCGGGCCTACCGGCGCCACTGGGTGGCGGTGCATGAGCGGCCGGTGGCCGGCCGCGACCTGCAGGCGCTGGCCGATCTGCGACAGCGGCATGCCACGCTGGTGCGCCAGATCCGGCGGCGCTTCGCCAGCCCGTTGGCCGGCGCACCGCGGCGCGAGCGCCGGCTGCCCGACGGCGATGCGGTCGACCTCGACGCGGCGCTGGACGCCCAGGTGGCGCGCCGCGCCGGCCACGGCGGCGCCGACGACCGGCTCTACCAGGCGCGGCCGCTGCGCCAGCGATCGCTCAGCGTGGCGCTGCTGCTGGACTGCAGCAGCAGCACCGGCTTCGCCATCCCCGACCGCCACGCCCCGGCGCCAGAGACGGCGTCCGACGACGTGCTGTGGATGGCCGTGGGCAGCCGGCCCAGCCTGGCGTCGCTGAAGCCGCCGCGCCGGGTGCTGGACGTGACCAAGGACGCCGCCGCCCTGCTGTGCGAGGCACTGCAGGCGATGGGCGACCGGCATGCGGTGTTCGGCTTCTCAGGCGCCGGACGGTTGCAGGTCGACATCGGCCTGGTGAAGGACTTCGGCGTCCCCTGGGGAGCCACGGCCGGTGCCGCGCTGGCGGCACTGCAACCGCAGGGCGCCACCCGCACCGGCGCGGCGGTGCGGCATGCGGCGCAGCGCCTGCTGGCCGAGCCGTCACGCCGCAAGGTGCTGGTGGTGCTGTCAGACGGCTACCCGCAGGACAGCGACTACGGCAGCGGGGCCAACGCGCTGCAGCACGGGCTGCAGGACACGGCGCAGGCCCTGCGCGAAGCGCGGCGGGCCGGGGTGGCCAGCTTCCACCTGTCGGTCGATGCCGGCGCGCATGACTACATGCGTCGCATCTGCCCGGCCAACCGCTACTGGGTGGTGGATGCGGTGGAGACGCTGCCGGCACGCATGCTGGCGCTGGTGCGGCTGCTGGCGCGGCCGGCCTGAGCCGGTGCGGTGTCAGGCGGCGCGGGTGGTGTCGCTGCCGGCGTCGCCCGCCGGGGGCGCGGCGTCCAGGGCCTCGTCCAGCAACTGCAGCGCGGCGGCGGCAAAGGCCAGCATGTTGGCAGCGCGGTCGCCGTGGCCGGTGCGCAGCATGCGGTCCAGCGGCACCGGGCCGTCCACCGCCAAACAAGTGTGGCCGGCGGGGTCGCCGTAGGTGTTGCCGTCGGGCCCGGCGGCGCCGGTCTCGGCCAGGCCCCAGCTGGCGCGGAAGCGGCTGCGCTGGTGGCGCGCCAGCAGCGCCGCATACGGCGGGCTGGACGAGCGCATGCCCACGGTGTCGTCGGACGTCAGCGTGGTCAGCAGCCGGCGCGAGCGGCGGGTGTAGAGCACCGCCCCGCCGAAGTAGTAGGCCGACGCACCGGCGCGCGACAGCAATGCGGCCGACAGCAGGCCGCCAGCCGATGATTCGGCCACCGCCAGTGTCTCGCCACGCGCCACCAGCTTGTCACCCACGCGGGCGCCCAGGGCGAACAGGGCCTGCAGATCGAGGGTGGGCAGATCCATGGGGCTTGCCTTTCAGGCGGTCAATTGACCGGCATCTGCGGGCAGCAGCAGCCGGGTGTCGAGGTTGCTGTGGTCTTCCAACTGGTAGTCGTTGAGCTGGAACACCAGGCTCACCAGCAAGCGTGGATGCACCGACGGCGACTGCGCCTTGTGCAAGCCGAAGGTGTCTTCGGCAAAGCCCAGGCCGGCCGGACCGTGCAGCTCGCGCATGGCCGGGGCGCCGTAGCCGCTGGCCACCTGGGCATCGGTCCAGCGCTTCTTCTGGAAGCCTTCCACCGTCAGCTGCTTCCAGCCCGGGCGGTGCGACTGCAGCACGAAGTGGTGCGAGCCGTCGCCCTGCTGCACCGGCGTGATGTAGAAGAAGAACTTCAGGAAGGCCCAGTCGTCGATGTCGCGGTGGAAGAAGTGCGCCGCCTTCTTGCGCGTCTTCTCGTCGGCCTGGGTGGGAAAGGTCCACCACAGCTGGCGCGACACCAGCTGCGCACCGGCGCCCAGGTAGGCGCGGGCGATGGCATGCACCAGCGGTGAATCGCACAGCGCGCGCATCGCGTCGCAGCCCTGGTGGGCGTTGAAGTACACCGCCTTCAGGATCGGCTTTTCCAGCACGGCTTCGGCGGCCGTGCGCTGGTGGGGCAGGAAGCCGTGCGCCGGGTCCTCGTAGGCATAGCAGGGCGTGGCGGCGGCCCAGCGCAGGATGTCGGCCACCGCGTCGGGCCGCAGTTGCAGGCGCGGGGCCAGGCCATCGCGCTCCAGGTCGGCCAGGATCACGTCGGTGCCGGCGCTGGCCTGCACCGGGTCGGCGGCGGCCGGCAAGGCGCCCGCCACGGGCCCGCCCCGCCCCCGGGCCATGGCTGCCCGCCGCACGCCGCTGAAGCGGGCGATGCGCTGCATCAATTCATAACTGGCGCGTGAGAGCAGGGGCCCGGACATAGCGGCTTGGGGGGAAGTCTGGGCTGGATGATACGGGCCGGTGTCACCGAGGCGGTGCGGCCCGGGCGCCGGCTTCGGCACACTGGAACCATGCCCTTCCCCGCCACCTCCTGCCCAGATGCCCGCCCGGCCGGGCCTGCCCGATGAGCCACTTCGACCACGACACCCGGGTGCTGCCTGGCGACCAACCCGGCCGCTACACCGGCCAGGTGCTGCCGGCCTGGAACATCGGCGCCAACCCCAACGGCGGCTATCTGCTGGCGCTGGCCGCGCAGGCCCTGCGGCAGACCACGCCCGATCATCCCGACGCGCTGAGCATCACGGTGCACTACCTGCGCCCCGGCCTGCCGGGCCAGCCCTGCCAGGTCGACACCCAGTTGCTGCGCAGCGGCCGCACCCTCAGCACGGTGCGGGCCACGCTGCTGCAGGACGGCAACCCGCGGCTGGAGGTGCTGGCCGCGATGGGCAACCTGGGCACACCCGGCGCCGCCCCGCCGCCGGTCATCCGCATGCCGGCGCCCACCATCCCGCCGCCCGAGGCCTGCCCCGGCCGGTCGGCCCCGGCACAGGGTGTGAGCCTGTCCATCCTCGACCGGCTCGACATCCGCCTGCATCCGGACCAGGCCCAGCCCGGCGCCGCTGGCGAAGCCCGGGTGAGCGGCTGGATCCGGTTTGCCGACGGCCGCGCGCCCGACGCCCTGGGCTGCCTGCTGATGGCGGATGCGTTTCCGCCCGCGGTGTTCAGCCTGCTGGGCGTGGTGGGCTGGGTGCCCACCATCGAGCTGACGGTGCACCTGCGCGGCCACCCCGCGCCCGGCTGGCTGCTGGGTGAGTTCTGGGCGCACGACCTGCGTGACGGCCGGGTGGTGGAAGACGGCGCGCTGTGGGACAGCAACGGCCAGCTGGTGGCGCAATCCCGCCAGCTGGCCCTGGTGCGGTCGGCATGAAGGCGCACGGGTGAGCACCACCGGCAGCGCGGCCGACACCGCCCGGCGCGCTGCCCTGGTGGGCGCCGGCGGCTACCTGTTCGCCAGCGTGCTGTGGGGCCTGAACCTCCCGCTGTCGGCTGCGCTGCTCCAGCACTTCGACCCGTTCTGGGTGTCGCCGCTGCGCTATGTGGTGGCCACGGGGCTGCTGGGCGCGATGGTGCTGGTGTCGGCGGGCCCGGCGCAGCTGCGCAGCCCGATCGCGCTGTGGCGGGTGGCCGTGCTCAGCCTGTGCGTGGCCGGCTTCCTGGTGCTCTACAACCTGGGCCTGTACCGCACCCACCCGATGACGGTGGCTGCCATCTCGGCCGGCTCACCGGTGTACGTGGCCGTGGTGTCGCGGCTGATGACCGGCGCCCGGCTAGAGCGCGGCTTCTGGGGTGCCACCACACTCACCCTGATCGGCGCGGGCATCGCCATCGTGGGCCGCAACAAGGCGCTGGCCGCGGCTGGTGGGCCGGCGGCGGGCGCCGCCATCCAGCCGCAGGGCGGCGAGCTGCTGGTGGTGCTGGGCATCTGCAGCTGGACGGCGTATTCCATCCTGGCGCAGCGCTGGTTTCCGCCGTCCACGCCGCAGCTGCGCCGCACCTGGCTCACCACCGTGTGGGCCCTGCCCTGGCTGTTCTTCTTCTGGGCGCTGGCGCGGCTGGTGGGGCTGGTGGGCGCGCCCAACCTCAGCCCGGCGCCGCTGCCGGTGCTGCAGCTGATGATCGCCGCTGTCTTCTGCACCGCACTGGCCACCGTGGCCTGGAACACCGGCGTCAACCGCCTGGGCATCCAGACCGGCGGCATGTGGCAGAACACCGTGCCGGTGTTCGCCGTGCTGATCGGCCTGCTGTTCTTCGGCGTGCAGCCGCTGCCTGAGCAGATCCTGGGCGGCGCCATCGTGCTGACCGGCGTGCTCTACATGCAGTGGCAGCGCAGCCCGGCACGGCAGAAATCACCAGTTCCCAGCCCGGCTGCAAAGGACTAAGCTTTGGCCATGATCGACCTACCCGACACTCCCACCGCGGCCCTGGCCTCCACACCAGCGGCCACCGCCCCGGTCCCGATGATCGACGGCATCCCGCTCACGCCCAAGCAGGTCACGGTACTCGGCGCCCACACCATGGCGCCCGCCCCCACGGTGGCCGAGGAGCGGCTGCGACGCAAGCAGAAGCTGGCCGGTGCGCTGCGCATCTTCGGCCGCTTCGGCTTCGGTGAAGGCGTGGCCGGGCACATCACCGTGCGCGACCCGGAGTTCCCCGACCACTTCTGGGTCAACCCGCTGGGCCTGTCGTTCCGCCACATGAAGGTGTCCGACCTGCTGCTGGTCAACCACCACGGCGAAGTCGTCATCGGCAAGCATGCGGTCAACCGCGCCGCCTACGTGCTGCATGCCGCCGTGCACACGGCCCGCCCCGACGTGATCGCCGCCGCGCATGCGCACTCGGTCTACGGCAAGGCCTTCAGCGCGCTGGGCGTGCCGCTGGCCCCGCTGACGCAGGACGCCTGCGTGTTCTACGAGAACAACGTGGTCATCGCCGAGCATGGCGGCGCCGTGGTGTTCGAGACCTCGGCCGGCGCCGACTTCGCCCGCGCCTTCGGCAACAACCGCGCGGCCATCCACCAGAACCACGGCCACTTCACCGTGGGCGCATCGGTGGACGAGGCGGTGTTCTGGTACGTCTGCTTCGAGCGCTGCGCCCAGGCCCAGCTGATGGCCATGGCCGCCGGCACGCCCAAGCAGGTGCCGCACCAGTCGGCCGTCTACACGCGTGAAAACGCCGGTAGCGCCGCCGTGGGCTGGACGCACTTCCAGCCGCTGTGGCAGGAGATCTGCCGCACCGACCCCGAGCTGTTCGACTGAGTTGGCGGCGGCCCCGTTGATGCAGTACCGCCGCCTGGGCACCAGCAACCTGCAGGTGTCGGCCCTGTGCCTGGGCACGATGATGTTCGGCGACCAGACCGATGCGGCCGAGGCCGGCCGCATCGTCGCCCATGCCCACGCAGCCGGCGTCAACTTCATCGACACCGCCGACGTCTACACCCACGGCGCGTCCGAATCGATGGTGGGCGCGCTGATCCAGCCGCAGCGCCACGACTGGGTGCTGGCCACCAAGCTGGGCAATGCGATGTCGAAGCGGCCGAACGAAGGCCACTATTCGCGGGTGTGGATGCTGCGCGAGGTGGAGCACAGCCTGCGCCGCCTGCAGACCGACCACATCGACATCCTGTACCTGCACCGCGACTTCCCCGACATGCACCTGGAAGAGCCGTTGCGTGCGCTCGACGACCTGGTGCGCAGCGGCAAGATCCGCCACTGGGGCCTGTCGAACTTCCGCGGCTGGCGCATTGCCGAGATGGTGCATGGCGCGGCGCGCCTGAACATGGCCGGCCCGGTGGTGTGCCAGCCGTACTACAACCTGCTCAACCGCATGCCTGAGGTCGAGATCCTGCCGGCCTGCAGCCACCACGGCATTGGCGTGGTGCCCTACAGCCCGGTGGCGCGTGGCGTGCTGACCGGCAAGTACCTGCCCGGCGCCCAGCCCGAGCCCGGCAGCCGCGCCGGCCGGGGCGACAAGCGCATCGCCGAGACCGAGTTCCGCGCCGAGAGCCTGGCCATCGCCCAGCAGCTGCAGGGCCATGCCCAGGCCAAGGGCGTGACGCTGGCGCAGTTCGCCACCGCCTGGGTGCTGGCCAACCAGGCCGTCAGCTCGGTGATCGCCGGGCCGCGCACGCTGGCGCAGTGGGAAAGCTACCTGCCGGCGCTGGACTGCCCCATCACCGCCGACGACGAAGGGCTGATCGACAGCCTGGTGGCGCCCGGCCACCCGTCGACACCCGGGTTCACCGACCCGGCTTACCCGCTGGTCGGGCGGCGCACCGGCGCGCGCTGACCGCCCGGCGCCTGCCGCGCGTCACCAGCGGGGCGGCAGCTTCTTCAGCAGCTCGATGCCGTCGCGTGACACCGCGATGTAGCCGCCACTCGCCAGGTCCTGCATCAGCCGGTTGACCATCGCCTTCGACGCACCCAGGCGCTCGGCGATGCGGGTCTGGCTCAGCGGGCCAGGGACCCGGTGCCGGCCGCCGTCGTGCACGGCCAGCGTGTCGAACAGGCCGACCAGCCGCCCGTAGACATCCACCGACGCCAGGCGGCTGACGGTCTGCGTCAGCGTGCGCACCCGCTGCACCAGACGCTGGATGAGCTGCAGGGCCAGCTCCGGCCGTTCGGCCAGCGCCCGCTCGACCTCGGCGCGGGTGACCCGCGTCAACCGCGCCCGCACCGTGACCTGCACGGTGGCCGCGCGCAGTTCGCCGCTGAGCATCAGCTCGCCGAACACCTCGCCCACGCCCAGCGTGTTCAGCTCCACCGTGCGGCCACCCTCGCCCAGCACCGTGGCACGCAATTCGCCCGCGTGCACGATGTACAGGCAGTCGGCCACGTCGCCCTCGGCCACCACCGTGGCGCCGGGCTCCCAGGTGCGGGTCTCGCCCAGCCTGGCCAGCTCCGCCAGGATGTCGACCGGCTGTGCCGCCGTTGCTTCTCCCGCCACGCCATCTCCCCTTGTCATTGCCCGCCACGACTGTAGCGGCCGGCCGGCAGGCGTTCACTATTGAACCGACCAGCGCCGCCCTGCCCTGTGGCGACCAACATGGTGTCACTCACCAGCCACCCCCGAAGGAGAACACCATGCCCCGCCTGCCTCTGGCCGCCGCCCTGATCACCCTGGGCCTGCATCTCGGCGCCGCGCAAGCGGCCGGACCGGTCGACGCTGCCTGTGTGCACCCGCTTGGCACGTCGGCGGGGGCGCTGGAGCTGGCGGCCCAGCAAGCGTTCCGCGCGCAGCGCTACCCGGCCGCTTACGGGCGCTATGTCCGTCTGGCCGATGCGGGCCATGCCCCATCGGCCGAGATGGCGCTGTTCATGCTGCTCAACGGCCCGTCGCTGTTTGCCAGCGAATGGTCGGCGTCCGATTCGCAGCAACGCTGCTGGAATGCCCTGGCGGTGTCCAGAGCACGCCTGCGGGTGGCCATGCACACCGACCGCGGCAGCGACTGAGCGGCCCCGTGCATCACTTCAACCAGGAGATCACGACATGCCGAACAACGCATCCCAGTGGGTCGTCGCCGCCCTGCTGTCGCTGGGCCTGCACACGCCAGACGCGATGGCGCAGCAGGGATCGGTGGTGGCAGAGCGCCTGCATGCCAACGCTGTGGATTCCTTCCGCCAGGGCCGGTTCTCCGAAGCCTACGGCCGGATGATGAGCCTGGCCGACGCCGGGTACCCGCCCTCGGCGCAGGTGGCGCTGTGGATGTACGCCAACGGCCCAACGCTGTTCGGCAAGGACTGGGACAGCAACCAGGAGCAGCTGACCGCCTGGGCCCAGGTGGCCGGCCAGCCTGCGCCGACCATGGTGGCGCGGGTCTATCCGCAGGCCCAGGTCCGGGCCGCCCTGCAAGCCCGGCGCGGTATGCCGTGAGCCCTGGCAGAAGGCCACGACATGCAGGACAGGGAGACCACCGCGCTGCGCAAGATCATCGCGGCGCTGCAGGCGCAGCGCGGGGCACTGGGCGACGCGCTCGTCGGATGCCGACGCGCTGGCCGCAGCCGACACGTTGCTGGTCGAGGTGTGCCCAGGCCGACCACATGGCCGCCCATGTGCCGCGTGACGCGTTCATGCACAGCACCATGCTGACCCGCGCCCTGTGCGCAGCCTGGGCTGCGGAACAGGCGGGCCAGGGCGCTTCGCCAGGCTGAAGGACACCGCCCGTTAAGCCACGCATCAGGCGCGGCGCCCATGCTTCAGGCATCCCATCCATGCCAAGAGGCTGCCCATGCACACCGAACTCCGATCTCTCCTCAAGCGCCTGGCCGGCGCCGTGGCCCTGGCCCTGGTGCCGGTGGTGCTGGCCACGGTGCTGACCGTGCCGTCCAGCCTGCACCACTTGGCCGGCAACCCGCCAGTCGACCCGAACGCGCCCGCAGCCCACATGTGCTGACCCGGCGCTGGGTGCGGTGCAGCACAGCCGAAGGCGCGCCGCGTTGCGACACTGCCGCTGAACTGGCCGCTGCCGCGGCGCGCACAGGGCCAACCCATCCATGAATCCCACCCCCAGGCCGGCCATTGCCGCTGCCGGCCTGTCTTCCGCCCAGGCAGCCCAGCGGCTGGCCGATGACGGGCCGAACACCCTGCCCGGCGGCCAGCGGCGGTCGCTGCTGGCCATCGCCGCCGAGACCCTGCGCGAGCCGATGTTCCTGCTGCTGCTGGCGGGCGGGGCGCTGTACCTGGCCTTCGGCGAACAGCAGGAAGGCCTGACGCTGCTGGGGTTCGTGGTCATCACCCTCGGCCTCACCCTGTACCAGGAGGGCAAGACCGAGCGCGCGGTGGATGCCCTGCGCGACCTGACCAGCCCGCGGGCCCTGGTCATCCGCGACGGCCAGCCCCAGCGCCTAGCCGGCAGCAGCGTGGTGCGCGGCGACCTGCTGAAGCTGGCCGAGGGCGACCGCGTGCCCGCCGACGCCCTGCTGGTGTCGGGCGACAGCGTGCTGGTCGATGAATCGCTTCTCACCGGCGAAGCCGTGCCGGTGGCCAAACGGCTGGCGCGGGCCGACGAACTGGCCGCCGGCGACCAGCCGGGCCAGCCGCCCCGCACGCCACCCGGCGGCGACAACCTGCCGGGTCTGTACGCCGGCACGCTGGTGCTGCGCGGCCAGGCGCTGGCCCGGGTCACCGCCACCGGCGCACGCAGCGAGATCGGCCGCATCGGCACCGCCCTGGGCCAGGTGCAGGCCGAACGCTCGCCGCTGCAGCAGCAGACGGCCCGGCTGGTGCGCAACCTGGCCCTGCTGGCCGGCGTGCTGAGCCTCGCCCTGGTGCTGGTGCACGGCCTGCTGCGGGGTGACTGGCTGCAGGCCGTGCTGGCCGGCATCGCGCTGGCCATGGCCATGCTGCCCGAGGAGTATCCGGTGGTGCTGACAGTCTTCCCGGCCCTGGGCGCACGCCGCCTGGCCCAGGTGGGCGTGCTCACCCGGCGCATCAACGCCATCGAGACACTGGGCGCCACCACGGTGCTGTGCAGCGACAAGACCGGCACCCTGACCGCCAACCGCATGACGGTGACCCACCTGGCCGCCGGCGGCCCGGCGCTGGGCGACCGCCTGGCGCTGGACACGCTGGCCGGCGGGCCGCTGCCCGAGGCCTTCCACGCCCTGGTGGAGGTGGCCATCCTGGCCAGTGCGGTGGATGCGGTCGATCCGATGGAGCAGGCCTTCCACGCGCTGGGCCAGCGCTTCCTGGCCGACACCGAGCATCTGCACCACGACTGGCGCCTGGTGCAGAGCTATGCGCTCAGCCCGGCGTTGCGGGCCATGTCGCATGTGTGGGTGGCCGACAGCGGCGGCCAGCAGGTGGTGGCGGCCAAGGGCGCGCCCGAGGCGGTGATCGACCTGTGCCACCTGCCCGCCGCACAGCAGGCCCGCATCGCCGGCGTGGTCGACGCCCTGGCGGCCGACGGCCTGCGGGTGCTGGCGGTGGCCCGCGGCAGCTTCACCGGGCAGGACTGGCCGGCCGACGAGCACGGCTTCGACTTCAGCTTCATCGGCCTGCTGGGGCTGGCCGACCCGGTGCGCCCCGAGGTGCCGGCCGCGGTGGCCGAATGCCGCGCCGCGGGCATCCGGGTGGTGATGATCACTGGCGACTACCCGGCCACCGCGCGTGCCATCGCCCGCCAGGCCGGCCTGACCAGCCAGGCCGACACCGAAGGCGCGGTGCTGTCCGGCGACGAGATCGCCAGGCTGGACGACACGGCCTTGCGCGCGCGCATGGCCACGGTGCATGTCTGCGCCCGCATCGCGCCCGACCAGAAGCTGCGCATCGTGCAGGCGCTGAAGGCCAGCGGCCAGATCGTCGCCATGACCGGCGACGGCGTGAACGACGCGCCGGCGCTGCGGGCCGCGCATGTGGGCGTGGCCATGGGCGCACGCGGCACCGACGTGGCGCGTGAATCGGCATCGCTGGTGCTGGTGGACGACAACTTCGCCGCCATCGTGCAGGCCGTGCACCTGGGGCGCCGCATCTTCGACAACCTGGGCAAGGCGATGTCGTACCTGCTGGCAGTGCATGTGCCGATCGCCGGCATGGCCCTGCTGCCGGTGCTGCTGGGCTGGCCGGCACTGCTGTTTCCGATGCACATCGCGCTGCTGGAACTCATCATCGACCCGGCCTGCTCGATCGCCTTCGAGAACGAGCCCGCCGAGCCTGACCTGATGCAACGCCCGCCACGCGACGCGGCGGCGCCGCTGTTTGGCGGCGCCACGTTGTGGCTGGCGCTGCTGCAGGGCGTGGGGGTGCTGGTCGCCGTGCTGGCCGCCTTCGCCTGGGCCCACACCCGGCTGCCCGAGCCCGAGGCCCGGGCCTTCGCCTTCGCCACCCTGGTGGTGGGCAACCTGGCGCTGATCCTGTCGAACCGCTCGACCATGCGGTCGCTCTGGGCAACGCTGCGCATCCCCAACCGGACGCTGTGGGCGGTGGTGGGCCTGGCCGTAGCCCTGCTGCTGGCAGCGCTCTACATCCCCTGGGCCGTCGACGTGCTGCGCTTTGCGCCGCTGCCGGCCCATGAACTGGCCGCCGCCGTGGGCCTGGGGCTGCTGAGCGTGGTGTGGTTTGAAGGCATCAAGTGGGCACGGCGCCAGCGCGCGCCATCCCCCGCTGCCAGCAGCCAGGCGCCCCGCAACGGCCCCTGACCGGCCACGGCAGGCCCGGCAGGCCCGGCAGACGCGTGGTGGCGGTTGGTGCTCCACACGCTGGGCGTGCTGAGCGTGCCGTCCTCGGGCTGGCGGCTCTGCTGCAGCTGGCCATGGTCCGGCGTTGCCAGCACACTGTTCAGGATCGGCAGGTTGTCGGTGCCGGTGCGCAGGCCCCTCTGGGCGGTGGGCTGCACCACCGTCAGCGGGGCGGCCTGCGGCCGGCCACGGCTCAGGCCGGTGGCGATGACGGTGACGCGCAGCTGGTCGCCCAGGCTCTCGTCGTCGGCGGCGCCGAAGATCACATGCGCGTCTTCCGCGGCATAGCGGCGGATGGTGTTCATCGCCGCCTTGCTTTCGCTCAGCTTGAAGTTGTTCTTGTTGGCCGCGATCAGCACCAGCACGCCGCGCGCGCCGGACAGGTCAATGCCTTCGAGCAGCGGGCAAGCCACTGCGGCTTCAGCCGCCTTGGTCGCGCGGTCGGGGCCGCCGGCCTGGGCCGTGCCCATCATCGCCTTGCCAGGCTCGCTCATCACCGTCGTCACGTCCTCGAAGTCGGCGTGGACCAGGCCGTGCGTGTGGATGATGTCGCTGATGCCGCCCACCGCGTTCTTCAGCACGTCGTTGGCATGGGCGAAGGCCTGGTCCTGGGTCACATCGTCGCTCGGCACGTCCAGCAGCTATTCATTCAGCACCACGATCAGGCGCAAGCGGACCGGCAGTTGGCAGCGGACCGCCGACGGCTGTCCGGTCGAGCGTGGTTGTCGCGGACACCCGCTGCCGGCCCCAGGGAGACACTCGCTGTCCCGAATTCGGAGCTCCGAAGCCGCCTTCGTTCTGCAGCCCGGGCAGCCGGTCGCAGGCCTGCAGCAGCGGGCCGTCGATGTCGACCAGGTCGCACAGGCAGGCCAGCACGAAGGTGGGTGCCATGGCCGGCGAGCTGCCGCACATGCTGCCGGCCATCAGGCCCAGGCCGTGTGCACGGGCGGCATGGTGGTCAGCGGCCTGGACGCACTGCAGTGGCTGCGCCTGCACCTCAGCGGCGGCCTGGTCGACGGCCAACAGGTGCTGCCGCGGGCCGCCCTGCTGGAAACCCACCGGCCCACCGCCGTGGCCACACCGGGCAAGGACATCCTGAGCCTGTTCTACCCGGGCGCGCGCATGGGCGCCTATGCGCTGGGCTGGGCGGCGGCCGACCTCGAAGGCCACCCGGTGGTGTGCCATTCGGGCAGCGACTACGGGGTGACGGCGATGACCCTGCTGCTGCCCAAGGCCGGCATCGGCATCGCGGCGTCTGCCAATGCGCTGAGCAATGTCGTGGTGCCGCTCGCGCATGCCCTGGCCGCCACTTTGCTGGCGCTGCCGCCGCGTGACTGGCTGGCCTACTACAGGGCCGCCGCCGCGGCGATCACGCCGCCGCCCGAGCCTGCGCCAGACGCCGGCGTGCAGCCGGCGCTGGGCCCGGCGGCCTATGCCGGCACCTACATCCACCCGGCTGACGGTCCCCTGGTCGTCAGGCACACCGGTGACGGGCTGGCACGCCACTTTCCCGACGGCGCCTTGATGGCCTTAGACCTGAAGCCCCTGGGCGGCCACCGCTTCGCCGTCGCCTTCAAGGACGTGCCGACCCGGCTGACCTTGCTCGGCTTCAAGCTGGAGTTCCAGCCATGCGGCGACGCTGTGTCTGCAGCGGTGCCGCACAACCCGGTCGGGGTCACGCGGGAGTTTCAGCGCGCCTAGAGGCGGACGTTCCGCCTGGATCCGGCAGTCACCCCGCCACAGCCTCGCCGCCGACCACGCCGCTGATCAGGTTCTCGCGCATCAGGCGCTGGTCCAGGCTGCCGCGGGCTTCGCCAATGTCCGCCAGGAGCCGCTGCACCAACGCGGCATGTGACCGCACCAGGTCGATGGCCTCGTCGGCCGTCACCGCCTGGAAGCGCAGGCTGTCTTGCGGCCGCAGCTGCGCCACCCCGTCGGTGTCCGACGACAGCAGCGTGGCGATCTTCGGGTAGCCGCCGGTGGTCTGGTGGTCGGCCAGCAGGATCGACGCCACGCCGTCGCCGGCCACCTGCACCGAGCCGCGCACGATCGGCTCGGACGGGATGGACAAGGCATTGCGCAGCGGCAGCGGCGGGCCGGCCAGGCGCATGCCCATGCGGTCGCAGGCCGGTGTCACGGTGAAGGGCTGGGACAACAGCGCGGCCGTGGCCTCGGGGCCGAACTGCGCCGACTGCGGCCCCAGCACCACGCGCGCCACCGGGCGGGCACGGGCGATCTCGGGGGTCGGCAGCAGGCCTTCCCGATCGTGCAGGACGGCGGCGTTGTCCACCACCAGATCAGAACCCACCGCCAGCATGCCGCCGCCCAGCCCCGAGCTGGCATGCGTCGATGTGCTGCCGGCCCACGCCGGGCACACCAGGTGGCCCGCGAACGCCAGATAGGCCCAGCTGCCCCAGCGGCCGGCGCGGATGGCCAGGCGCTCGCCAGCACGCAGCGTGCGCACGCACCATGCACGGGCCACGGCATCACCGTGCAGCACCTGGAAGCCGCCCCCGGCAACGCTGAAGCTGACCTCGCCCGAGGCGCACCACAGTTCCAGCCCGCCCAACGACACCTCGATGGCCGTGGCCCCCTGCGGCTGGCCCAGGGCAGCCTGGGCGGCGGCATGCGCCAGCCGGTCCATCGGCCCGGAGGCCGGCACGCCGAAGCGCAGCATGCCGAAGCGGCCACCGTCCTGGAAGGACACCAGCGGCCCGCAGGCGCGCACCACCAGGCAGGCCTCAGCCATGCTGCGGTACCGCACGGCGCTGCGCATACTGCGCGCCGTCGATGCGTCTGAAACGCACGCGGTCGCCCACCCCGAAGCGCACCGGCACGCGGTCATCGGCGGTCAGGATGCGCGTGGGCGAGCGGCCGATGATCGACCAGCCGGTGGGCATGTCCAACGTCGTCACCAGGCACTGCGGCCCGGCGATGAGCACGCTGCCGGCCGGGATGCCGCGTACCGCTGCCGGCTTGCGCGGCACCTGGATGGCCGCCGGCACGCCCGACAGGTAGGCATAGCCCGGCGCAAAGCCGAACATGCGCACGATGTATTCGGCCTGCAGGTGGCAGGCGATGACCGCGTCACTGCCCAGGCCGCTGGCCTGTGCCACAGCCTTCAGGTCGGGCGCCAGTCCGTCGTCGTAGCAGACCTCGACCTCGCGCAGCTGGCCTTCGCGCGGCGGCTGCGACGCCCTGTTCAGCAGCCGCATCACCTGCACGCGCAGCGCTTGGTGGTCGGTCAGCAGCGGGTCGAAGGCGATCAGCAGGTTCACCAAGGCCGGCACGCATTCATGCACGCCGGGCGGGGGTGATGCGGCCAGCGCCTGGTCCAGCGCCAGCACGGCCGCACTGGTTGCATCGGTCTGTGTGTCGCCGAACGCCACCAGCAGGGCGTGGTCGGCCACCGGCGTGAACCGCGGCCATGGGCTGCCCGGGGCGGCGTCGGCGTCCATCGGGGGCTAGATGGCGGCTGGCGCCGGGGCCACTGCAGTCGCCATCGCAGGCGCGAAGGCCACCACGGTGACACCTTCGGCCTGCAGCCGTTCGCGCACCAGGCGCGCCATCGCGGCGGCCTCGGGGCTGTCGCCGTGCACGCAGACCGAATCGGCCTGCAAGACGATCGGCTCGCCACCCAGCACCGGCATGCGCCCGGTCCTCAGGAATCCCACCAGACGGTCGGCGGCCTGCCGTGCGTCATGCAACACCGCCCCGGGCTGGCTGCGCGGCACCAGCTGGCCGTTGGGCAGGTAGGCGCGGTCAGCGAAGATCTCGGAGAACACCGTGACACCCTGCGCGCGCGCTGCCTGCTCGAGTTCGGTGCCCGAGATGGCCAGCACCGCCAGTGCCGGGTCCAGTGCCCGCACGGCTGTGACAAGCGCATCGGCCACCGCCCGGTCGGCCGCCGCCAGGTTGCCCAGGGCGCCATGCGGCTTGACGTAGCGCACCGAAGCGCCGGCCAGCCGCGCCAGCGCCACCAGCGCACCCACCTGCGCCACCAGCATGCGGCCGGCTTCGACCGGCTGCATGGGGATGATGCGACGCCCAAAGCCTTCGCGGTCGGCGTAGCCGGGATGGGCACCGACCTGGACGCCACGCTCGGCGGCCAGGCGCAAGGTCTTGAACATGGTCTCAGGGTCGCCGGCGTGGCCGCCGCAGGCGATGTTGGCACTGGTCACGCAGTCCAGGATCGCCACGTCGTCGCCCATGGTCCACGGGCCATAGCCTTCGCCCAGGTCGGAATTCAGATCGATGCGCACCGCAGCACCCTTCTCGACACAATTTCTCACTTGCCAGGCAGGTTGGTGGCCCGCGTCAGCAAGGTCACCCCCGCCTGCTCTGCGCAATCGTAGTAGGTGAAGCCGGTGCGGTTGGTCCGCCGCCCGTTCATCAGCACGTGCAGGCCCCGGGTGGCGGCCTCGGCTTGCGCGGCATCGGCGTCGGGCACCTCGAAGCCGATGTGGAACACCCCTTCGCCCTTGGTGTCCAGGTGCTGGCGTTGCGGCGACGGCTCAGGCCCCGGCTCGCACAGCTGCAACTGCACGTTCGGCAAGTTGCAGATTCGGTACTTCAGCGACAGGAAGCCGGCGCGGCTGGGCACGTCCAGCGCTTCGTACTCGGCCAGCGGCGGGTAGGCCGTCCAGGGGCCGATGCCGATGGATTCGTGGTACGCCTGCGCACGGTCGATGTCGTGCACGACGATGCAGATGTGGTGCAGCTTGTCGAAGAGACCGCCCATGGCTCACTCCTTGACCGGGACCACATAGTTCAGCACGCGCCGCCCGCCGTCGACATAGACGGTCTCGCCGGTCAGGTAGGAGGCATCGTCGCTGGCCAGGAAGGCCACCACCGAGGCCACCTCCGACGCCTGGCCCAGGCGCCCCAGCGGCGTGCGCGACAAGACGGCGCGGTAGCCCGCGCTCTGCATGAAGGCGCCGCTGACCATGTCGGTGGCGATCGTGCCCGGCCCGACGCCGACGACGCGGATGCCATGCGGCGCGAAGGCCACCGCCGCCGTCGATGTCACCTGGTTCATGCCGCCCTTGCTGATGGCGTAGGGCGCCACATTGGGGTTGGCCAGGCCCGAGTTGATCGACGACATGTTGATGATCACCCCGCCGCGGCCCTGGGCGATCATCTGCCGGCCGGCGGCCTGGGTGCCGTAGAACGCGCCCTTGAGGTTCACGTCGAGCACACGGCCCAGCAGTTCTTCGGTGACATCGAGAAAGTCGACCACCGGCGCGATGCCGGCGTTGTTGACCATGATGTCGATGCCGCCGAAGTGCCGCACGGCGGCTTCGACCAGCTGCACCACCTCGGCCCGGCTCGCCACGTCGGCCGGCTGGACGCGTACGCGGGCAGCCGGCCCGAGCTCGGCCGCGGTCTGGTGTAGCCGTTCCACGTCGATGTCGGACAGCAGCACGCGGGCCCCATCGGCCAGAAGCCGTTCTGCCGTTGCGCGCCCGATGCCGCGCGCCGCGCCGGTGACCACGGCCACCTTGTCAGCCAGTCTCATGTTGCTTTCCTTTCAGTAGACGATGGTCTCGGGCATGGGTGTCGATGTGCGGATGCGGCCCCAGCCCAGCGGGCTGAGATCGATGCTGCGGTAGCCGCCATGCACGATCAGTTCGGCCACGCCCCGGCCCACGGCCGGCGCATGCATCACGCCGTGGCCCGAGAAGCCGGTGGCGAACATCAGGTTGGGAAGTTCGTCGTGGGGTCCGACCACGCCGTTGTGGTCCAGCATGTTGACCTCGTAAGGGCCGGCCCAGGCGCGCTGCAGGCGCAGCTCTTCCATTGCCGGAATGCGCTTGGCCAGCAGCGGCCAGTAGGTCTGTTCCAGCAGCGTGTGCTGCGGCTCGAAGTCGCCATCGGCATCGGGGTCCTGGTCGGGCGGGGGCTGGATGCCGCCGATCCAGCCGTCTCCCTCGGGCCGGATCCACAGGCCGCTGGTGTCGAACAGCATCGGGAAGCCGGGCAGCTTGAACGGCGTCTTGAACGAGAACACGGTGCGCTTCTTCGGCACCACCGGCAGTGCGATGCCCAGCCCCGCTGCCAGGCGGCCCGACCAGGCCCCGGCCGCCAGCACGCACACATCACAGGCGATGCGCTCGCCGCCGGCCAGCCGCACGGCCGTCAGCCTCGCATCGTCGGTCTCGAAGCCGGCCGCGGCCGCCTGCACGTAGGTGACCCCCGACTGCCGCGCTGCACGCCGCACCAGTTGCAGCAGGCTCCAGGCGTCGAACCAGCCTTCATGCCGGGCACCGAAGGTGGCCACGCCGATGTCGTCGACCTTCAGGCCCGGAAAACGTGCCCGCAGTTCGTCGGGCCCCAGCACCTGGATCTCGGCGCCATGGGCGTTCTGCATCTCGGCCGCTGCGGTGCGTTCGGCCACCTGGTGCGTGCCGCCCAGGATCAGGTAGCCCTTCTCGTGGAAGCCCACCTCGGCATCGTCGCCAAAGACGGACTGGATGTCGCGGAACAGCTGCGCCGCATACAGGCTCATCCGGATGTTGGTGGGCGTGCCGAACTGGGTGCGGATGCCCGCAGCCGACAGCGCCGTCGACGAGCGCTGGTAGGTGGGATCCTGCTCGATCACCGTGATGGCGCCGCCGAAGCCCGCCTGGCGCAGCGCCCAGGCGCTGAAGCTGCCGACGATGGCGCCGCCGACGATGACGACGCGACCCGGTGCTTGGACGGGCATCGCTCAGAACGGCTGCAGGCCGAGGGCGGCACGGAAGCGGTTCTTGATGTAGGCGCCGTCGCGCGGCGGCAGTGCGCGTGGCAAGTCGTCAGCGGCGATGAACACCTGTGCGAACGCCGTGCCCGCGCGGGCCTGGATGCGCCGCGCGACGGCGCTGGCGTGGTCGATGTGGTCCACCGCGAAGGCGTCGCCAATGCCGAAGCCCTTGGCCACCGCCACCAGGTCGGTGCCCAGGCTGGTGTGGCTGCGCTGCATGCCGGTCTCACCGAAGTGGCCGTTGTCCAGCACCACGATCGTCAGGTTCCGGGGCTGCTTGGCGCCGATGGTGGCCAGGCTGCCGATGCCCATCAGCTGCTCACCGTCACCGGTGATGACCACCACCGACTGCTGCGGCTGCGCCAATGCCAGGCCCAGGCCGATCGGAGCGGCACCGCCCATGGCGCCCCACAGGTAATAGTTGCGGTCGCGGTCGCCGGCTGCAAACACGTCGTAGGCGGGCGAGCCCAGACCCGTGACCACCAGCGCGTCGGGCGCGGCGGCCAGCAGGCGGGCGACGAAGGCGCGGCGATCCACGCGCTGCGCCGTTGTGTTGTCAGCCATCAGTTGCGCTCCCATTTCTTGCGGCCGATCAGGCTCTGACCCAGCAGCACGGCCACCTTCTCGCCGGCCTGGAAGGCGGCATCGAAGCCGGCGCTGACGATCTCTTCCACCTTGTCAGGGTCGTCCACCCGCAGCACGTGGATGCCCATCAGTTCCAGCGCGGCCTGCGTGGCCTTGCCCATCGGGCCTTGCCAGGGGTTGAACTCGGCGTACTCGCCGCGCATCGTGACGATGGTGAAGAACGGAAAGTCGGCCGATTGCAGCAGCGAGAACATGTTGATGCAGTTGCCCACACCGCTGCTCTGCATCAGCAGCACGGCGCGCTGCCCACCCAGCCAGGCGCCGCACACCAGCGCCACGCCTTCTTCTTCGGTGGTCAGCACCACATCCTCGATCTCGGGATCGGCGATCGCGCTGCGGATGGTGTGCGCATGTCCGGCGTCGGGCACGTAGGCGACCTGACGCACGCCGCCCTGCTTCAGGACCTTGAAGACGGCTTGCTGCCAGGCCGGCGCGGCAGGGGGTGAGGTGGTCATCGCCAGGCTCGGAGGTCGAGCTGAAGTGGTCGGAGCATTCATCATAAGATTCAATGCCAGGGCTTGTGAAATAGCCGATTGGCATGCCACGATCACGTCCGGCAATCGCTGCCGCCAGATGGACTTCAAGCAACTCCGCGCCTTCCTGACCGTGGCCGAAACCGGCAACGTGACGCGCGCCGCCGAGGTGCTGCACCTGGTGCAGCCGGCCGTGTCGCGGCAGGTCAAGCTGCTGGAAGCAGACATCGGTGCGCCGCTCTTCGTGCGTGAGCGCCACGGCATGGTGCTGACCGACGCCGGGCGCGCGCTGGTGCCCCATGCGCGGCGGGCGATGCTGGAGTTGGACCGTGCAGGGGCCGAGATCGCCGGCGCCAGCGCCGCAGCCGGCACGGGCCTGCATGGCCTGGTCACGCTGGGGCTGTTGCCCAGCACCATCGACATGCTCTCCGGCCCGCTGGTGGCCGGTCTGGCCGCGTTGCACCCGGGCATCCGGCTGCGCATCGCGATGGGTTACGCCGGCACGCTGCTGGGCTGGCTGCAGACGGGCGAGATCGATGCCGGCCTGCTGTACGGGCCGGAGCGGTCATCCGCTGTGCGCACCGAGCCCTTGATCGAAGAGCCGCTGTGGGTCATCGGGCCGGCGGCGGCCAAGCTGCGCCGCAACAAGCCGGTCCCGCTGGCGAGGCTGGCCGGAAGGCCGCTGGTGCTGCCCAGCGCGCCCCATGGCATCCGCACGCTGGTGGACCATGCCTGCGCGGTGGCCAACATCGGCCTGACAGTCTCGGCAGAGACCAATGCACTCAGTGTGCAGCGCAGCCTGGTGCTGGGCGGCCATGGCCTCACCATCCTGCCACCGATTGCGGTGGCCGACGACCTGCACAGCGGTCAGCTCAGCGGCGCACCGCTGACAGACCCCGCCCTCGCACGCACCATCGTCCTGGCCCTGCCGAGCGACCGGCCCACCGGCGCGCATGTGCGCTGCGCCGTGAACTTGCTGGTGGCCGAGGCGCGGCAGGCCATCCATGCCGGCGCCTGGCTGGAAGGACGCTGGCTGGGAGGGTGATGGTGCTTGAACATGCCGAGCACATTCGCGCATCAAAACTGATCCCGTCGCCGCGGCCGGGCCGCGGGCTATGGCGGCCCTACTTCGAGACCGGTCACTGGCCAAGAGATTCATGTGCTGCCCGGGCGACAGGTCCTGGCCGTCACCTGCCCGCCACTCTACCCACCAGACCGCAGGACCACGCCTGAATCGCCACAAGCGCGCAAGCCCCCGACCTGAGACACCAGGCCGGGGGCTTGCCGCAACGCCGCCTACGGACGAGTGGCGCTCAGTCGGCCTGCTTGCGCAGGAAGGCCGGAATCTCGATCTCGTCCATGCCGTTGGACGACAGCGCTTCCACCTTGGCCGCAGCGTGGTGGCGGTTGGTGCGCCACACGCTGGGCGTGCTGAGCGTGCCGTAGTCGGGCTGGCGGCTCTGCTGCAGCTGGCCATGGTCTGGCGTTGCCAGCACATTGTTCAGGATCGGCAGGTTGTCGGTGCCGGTGCGCAGGCCCGTCTGGGCGGTGGGCTGCACCACCGTCAGCGGGGCGGCCTGCGGCCGGCCACGGCTCAGGCCGGTGGCGATGACGGTGACGCGCAGCTGGTCGCCCAGGCTCTCGTCGTCGGCGGCGCCGAAGATCACATGCGCGTCTTCCGCGGCATAGCGGCGGATGGTGTTCATCGCCGCCTTGCTTTCGCTCAGCTTGAAGTTGTTCTTGTTGGCCGCGATCAGCACCAGCACGCCGCGCGCGCCGGACAGGTCAATGCCTTCGAGCAGCGGGCAAGCCACTGCGGCTTCAGCCGCCTTGGTCGCGCGGTCGGGGCCGCCGGCCTGGGCCGTGCCCATCATCGCCTTGCCAGGCTCGCTCATCACCGTCGTCACGTCCTCGAAGTCGGCGTGGACCAGGCCGTGCGTGTGGATGATGTCGCTGATGCCGCCCACCGCGTTCTTCAGCACGTCGTTGGCATGGGCGAAGGCCTGGTCCTGGGTCACATCGTCGCCCAGCACGTCCAGCAGCTTTTCGTTCAGCACCACGATCAGGCTGTCGACGTTGGCTTCGAGCTCGCTGGTGCCGGCGTCGGCCTGCTTCATGCGGCGCGGGCCTTCGAAGTCGAACGGCTTGGTGACCACGCCCACGGTCAGGATGCCCATCTCCTTGGCCACCCGGGCCACGATGGGCGCGGCGCCAGTGCCGGTGCCGCCGCCCATGCCGGCGGTGATGAAGACCATGTTGGCGCCTTCCAGGCTGGCGCGCACCCGGGCCTCGGCCTCTTCGGCCGCGGCCTTGCCCTTCTCGGGCTTGCCGCCGGCACCCAGGCCGTTGTCGCCCAGCTGGATCAGCTGGTGTGCGCTGCTGCGGTTGAGCGCCTGCGCATCGGTGTTGGCGCAGACGAATTCCACGCCCTGCACGCCCTGCGCAATCATGTGCTCGACGGCGTTGCCGCCGCCGCCACCCACGCCCACCACCTTGATGCGGGTCCCTTGGTCGAATTCTTCGATCATCTCGATAGGCATGTGAATTTCTCCTGTGTCGTCGTCAAGCAGTTGCCAAAGTTTTGTCGGGTACAGCCAAAGAGCGCGGGGTTGATGAAACCCCTGTTGTGTGTGGCCAGGCGGTCGCTGTGCCGCCTGGTCGTCTGAATCAGAAGTTGCCCAGGAACCAGTCCTTCGCGCGGCCGACCATGGTCTTCACCGACCCGGCCTGCGCCGCCACCTTGTGCCCGCGTGCGCGTGCCATGCGGGCTTCTTCCAGCAGCCCCATCACCGTGGCGCTGCGCGGGTTGGCCACCATGTCGAACAGCGGGCCGTGGTAGGTGGGCAGGCCCTTGCGCACGGGCTTCAAGAAGATGTCCTCGCCCAGCTCCACCATGCCCGGCATCACCGCTGAGCCGCCAGTGATGACGATGCCGCTGGACAACAGTTCTTCATAGCCGCTCTCGCGGATGACCTGGTGCACCAGGCTGTAGATCTCTTCGACGCGCGGCTCGATCACGCCGGCCAGCGCCTGGCGGCTGAGCATGCGCGGCGCGCGGTCGCCCAGGCCGGGCACTTCCAGGTTCTCGCTCGGGTCGGCCAGCAGTTGCTTGGCCACGCCGTACTCGACCTTGATCTCTTCCGCGTCCTTGGTGGGGGTGCGCAACGCCATCGCGATGTCGCTGGTGATCAGGTCGCCGGCGATGGGGATCACCGCGGTGTGGCGGATCGAGCCCTCGGTGTAGATGCTGACATCGGTGGTGCCGGCGCCGATGTCGACCAGGGCCACGCCCAGCATCTTTTCGTCCTCGGTCAGCACGGCGGCGGCGCTGGCGCTGGGGTTCAGCAGCAGGCGCTCCACCTCCAGGCCGCAGCGGCGCACGCACTTCAGGATGTTCTCGGCCGCGCTCTGCGCGCCGGTGACGATGTGCACCTTCACCTCGAGCCGGCTGCCGCTCATGCCGACCGGCTCTTTCACCTCATGGCCGTCGATGACGAACTCTTGCGGCTCGACCAGCAGCAGGCGCTGGTCGTTCGGGATGTTGATGGCCTTGGCCGTCTCGACCACGCGGTGCACGTCCACCGGCGTCACCTCGCGGTTGTCGCGCACGATGACCATGCCGGTGCTGTTCTGCCCGCGGATGTGGCTGCCGGTGATGCCGGTGTAGACCCGCTCGATCTTGCAGGCGGCCATCATCTCGGCCTCCTTCAGCGCCTGCTGGATGCTCTGCACCGTGGCGTCGATGTTGACCACCACGCCGCGCTTCAGGCCGTGGCTGGAAGCCACGCCCAGCCCGGCCAGCCGCAGCTCGCCGTTGGGCAGCACCTCGGCGGCCACCGCCATCACCTTGGCGGTGCCGATGTCCAATCCGACGATGAGATCCTTGTATTCCTTGGCCATGTGGCTGTGCCCTCGATGCTGTGGTGTGGCCGTTGGTTTGGCGTCGTGCCGTGTTTATTTCTTGCGCGCCGGCGGCACCGGCTCGCTGGTGGTCACGCCCTTCAGGCGCACCGCAAATCCATCCGCATGGCGCAGGTCGGCTGACTCGAGCGGCCGCTGGTAGCGGGCCTCCACCCGCGGCAGCGTCTGCACGAAGCGCTGGGTGCGGGCGATGACCTCGTCGTCGGTGCCTCGGCCCAGTTCGATGACTGCGCCCTTGTCCAGCGTGGCGCGCCAGGAGCCGCGATCCGACAGCGCCAGCTGCGCCAGTTCGCCGTCGCGGTGACCGCGCTGTCGTGCATCGAGCAACGGGCCCAGCCGCTTCATCATCGCCAGCATGGCCGGGGCGCTGCCCTCGGGGCCCTGCAGGCGTGGCAGGCTGTCGTCTTCCACGTCGCCAATGTTGGCCTCGAACACTTCGCCATGGGTGTTGACCAGCCGGTCGTTGCCATCAGTGCCCAGCCACAGCGCCACCGGCTGGTGCTCTTCCAGCCGCACGGCCAGGCGACCGGGCCACACCCGCTGCACCACCGCATGCCGCACCCAGGGCACGGCCTCGAAGGCCGCGCGCGCCTGCTGCAAGTCCAGCGTGAGGAAGCTGCCGGCCAAGCGCGGCGCGGCATTGGCGCGGATGGTGCTCTCGCTGTTGCGGCTGACATCACCTTCGATGCGGATGGCCTGGATGTTGAACAGCGGCGCGCGTGCCAGCCGTTGCAGCCCGGCCGCCAGCAGGCCCAGCACCACCAGCGCCAGCACGGTGTTGGCCGTGGCCTGCATCAGCCGCACGTCGGCCGGCAGCACCACGCCGGCCGCTGCAGCCTGCTGACTGAACGGGGATTGGAGCGTGGCGGCGCGGGCCATGGTGTCAGACCGTGCTGTCCAGCGCAGCGGTGGACAGCAGCCACAGGCACAGCTGCTGGTAGGAGATGCCGGCGGCGCGGGCAGACATCGGCACCAGCGAGTGCCCGGTCATGCCGGGCGAGGTGTTCATCTCCAGCAGGAAGGGCTGGCGGTCGCTGGCGCGAATCATCAGGTCGGCGCGGCCCCAGCCCCGGCAGCCCAGTGCCCGGTAAGCGGCGACGACGAGGCGCTGGATGTCACGCTCCTCGTGGAGGGGCAGGCCGCTGGGACACAGGTACGACGTGTCGTCAGTGAAGTACTTGTTCTGGTAGTCGTACTTGCCCTCGGGCGCGACGATGCGCACCACCGGCAGGGCCTGCGCCGTGGCGTCTTGGCCGATGACCGGACAGGTGACTTCGTCGCCGTCGATGAACTGTTCGCACAGCACGTCGGCGTCGTGGCCGATGGCAAGCTGCACGGCCTCCTGCATGTTGCTGTAGCCCATCACCTTGGTGATGCCGATGGACGAGCCTTCGCGCGGGGGCTTGACGATCAACGGCAGGCCCAGTTCGTCGGGCACGGTGCGCAGCCGCTCACGGCCCTGGTCCGCGGCCGACAGCCACACCCAGCGCGGCGTGGGCAGTTGCTCGGCCAGCCAGACCCGCTTGGTCATGGTCTTGTCCATCGCAATGGCCGAGGCCATCACGCCCGAGCCGGTGTAGGGCAGGCCCATCAGTTCCAGCGCGCCCTGCACCGTGCCGTCTTCACCGTGGCGGCCGTGCAGCGCGATGAAGACGCGGGCAAAGCCCTCGCGCTTCAGGTCGGACAGGTCACGCTGCGCGGGGTCGAAGGCCTGGGCGTCGACGCCCTCGGCCTGCAGCGCAGCCAGCACACCGGTGCCGCTCATCAGCGAGATGGCGCGCTCGGCGCTGCTGCCGCCCATCAGCACGGCGGTCTTGCCCAGGGCCCGGGCATCGATCGCGGGCAGCTGCACTGTCATGCCATGTCCCCCAGGAAGCGCTCCACCACCTTGGCAGGGACCGCGCCGATGGAGCCGGCGCCCATGGCGATCACCACATCACCGGCGCGGCTGTGCGCGACGATGGCGGCCGGCAGGTCGGCGACGTCGTCGACGAACACCGGGTCGACCTTGCCGGCCACCCGCAGGGCGCGGCTCAAGGCCCGTCCATCGGCGGCGACGATGGGTGCCTCGCCAGCGGCATACACCTCGGTCAGCAGCACCGCGTCGGCGCGGCCCATCACCTTGACGAAGTCCTCGAAGCAATCGCGCGTGCGGGTGTAGCGGTGCGGCTGGAAGGCCAGCACCAGGCGGCGGCCCGGGAAGGCGCCGCGCGCCGCGGCAATCACCGCGGCCATCTCCACCGGATGGTGGCCGTAGTCGTCGATCAGTGTGAATTCACCGCCGTCGCTGCTGGGCAGCTCGCCGTAGCGCTGGAAGCGCCGGCCCACGCCGGTGAATTCAGCCAGCGCCTTGACGATGGGGGCGTCGGGCAGCTCCAGCTCGGTGGCCACGGCAATCGCCGCCAGTGCGTTGCACACGTTGTGCTCGCCGGGCAGGTTCAGGGTGATCTGCAGGTCGGGCAGCACCGTGCCCGAGTTTTCCCAGTTCTGGCGCTGGCAGGTGAAGCGCATCTGGCCGCCGAGCAGGGCCTGCACGTCTACCGCGCGCACCTGCACATCGGGCCCCAGGCCGTAGGTGACGATGGGGCGCGACACCATCGGCAGGATGCTGCGCACGCCGGGGTCGTCGCCGCAGACGATGGCCGCGCCGTAGAACGGCATGCGGTGCAGGAAGTCGACGAACGCCGCCTTCAGCCGGGCAAAGTCGTGCCCGTAGGTGTCCATGTGGTCGGCGTCGATGTTGGTGACCACCGCCATGATCGGCAGCAGGTTCAGGAACGACGCGTCGCTCTCGTCGGCCTCGACCACGATGTAGTCGCCCGAGCCCAGGCGTGAATTGGCGCCGGCGCTGTTGAGCTTGCCGCCGATGACGAAGGTGGGGTCCACCCCGGCCTCGGCCAGCACGCAGGTGACCAGGCTGGTGGTGGTGGTCTTACCGTGGGTGCCGGCGATCGCGATGCCGCTCTTCAGGCGCATCAGCTCGGCCAGCATCACCGCGCGCGGCACCACCGGAATGCGCCGGGTGCGGGCGGCGATCACCTCGGGGTTGTCGCCCTTCACTGCGGTGCTGGTGACGATGGCCTCGGCGCCGGCAATGTGGGCCGCATCGTGGCCGACGAACACGCGGATGCCCAGCTCGGCCAGGCGGCGGGTGGTGGTGCTGTCGCTCTGGTCGCTGCCCGAAACGGTGTAGCCCAGGTTGTGCAGGATCTCGGCAATGCCGCTCATGCCGGCACCACCGACGCCCACGAAGTGGATGTGCTTGACGGCGTGCTTCATCGTGGGCTCACGAGTCTGTCCAGTTCGTCGGCCACGCGCGCTGCGGCATGGGGCCGCGCCAGTGCCCGGGCCCGCTCGGCCATGGCCAGCAGGGCCGGGCGCGTCAGCGCTTGCAGGTGCGAAGCCAGGCTGGCGGGCGTCAGCGTGGCCTGGTCGATGTGCAGCGCGGCACCGAGGCCGGCCATGTGCAAGGCGTTGTCGCGCTGGTGTGCCGTGGTGCTGACCACCAGCGGCACCAGCAAGCTGGGCACGCCAGCGGCGCACAGCTCGCTGACGGTGACTGCGCCGGCGCGGCAGACGATCACATCGCAATCGGCCAGCGCTTGCGCCATGTCATCGATGAAAGGCCGCACATCGGCGGCCATGCCGGCGGTGGCGTACGCGGCGCGCACCGTCTCCAGCTGGGCCGCGCCGGTCTGGTGCAGCACCTGCAGGCGGCTGTCGGCGGGCATCAGCGCCAGGGCGGCAGGTACGGTCTGGTTCAGCACCTGGGCGCCCAGGCTGCCGCCCACCACCAGCAGGCGCAGCGGGCCGCTGCGACCGGCGTAACGCACAGCCGGCGCCGGCAGGGCCTCGATCTCGGCACGCACCGGGTTGCCGGTGACCAGCCCGCGCTTGATCTGCGATGCCGGGCCATCGAAGCCAAAAGCCACCCGGTCGGCCACCGGCAGCAGGGCCTTGTTGCTCAGCAGCAGGCCAGCGTCGGCATTGACCAGCATCAGCGGCTTGCCCAGCA
Source organism: Aquabacterium sp. (assembly GCA_040400895.1). Lineage (GTDB taxonomy): Bacteria > Pseudomonadota > Gammaproteobacteria > Burkholderiales > Burkholderiaceae_C > Pseudaquabacterium. The sequence continues at coordinate 34,238 of JBBAPL010000027.1, forward strand.
GGCTGGCCATCATGCCGCCCGGAAAGCACACATAGCCGCCCATGCCCAGCACCGCGCTGGCGCCGCGCCGGCGCAGGATGCGCGCCGCATCCCAGAAGGCCTTGAGAAGCCGCAGCCCGCCGGTGGCCGTGTGCAGCAGGCCCTTGCCGCGCAGGCCACTGAAGGCCAGCACGTCCAGCGGGATCTGCGTGGGCGGCACCAGGCGGTTCTCCATGCCGGTGGCGGTGCCCAGCCAGCTGACGGTCCAGCCGCGGCGCTGCACCTCCCGAGCCACCGCGATGCCGGGGATGATGTGGCCGCCGGTGCCGGCCGCCATGATGACCAGGTGCGGCATCACTCGCGGCCTCCGCGCATGAGTGAACGGTTTTCAATGTCCACCCGCACCACGATGGCCAGCGCCACCAGGTTCATCAGGATGGCCGAGCCGCCGTAGCTCAGCAGCGGCAGCGTCAGGCCCTTGGTGGGCAGCGCGCCCAGGTTCACACCCATGTTGATGAGCGTCTGGCCACCGATCCACAGGCCGATGCCCTGCACCATCAGGCCGGCGAACACCCGGTCGAGCACCACCGCCTGGCGGCCGATGACGAAGATGCGGCGGGTCAGCCAGAAGAAGGCCAGGATCACACAGGCCACACCGATGAAGCCCAGCTCTTCGCCGATCACCGCCAGCAGGAAGTCGGTGTGGGCCTCGGGCAGGTAGTGCAGCTTCTCGACGCTGCCGCCCAGGCCCTGGCCGGTCAGCTCGCCACGGCCGAAGGCGATCAGCGAGTGGCTGAGCTGGTAGCCCTTGCCGGCCGAATACTGCGGGTCGAACGGGTCGGTGAAGGCTAGCGCGCGTTCCAACCGCCAGGGGTTGGTGATGATCATCATCACCATCGCACCCAGCAGCATGGCCACGCTGACAGCGAACATGCGGCCATTCACACCGCCCAGGAACAGGATGCCCAGCGCCACCGCGGCAATCACCACGAAGGCGCCCATGTCGGGTTCGGCCAGCAGCAGCACGCCGATCACCGCCAGCGCCACGGCCATCGGCCACACCGCCTTGATGAAGCGCTCCTTCACGTCCATCTTGCGCACCATGTAGCTGGCGGCATACATGGCCATGGCCAGCTTGGCCAACTCACTGGGCTGGAAGTTCATCACCCCCAGCGGCAGCCAACGGCGCGCGCCGTTCACACCCTTGCCCAGCCCGGGGATCAGCACCAGCGTCAGCAGCACCAGGCTGGCGACGAACAGCCACGGCGCCGCACGCTCCCACAGCTTGATCGGTAACTGCACCACCACCAGGGCGGCGACGAAGGCGATTGCCAGCGACAGGGCATGCCGGCTCAGGAAGAAGGTGGGGCTGTAGAGCTTGTACTTGGGGCTGTCGGGCAGGGCCACGCTGGCCGAATACACCATCACCAGCCCCAGCGACAGCAGGGCCACGATGCACCACACCAGGGCGCCGTCGAAGCCGGCAATGCGGGTGGCCTGGCTGCCGCCGGCCGGGCCAGTCCAGTCACGAATGGGCAGGTCGCCGCCCTCGCCCTGGCCGCGTCCGGTCAGGCGCTGCAGCAGGCCACGCAGGTTCAGGCGTGTCAACACGGCGTTCATGCCAGCGCCTCCCCACGGTCGGCCGCCAGCGCCTGCACCGCGGCCACGAACACCTCGGCCCGGTGGCCGTAGTTGCGGAACATGTCCAGGCTGGCGCAAGCCGGGCTGAGCAGCACCGCATCGCCCGCGCGGGCCTGGTCGAAGCACCAGGCCACAGCCGCCTCGAGGCTGGCGTGCGCCTGCTGCGGCACAGCGGCAGCGCCGGCATCGGCAGCCAGGGCAGCGGCGATGGTGCCGGCATCGCGGCCGATCAGCGCCACCGCGCGGGCGTGGCGCGCCACCGGTGCGGCCAGCGGGCTGAAGTCCTGCCCCTTGCCGTCACCGCCGAGCACCACCACCAGCTTGGCCGGCGCCTTGTCGGCACCCAGGCCCAGCAAGGCCGCCACGGTGGCCCCCACGTTGGTGCCCTTGCTGTCGTCGAAGGCTTCCACGCCACCCACGCTGCCGATGTACTCCACCCGGTGTGGCTCACCAGCGTATTCGCGCAGGCCGTGCAGCAGGTTGGCCAGCGGGCATCCGATGGCCGTGGCCAGCGCCAGGGCTGCCAGTGCGTTGGCGGCGTTGTGGCGGCCGCGGATGCGCAGGGCATCGGCGGGCATCAGGCGCTGCAGGTGGATCTCTTCGTCTTCATCCTTGCGGCGCTTCAAGGTTTCATCGACTTCGCGCGCCCGCACCAGCCAGGCCATGCCGTTCTCGACCACCAGGCCGAAGTCGCCCGGCCGTTGTGGTGCGTCCAGGCCGAAGCGCACCACCTTCGGGCCGGTGTCCTTGGCCGGCTTGCCACGGCCGCCCTTGACCAGCACCGGCGCGGGCACCATGGCTTCCACCGTCAGGTCGTCGCGGTTGATCACCAACGTGGTGCCGGCGCCGAAGATGCGGGCCTTGGCGGCCGCATAGGCGTCCATGCTGCCGTGCCAGTCCAGGTGGTCCTGCGTGATGTTCAGCACCGTGGCGGCGCTGGGCTGGAAGCCCCGCACGCCGTCGAGCTGGAAGCTGGACAACTCCAGCACCCACACCGCGGGCAGCGGCGCTTCGGTTGCGTCCAGCGCCGTGGCCAACGTGTCCAGCATGGTCGGGCCGATGTTGCCGGCCGCCGCCACGGTCAGGCCGCAGCGTTCCACCAGCAAGGCGCACATCGCGGTGGTGGTGGTCTTGCCATTGGTGCCGGTGATGGCCAGCACCTTGGGTGCATAGCCCCGGTCGGCCTGCAGATCGACCAACGCGCGGGCGAACAGGTCCAGCTCGCCGCCCACCGCGATGCCGGTGGCGCGGGCCGCGGCCAGCAGTGGCGCGATGTGGTCGTCGTGCGGCGCCAGGCCGGGGCTCTTCAGCACCATCTGCACGCCGGCCAGGTCGTCGGCCGACAGCGCGCCGCTGCGCAGCGTGGCGCCCGGCGCGGCTGCGGCCAGCGCGGCGGCGTGCGGTGGTTGTTCGCGGGAATCCCACACCTGCACCTGCGCACCGAGGCGGGCGCACCAGCGCGCCATCGCCAGGCCCGATTCCCCGAGGCCTAGCACCAGCACGTGCAGATCGCGCAAGTGGTGGGCAAGCCCCGCCGGGCCGCCCCAAGGGGCTTGCGCGCCCCCTTGGGGGGCAGCGAGCGGAGTGAGCGCGGGGGCGGTCATCATCGGAGTTTCAAGGTGGCCAGGCCCACCAGGCACAGCAGCATGGTGATGATCCAGAAGCGGATGACGACCTGCGTCTCTGTCCAGCCGCTCTTCTCGAAGTGGTGGTGCAGCGGCGCCATCTTCAGGATGCGCCGGCCTTCGCCGTACTTGCGCTTGGTGTACTTGAACCAGCCGACCTGCAGCATGACGCTGAGCACCTCGGCCACGAACACCGCGCCCATGATCCCCAGCACGATCTCCTGCCGGGTGATGATGGCAATCGTCCCCAGCGCGCCGCCCAGCGCCAGCGCGCCCACGTCGCCCATGAACACCTGCGCCGGGTGGGCGTTGAACCACAAGAAGGCCAGGCCCGCGCCAGCCAGCGCGCCGCAGAAGATCAGCAGCTCGCCAGCCCCCGGGATGTAGGGGAACAGCAGGTACTTGCTGTAGACCGAGTTGCCCACGATGTAGGCAAAGATGCCCAGCGCCGAGCCCACCAGCACCACCGGCATGATGGCCAGACCGTCCAGACCGTCGGTGAAGTTCACCGCATTGCTGGCGCCCACCATCACGAAGTAGCTCATCGCGATGAAGCCGAACACGCCCAGCGGGTAGCTCACCGTCTTGAAGAACGGCAGCATCAGGTCGGCCCGGGGCGGCAGTTCGGCGGTGAAGCCGCTCTGCACCCAGGTGACGAACAGCTCCAGCACCTTCTGGTTGGTGGATTCGCCCACCGCAAAGGCCAGATAGGCCGCAGCCACCAGGCCGATCAGCGACTGCCAGAAGAACTTCTCACGCGAGCGCATGCCCTCGGGGTTCTTGTCGACCACCTTGCGCCAGTCGTCGACCCAGCCCACCGCGCCGAAGCCGAAGGTGACCAGCATCACCACCCAGACGAAGCGGTTGCTCCAGTCGAACCACAGCAGCGTGGCCACGCCGATGCCCAGCAGAATCAGCACACCGCCCATGGTGGGCGTGCCGCGCTTGGCCAGGTGGCTCTGCATGCCGTATTCACGGATCGGCTGGCCGATCTTCAGCGCGGTGAGGCGGCGGATCACCCACGGGCCCAGGCCCAGGCCGATCAGCAACGCCGTCATCGCCGACATCACCGCGCGGAAGGTCAGGTACTGGAAGACGCGCAGAAAGCCCCAGTCGGGGTTCTGGGCCAGCAGCCACTGGCTGAGCGTCAGCAGCATGCGGCGCCTCCTGCCTGGGCGTGCTGCTGCAGTGCCGCCACCACGGTGGGCATGCGCATGAATTTCGATCCCTTCACCAGCACGGCGCCGCAGGCGGGCGCCTGGCCCAGGGCGGCGATGACGGCCGGCGCATCGGCGAAGTGGCGTGCACCCGGACCGTAGGCGCGGGCGGCGTCGATGCAGGCGCTGCCAGCGGTCCAGAAGTGCTGGATGCCGGCGGCCCGCGCATAGGCGCCGACCTCGGCATGGAAGGCCGGGCCCTGGTCGCCCACCTCACCCATGTCACCCAGCACCAGCCACTGCGGCGCGGGCAGCGTGGCCAGCACGTCGATGGCGGCACGCACCGAATCGGGGTTGGCGTTGTAGCTGTCGTCCACCAGCGTGACCGCGCGACCGGCCCACTGCAGCGGCAGCAGGCGCGACCGACCAGCCACCGGGCGGAAGGCAGCCAGCCCCTGCACCACCGCGGCCAGCGGCACGCCAGCGGCCAAGGCGCTGGTGGCCGCCGCCAGCGCGTTGTGCAGGTTGTGTCGGCCAGGGATGTGCAGCTGCAGCGTGGCCGCGCCCACCGGCGTGCGGATGGCGAACTGCCAGTGGCCGCCGTCGGCATCGGCCACCCAGTGGGCGGGGGCGCCGGCCTCGGGCGTCACGTCGGCAGCGCCCTGCATCGCAAAGGTGAGCTGGCGGCGATCGCCAGCCAGCATGCGCCACACGGCCGCATGGGCGTCGTCGGCCGGGAACACCGCCACGCCATCGGCCGGCAGTGCGGTGATGACTGCGCCGTTCTCCTGCGCCACGGCCTCCACCGTGGCCATGAATTCCTGGTGCTCGCGCTGCGCGTTGTTGACCACCGCCACCGTGGGCCGGGCGATGGCCGACAGCAGGGCGATCTCGCCCGGGTGGTTCATGCCCAACTCGAACACTGCGATGCTGTGGGCGTCGTCGCCCGCCGGTTGCAGCCGCAGCACCTGCAGCGGCAGGCCGATGTGGTTGTTGTAGTTGCCGGCGGTGGCCAGGCTGCGGTCACCGACATCGGCGCGCAGGATGGCGGCCACCATCTGGGTGACGGTGGTCTTGCCGTTGCTGCCGGCCACGCCGATCACCGGACCGGTGAAGCGGCCACGCCAGCCTGCGGCCAACTGCTGCAGCGCAGCCAGGCTGTCGGCCACCTGCAGGCCGGGCAGGCCGGCATCGGCGATGCCGTGCTCCGCCAGGGCGGCGGCAGCACCTGCGGCGCGGGCCTGCGGCAGGAACGCGCGGGCGTCGAAGTGGTCGCCGCGCAGCGCCACGAACAGGTCACCCGCGCGCAGCGTGCGGGTGTCGCTGTGCACGCGGGTGATCGGCGTGGCCGGGTCGCCCAGCAGGGTGGCGCCGGGCAGCAGCGCGGCGGCGGCGGCCAAGGTGAACAACGCGGCGCTCATGCGGCGCTCCTGGCTGCCAGGGCCTGCGAGGCCACGCGACTGTCGAGGAAGGGCCGCTTCATGCCAGCAATGTCCTGGGTGTCCTCATGCCCCTTGCCGGCGATCAGCACCACGTCGGCCGGCGCGGCCTGCTGCACGGCATGGGCGATGGCCAGGGCGCGGTCTTCGATCAGCGCGGCCGGCGCGGCCAGCAGCCCGGCGCGGACCTGCGCCAGGATGGTGAGCGGGTCTTCATGGCGCGGGTTGTCGCTGGTCAGCACCACCCGGTCGGCCAGGCGCTCGGCGATGGCACCCATCAACGGGCGCTTGGTGGCGTCGCGGTTGCCGCCACAGCCGAACACGCACCACAGGGCGCCGCCGCGGGCGGCGGCCAGCGGGCGCAGTGCGCCCAGGGTCTGTTCCAGCGCGTCGGGTGTGTGGGCGTAGTCGACCACCACCTCGGGCTGACCGGCGGTGGTGGGCACGCGGTCCATGCGGCCGGGCACGGGCGTGAGGCGCGGCACCACCGCGGCAGCATCGGCCAGCGGCACGCCCAGCGCACGCAGGGCACCCAGCACACCCAGCAGGTTGCTGGCGTTGAAGTTGCCGATCAGGCGGCTGCGCACCGGCACGCGGGCCGAGCCCTCGGCCAGGACGAACGACAGGCCACCACCGGTGTAGCCCAGGTCCAACGCGCGCAGCCGGGCGGGCTGCTGCACGGCCACCGTCCACAGGTCCAGCGCACCGCCGTGCAGCTCGGCCGCCAGCGCCGCGCCCTGGGCGTCGTCGGTGTTGACCACCGCCGCCTGCAGCCCGGGCCAGTTGAACAGCGCCCGCTTCGCATTCCAGTACGCAGCCATGCTGCCGTGGAAGTCGAGGTGGTCACGGGTGAAGTTGGTGAACTGCGCCACCCGGATCGGCGTGCCGGCCAGCCGCTGCTCGACCAGGCCGATCGACGAGGCCTCGATGGCGCAGGCGGCAAAGCCGGCGTCGGCCATGGCGCGCAAGCCGGCATGCAGCGTGACCGGGTCGGGCGTGGTCAGGCCGGTGTGGTGGATGCTGCCGGGATCGCCGTCCAACGGCGGTTGGCCGATCCCCAGCGTCCCCACCACGCCGCAGCGCTGTCCCAGCGCCGTCAGCGCCTGCGCTGTCCACCAGGCGGTGCTGCTCTTGCCGTTGGTGCCGGTGGCCGCGACCATCTGCAGCGCCTGCGCCGGCTGGCCGAACCAGGCAGCGGCCAGCGGGCCGGTGGCGGCCTTCAGGCCGGGCAGCGTGGCGATGCGGGCATCGGCGAAGCCGAAGGCGTCCACCCCATCGGCCTCCACCAGACAGGCCGCGGCGCCAGCCGCCAGCGCGCCGGCCACGTACTGCCGGCCGTCCGCGGCATGGCCCGGCCAGGCGATGAATGCGTCGCCCGTGCGCAGCGCGCGGCTGTCGGTGCGCAGCATGGCTGCACCGCCCGGGCGCACCCGCGCGGCCAGCCAGTCGGCAGCCTGGGGGACGGTGGCCAGGGTGTGCAGCATGCTCAGAAGCTCTCCGGCGCGTCGGGCACGCCCTTGGCCACCACGCGCGGCTTCACATCCAGATCGGGCGGCACGCCCAAGATGCGCAGCGATTGCTGCACCACCTGGCTGAACACCGGCGCGGCCACCGCGCCGCCGTAGTACTTGCCGTTGCTGGGCTCGTCGACCATCACCGCCACCACGATGCGCGGCTTGTCGACCGGCGCCAGACCGACGAACCAGCTGCGGTACTTGTTGCTGGCGTAGCCCTTGCCTTCCTGCTTGTGCGCGGTGCCGCTCTTGCCGCCCACCGAATAGCCGATGGTCTGCGCCAGCTGCCCGGTGCCGCCAGGGCCAGCGGCCATCTGCAGCATGGTGCGGATCTCGCGCGCCGTCTCGGGCGAGATGACGCGGATGCCCGAGACCGGCTGTTCCTGGCGCAGCATGGTGATGGGGATCACCTCGCCATCGCGCGCAAAGGTGGTGTAGGCCCGGGCGATCTGCAGCAACGATGTCGACAGGCCATAGCCATAGGCCATGGTGGCCTGCTCGATCGGCCGCCAGGTCTTGTACGGGCGCAGGCGGCCGGTGACGGCGCCGGGGAAGCTGATCTGCGGCTTCTGGCCGTAGCCCACGCTGGAGTACAGCTCCCACAGTTCACGCGGCTGCATCTGCATGGCCACGCGCACCGTGCCGATGTTGCTGCTCTTCTGGATCACCTCGCGCACGCTCAGCGTGCCGTAGTGGTGGGCGTCCTTGATGGGGATGCCGCTGACCACCACGCTGCCGGCCGACGCGTTGATCGGCGTGTCGGGCTTGACCTTGCCGGTCTCCAGCGCCCAGGCCACGACAAACGGCTTCATCGTCGAACCGGGCTCGAAGATGTCGGTCAGCGCGCGGTTGCGCAGTTGCTCGCCGGTGCGCTTGCCACGTTCGCCGGGGTCGTAGCTGGGGTAGTTGGCCAGCGCCAGGATCTCGCCGGTCTGCACGTCCAGCACCACCACGCTGCCGGCCTTGGCCTTGTGCTCGGCCACCGCCTCGCGCACCCGCTGGTAGGCGAAGAACTGCACCTTGGCATCGACGCTCAGCGCGATGTCGCTGCCGTCGGCGGGCTGGATGTGGGTGCCCATGTCCTCGATCACCCGGCCCAGGCGGTCCTTGACCACACCCCGGCTGCCATTGCGGCCCTGCAGCTGGCGCTGGAAGGCGAGTTCCACGCCCTCCTGCCCCTGGTCTTCCAGGTTGGTGAAGCCCACCACATGGGCCGCCGACTCGCCCTCGGGGTAGCGGCGGCGGAACTCGCGGCTCTGGTACACGCCCTTGATGCCCAGCTGGTCGATCTGGGTCCAGGTGTCGGACTCGATGTGCCGGCGCAGCCAGGCGAAGCTGGCGCTGCCGCTGGCCAGGCGGGCCTCGAGTTCGGCGCCGTCCATTCTCAACAGCTTGGCCAGCTGGCCGCGCTGCTCGGGCGTGGCCTTCAGGTCCTTGGGGATGGCCCAGACGCTGGGCACCGGCACGCTGGTGGCCAGCAGCTGGCCGCTGCGGTCGAGCACGCGGCCGCGGGTGGCGGTCACCTCCAGGCTGTGGGCGTAGCGCTTCTCGCCTTCCTTCTGGAAGAACTCGGGCTTGACCAGCTGGATCTGGGCCGCGCGCAGCAGCAGGCCGGCGAACCCCAGCGCCACCGCCGCCACCAGAAAGCGGCTGCGCCAGTTGGGCGTCTTGCTGGCCAGCAATGGGCTGGTCGCGTAATTGACGCCGCGCACGGCGTTGGGGGTCAGCAGCTTCTTCATCGCCGGACTCCCGATGCCGCGACCACCGCGCCGGCGGTGGCCGCCGGCGACGAGGCGGGCGCGCTCTCGTACATGGTGATGGCCGGCGTGGCCGTGGTCATCTTCAGGCGTTCACGCGCGCTCTTGTCGACCCGCTGGTTGGTGGCCTGCAACTCGCGCTCGGCCTCCAGGCGCTTGTGCTCACCCTGCAGGCGGCCGGCTTCCATGTCGGCGCGGTGGTCGGCGGTGAACAGGCGGCGGGCGTCGTAGGCGGTCTTCACCAGCACCAGGGCGCTGGCGATCACCGCGATCAGCAACATGACGTTCATTTTTGTCATGCCGGCACCGCCGTGCGTTCCGCCACCCGCAGCGTGGCCGAGCGGGCACGCGGATTGGCGCGCACCTCGCCCACGTCCGGCTTCAGTCGGCCCAGCGCCACCAGCTTCATCGCCTTGGGCGCGGCGTACATGGCGGGCGAGTGGCGGTCGACCACTTCCTTGCTCTCTCGCGCGATGAAGGTCTTGACGATGCGGTCTTCCAGCGAATGGAAGCTGATCACCGCCAGCCGGCCGCCCGGCGCCAGCAGGGCCAGGGCTGCGGTCAGCCCTTGCTCAAGTTCCGTGAGCTCACCGTTGACGAGAATCCGAAGAGCCTGAAATGTCCGCGTTGCAGGGTCCTGGCCCGGCTCGCGGGTCTTGACCGCACGAGCCACGACCTGGGCAAGTTCGGCTGTTGTTCGAACAGGGGCCCCGCCGTCCCGGCGAGCAACAAGCGCCTTTGCAATCGGTACAGCAAACCGTTCTTCGCCATAGTCACGAATCACCTCCGCAATGCGGCGCTGATCGGCGCCGGCCAGGAAATCCGCAGCGGTCTCGCCGCGGGTGGTGTCCATGCGCATGTCCAGCGGCGCATCGAACCGGAAACTGAAGCCCCGTGCGGGGTTGTCGATCTGCGGCGAGCTGACGCCCAGGTCCAGCAGCACGCCGTCCACATGGTGGATGCCGCGCGCTGCCAGGGCAGCCGCCATGTCGGCGAAGCTCTCGTGCACGATGGCGAAGCGGGCGTCCTCGGCCGCCAGCGCCTGGCCCACCGCCACCGCCTCGGGGTCCTTGTCGAAGCCGATCAGCCGGCCGGTGGGGCCCAGGCGCGCCAGCAGCGCACGGCTGTGGCCACCGCGGCCGAAGGTGCCGTCGACATAGATGCCTTCAGGCCGAATGGCGACCGCATCGACCGCCTCGACCAGCAGGACCGTGGTGTGCTGCCAGGCAGCCGGCGTCGTCATCAGAAGACAAAGCTCTTGATGGCATCGGGCATCGGCCCGGCCATGACGTTCGCCTGATGCGCCGCATAGCGCACCGGGTCCCACAACTCCAGCCGCTGGCCCATGCCCATCAGCAGCGCATCCTTGTCCAGCCCGGCCATGGCGCGCAGTTCGGGCGGCACCAGCACGCGGAAGGCGGAGTCGACCTCCACGTCCGCCGCACTGCCCACGAAGAAGCGGCGCCAGCCGTCGGCTTCCATCGGCAGGCTCAGCAGCTTGGCGCGGAATTCCTCCCAGGCCGGGCGTGGGAACACCAACAGGCAGCCCACCGGATGCTGGGTGAGGGTGAGCTGGTTGCCCGACAAGGCGGACAGCCCATCGCGGTGGCGTGCGGGCACAGCCAAGCGCCCCTTGCCATCGAGCGACAACGCCGCGGTCCCTTGAAAGACGATTCCTGCCACTTTGCCCCACCAAATCCCACCGAACTCCACTTTATCGCAGAATTCCGGGGAATCACAGGAACAGCACTGGAAAAATCAATCAAATCAACTACTTACGGCCTGATCCTCAAGATGGTCAAAAGCAAAAATCGTTTCAAAATAGAGACTTGCGCAGGCTTGTGAAAGCGGTGGTTGAGATGGTGGCGGCGCAGTGACAGGCGCCAGCGAGGCAGCAGGCGTGCGGATTGTCACGGCATGCCGGCTTCAGCCGGACCGCCACGGGCCGACCCAGGCGTGAAAAACCCGCCGGGGCTGACGCCAGGGCGGGTGATTCCAACAGGCGCCGGCGGGCGGCGCCCGGCGGTCAATTCGACTGCTTGATCAGTCGGCCGGAGGCCTGCTGCACCGGCCGCGCATTCATCGGATACAGCTTCGAGAACACGCCGATCTGGTCTTGCGCCATCGGCACCGGCTGCTGCAGCACCAGCCACAGCACGCCCTCGCTGCACGGCGGCGTGGTCAGCGACCCCATGTAGGTGAAATAGCGGCGGTCGGCGGGCAGCAGGTGGTTCATGTCGATGTCGCCACGCACGCCGACCTCGCTGCCCTTTTCCAGCGGCAGGTTGTTCCACACCGTCTGGATCAGCGGCTGGGCCATGCCGCCGCGGTCCAGCAGCACGGCCACCACGGCCAGCCGGCCTTCGGGGTCCTTGTGCACCAGGTGCGCCACCATGTCGAACTGGCGGCCGTTGATGCGTTCTTCCGACGGGCGGTGGAAGTGGAACTGCGCCAGGTCGTAGCGCCGGCCCTGCACCTCGATGGCGTTGCCACCGCCCACGTTCACCTGGATGGTGTGGCCGTTGTCGATGACGCCGAAGGCCGACGGCCGGTAGTCGAACTGGATCGGCTCGAGGTCAACCTTCACGCCGCTGCGGATGTCGATGGGGCTTTGCCGGCTGCCACTGGCGCAGGTGGAGAACTCGGGCTTGAGCTGGCCCCACTGCTCCGGGCCGCCCTCGCCGGCATAGCCCCAATGCGCGGCATGCGGGTTGGGTGCCTGGCCGGCGGCGACCTTGGCCGCCCGCAGCCTGGCCACCTTGGCGGGTGTGCCACCGCGGTCGACGTCCTTGCCCTTGCCCTCGGCGTGGGCCGCTGCCGAGCCTGGCGCTGCCTCGGCATTGGCCTTGGAAACCACCCGCACCACATACGGCGTCGGCGACGCCGGCGCCTTCACCGCGCCCAGCTTGGTGGCCAGCTTCTCGCGCAGCGTGTCCATCGGATCGGCCGGCGGCGCGGCAGCCGGCTTGCCTTGGTCGGCAGCGGGTGCCTTGGCCGCCGGCTTGGCAGGCGTCGGCGCAGGGGCGTCCGATGCCCGGGCCACCGTGGCCAGGCACAACGTGGCAGCTGCGGCCAGCAGGCCGGCAGCCAGACGGTGGGAACGGACAGGACGGCGGACGTTGTGGGGCATGGCGGGCACTCGCGGCAGGTGGCCGGGCGCGCCAGCAGTCAGCCGGCCCAACCCGTTCCCTGCGCTATCGGCCCGCCGGGCCGGTTCTTGAGTTCAGGCCGGTTGCCGCGGGATGCACGACCAGGCCACCAGCCCCACGCCCATCAACCCCAGCGACGCAAGCGCCAGCCCCAGCGTGGAGTGCATCACCAGGGGCGACACCACGCCCGCCACCACGCCGTTGGCGACGCTGCCCACGCAAGCCTGCAGGCTGCTGGCCATGCCGCGGCGCTCGGGCGCCAGGTCCAGCACCATCAGCGTGACCACCGGCACCATCAGCGCCCAGCCGAAGGCGAACACCGCCACGGGCACCAGCGCCCAGGCCGGGTGGGGCGCCAGCGCGGCATTCAGCGCCACGTTGACCAACGAGCAGCCCAGCATGATGGCGAAGCCCCAGCGGATCTGGCGGCCCGGCGCCCAGCGCCCGGCCAGCCGGCCGCTGACCGCCGCGCCCGACATCACGCCGCCGATGGTCAGCAGAAAGAACCAGAAGAACTGGGTGGGCGCCAGTTGCAGGTGGGTGCCCAGCCACTCAGGCGCCGACAGCACATACAGGAACATGCCGTTGAACGGCACCCCGCTGGCCAGCACCAGCAGCATGAAGCGCGGGTTGCGCAACAGGCCCCGGTAGGCGCGCATCAGCGGCCCGGGCGCAAACGACTGGCGCGCCGACACATGCAGTGTTTCCGGCAGATACCGCCCGGCCAGCAGCAGCAGCAACAGGCCCACGGCCACCAGCAGCCAGAAGATCGCATGCCAGCCTGCGGCGACGAACAGCAGCCCGCCCAACATCGGCGCAATGGCCGGCGCCACGCCGAAGAAGATGGTCACCTGCGACATCACCCGCTGGGCATCGGCCGGCGGGAACATGTCGCGGATGATGGCCCGCGACACCACCACGCCTGCTCCGGCCGACAGACCCTGCAGCGCGCGGAAGGCCACCAACTGGGCGATCGTCTCGCTCAGCGCGCAGCCCAGGGATGCCAGCGTGAACACCACCAACCCCCACAGCACCACCGGGCGGCGGCCGAAGCGGTCGGACAGCGCGCCGTGGAACAGGTTCATCAGCGCAAAGCCGAACAGGTAGGCTGACAGCGTCTGCTGCATCTGCGCCGGCGTGGCCTGCAGCGACCGGGCGATGCCCGAAAACGCCGGCAGGTAGGTGTCGATCGAGAACGGACCCAGCGTGCTCAGGGCGGCCAGCAAGGCGGCCAGCACCCATTGGGGGTGCGGCCAGAGGGTCTTGGCGTCTGGATTCAATGCAGGCTCGATTCAAAAAGAAATGGCCGGCACGCCCGTTGGGGCTGCCGGCCGACATTAGTGTGAAGCGAGCCGATAGGCCGGATTCTGTGCAGCGCCGACGCCCCTTGCGGGGCGCCGGTGCCGTGACCGCCATTCCTCTGGGCCGGGGGTCGCCCCGCCGGCTCGATGCCACCTACCCGCACACTCCCCGAGCCGGATCAACGTG
>JBBAPL010000028.1:0-35865 GCA_040400895.1 Aquabacterium sp.
AGCTCGACGAGGTGCTCGACTACGACTTCATCCGCCGCACCATCACTGAGCGTGTGAAGCGCGGCCACATCCACCTGCAGGAAACCCTGGCAGACGATGTGCTCAAGCTGATGCTGGACCACCCCAACGTGCGTGCCGCGCGGGTGGCCACCGAGAAGCCCGACGTCTACCCCGACTGCGACGCCGTGGGCTGCGAGGTGTTCGGCATGAAGGAGGCCGCATGAACGACGTGACCGATGTGCAGCACCTGGCTGCAGACCACAGCGCCGACATCGCGAAGGCCAAGAAGCACGCCTTCGAGATGAACAAGCTCAGCAAGCGCCTGCACCGCCAGGTGGGCCAGGCCATCGTCGACTTCAACATGATCGAAGAAGGCGACCGGCTGATGGTGTGCCTGTCGGGCGGCAAGGACAGCTACGCCATGCTCGACATCCTGCTGGGGCTGCAGCAGCGCGCGCCGGTCAAGTTCACGCTGGTGGCCGTCAACCTCGACCAGAAGCAGCCAGGCTTCCCGGCGCACATCCTGCCGGCCTACCTAGAGAAGTTAGGCATCGAGTTCCACATCGAGAACCAGGACACCTACAGCATCGTCAAGAAGCTGGTGCCCGAGGGCAAGACCATGTGCAGCCTGTGCAGCCGGCTGCGGCGCGGCATCCTGTACCGGGTGGCGGGTGAACTGGGCGCCACCAAGATCGCGCTGGGCCACCACCGCGACGACATCGTGGTGACGATGCTGATGAACATGTTCTTCGGCAGCCGCCTCAAGGGCATGCCGCCCAAGCTGGTCAGCGACGACGGCCGCCACACCGTGATCCGCCCGCTGGCCTACGTGGCCGAGCGCGACCTGGCCACCTGGGCCGACCACCGGCAGTTCCCCATCATCCCCTGCACCCTGTGCGGCAGCCAGGACAACCTGCAGCGGGTGCAGATCAAGAAGATGATCCATGAATGGGAGCGCCAGTATCCGGGCCGCATCGACAACATGGCCACCGCCATGGGCAACATCACGCTGTCGCACATGATGGACCGGCAACTGTTCCCGTTCACCAGCATCCGACCGACTGGCACGCCCGACGCGCAGGGTGACAAGGCCTTCGATGCCGACGACGCGGCCTGCGCCACGCCGGCGCCGGCCGCACCGCAGCCCATCGTCTGGCAGCGGACAGACTGATCCCGCACGGCGCGCGCAGCATCCCGACACATCCACCGACCAGGAGCCCACCATGCACAAACGCAACTGGCTGCAAGCCATGGCCGCTGGCGCCGCCCTGCTGACGCTGGCGGGCTGCGCGTCGATCAACCAGTTGTCGGCCGAGGTGTCCACCTTCGGCAGCTGGCCGGCCGGTCGCAGCGCTGGCACCTATGCCTTCGAGCGGCTACCGTCGCAGCAGGCGCAAGGCGACACCATGCAGCGGCTGGAAGGCGCCGCTGCGCCGGCACTGGCCCGCGCCGGCTTCCAGCCGGTGGCCGCCGGTGCGCAGCCCGATGTGCTGGTGCAGGTGGGCGCGCGCATCAGCCGCACCGACCGCTCACCCTGGGACGACCCGCTGTGGTGGCACGGTGGCTTCGGCACCTGGCGCCCCGGCCCCTGGCGCGGCCCGCTGTGGAGCAGCAGCATGCGCCTGGAGCCGCCGCGCTATGACCGCGAGGTGGCCGTGCTGGTGCGTGACCGCGCCAGCGGCGCGCCGCTGTTCGAGGCCCGCGCCAGCAGCGAAAGCTTCCAGCGCAGCACCGATGGCGCCGCGCTGGCACCGCTGTTCACCGCTGCGTTGATGGACTTTCCGGCCACCGGCGTCAAACCACGCCAGGTGCTGGTGCCGCTGGGGCCCTGAGTCCCTGAGCCGCACGCGCCTCACTGCTTGGCGGTCGGCTGGCTGTCGGCCTCGGCCTCGGCTTCGGCGTCGTCCGGCTTGGCGTCCGCCGCCTTGGCCAGCTTCGGCGGCTTGGGTGGCTCAGGCGGGATGACCGGCACCACCGGATCCAGCTTGTTTTCCACCATGTACTCGTTCATCTCGCGCCAGCCGGCGAAGATGGCGGCTTTGTCGGCCTTCTTGTTGAGCGTGTAGCAGTCCTCGATCGCCCTGCCGGCATGGCGGCAGGCACCACCGATGGCCTTGCCGTCGGCTTCCACCCGGGCCTTGGTGCTGGCTTGCGATTCGATGCCCAGCTGGTCGCAGCCGGCCAGAGCCAGGGCGATCAGCAGGAGAAGAGGTCTGCGCATGCGGTCGTTATCGGCCGCCATGCCCCCCGGCTTGAGCCATCGCCATCAGCGCTGCCACACGCTCCTCGGTGGGCGGATGGGTGGAGAACAGGCCGCGCAGGCCGCCGGCCGACAGCGGGTTCATGATCATCATCTGCGCCGTCTCGGGGTGGCGCTCGGCCGCTTCCATCGGCAGGCCCTGGGCGAAGCGGTGGATCTTGTCGAGTGCCGACGCCAGCGCCGCCGGGTCGCCCGAGATCTCGGCGCCGCCGCGGTCGGCCTCGAATTCTCGCGCGCGGCTGATCGCCATCTGGATCAGGCCGGCCGCCAGCGGCGCCAGCAGGGCCACTGCAATGGCGGCGATCGGGTTGCTGCGCTGGCCGTTGCCGCCGCGCCCGCCGAACATCATCGCAAAGTTGGCCAGCATGCCGATGGCCCCGGCCATGGTGGCACTGATCGTGGAAATCAGGATGTCGCGGTGCTTCACATGCGCCAACTCATGCGCCATCACACCGCGCAGTTCACGCGCACTGAGCACACGGATGATGCCGGTGGTGGCCGCCACGGCAGCGTTCTCTGGGTTGCGGCCGGTGGCGAAGGCGTTGGGCGCGTCCTCGTCGATCAGGTACACCTTGGGCATGGGGATGCCGGCGTTGGTGGCCAGTTCCCGCACCATGCCCACGAACTGGGGCGCGGTGCTGTCGTCCACCTCGCGCGCCTTGTACATCTTCAGCACGATCTTGTCACTGAACCAGTAGCTGAAGAAGTTCATGCCCAGCGCCACCACCAGCGCCAGCATCATCCCCGACGGCCCGCCCAGCATGCGGCCCAGCAGCATGAACAGGGCGGTGATGGCCGCCATCAGGATGGCCGTCTTCATCAGGTTGAACATCGCGCAGTTCCTTCACACGCGGCAGATGCCGCCCTGGCACAACAGATGCGGCCAGCCGCCGCCGCTTCAACTGCCTGGCAGGTGGCCCGGCAAGTGGCCCAGCAAGCGGCCGGCCAGTCCCGGCCGGGCTTGCAAGAAGGCCGCTGGGTCGATGCGTCGGCCGCCCGGGCGCTGCAGTTGCAGCAGGTCCAGCGCGCCGGCGCCGCAGGCCACGGTCAGGCGACCGTCGGCCGCCGCCAGCACCTGGCCCGGCGCGCCAGCCAGTTCAGCCCGCGCTGCAGCGCGCCACAGCTTCACCACCTCGCCATCCAGGCTGAAGCTGGCACCGGGGAACGGGTCGAAGGCCCGCACCCGGCGCTCGATCAGGTCGGCCGGCAAGGCCCAGTCGATGGCGGCTTCGGCCTTGTCGATCTTGTGGGCGTAGGTGACGCCGTCAGCCGGCTGCGGCACGCGGCGCAGCGCGTCGGGCGCGGCCAGGCCCTGCACCACCAGTTGCCCGCCCAACGCGGCCAGGCGGTCGTGCAGGCTGGCGGTGGTGTCGTCAGGGCGGATGGGCTCCTGGGCCACCAGCAGCATGTCGCCGGTGTCCAGGCCGGCGTCCATCTGCATCAGCGTGATGCCGGTGGTGGCGTCGCCCGCCTCGATGGCGCGGTGGATCGGCGCGGCGCCGCGCCAGCGCGGCAGCACCGAGCCGTGGATGTTCAGGCAACCGCGCGGTGGCAGGTCCAGCACCCACTTCGGCAGGATCAAGCCGTAGGCCGCCACCACCATCACCTCGGCACAGGCGGCGTGCAACGCGACGCGGGCAGCGGCCGCATCGTCGGGGTACTTGCCCTCCAGCCGCAGACTGCGCGGCTGCGCCACGGCGATGGCATGCTGCAGCGCCAGCGCCTTCACCGGCGACGGCAGCAGCTTCAGGCCGCGGCCGGCTGGTCGATCAGGCTGGGTCAGCACCAACGCGATGGTGTGGCCGGCGTCGATCAGGGCAGCCAGCGCGGTGGCGGCGAAGTCCGGCGTGCCGGCAAAGGTGATGCGCATGGGGCTCAACGCCGCGGGCCCTGCTCGTCGCGCGTCTTCTTGATCATCTTGGTCTTGATGCGCTCGCGCTTGAGCGGGCTGAGGTATTCCACGAACACCTTCCCCAGCAGATGGTCCATCTCGTGCTGCACGCAAATGGCCGCCAGACCGTCCACCGTCATCTCGAAGGGCTCGCCATCGCGGCCCAGCGCACGCACCGTCACCCGGGCATGGCGCTCCACGTCGTCGTAGATGGTGGGCACCGACAGGCAGCCCTCCTCGGCCCGCTTCATCTCCGCGCTGCGGTCGGTGATCTCGGGGTTGATCAGCACCAGCGGCTGGCTGCCGTCGGACGAGGTGTCCATCACCAGCAGGCAGATGTGCTGGTCGACCTGGGTCGCTGCCAGGCCCACGCCGTCGGCGTCATACATCGTGGCCAGCATGTCGTCGGCCAGTTGGCGGATGCGCTCGTCCACGGCGCCCACGGGCTTGGCCACGGTGTGCAGGCGCGGATCAGGGTAGCGGAGGATGTTCAGCAGGGCCATGGCGAGCAGTTGCAGGGACGGGAATCAGGCCAGCCCCGCAGATGGGGCGGCCACTGTGGATGTCAAGCAACGCCAGCACGCCGCCAACGGCCGCTGGCGGCCGGATGACGCGGTGCATTTCGTTGCGATATCAAGGGTTTACCGGCAGAATCTGCGAGGTAGCATGAAGATTGCTCGGCCGTTTGGCCAGCCTTGCTGCCGGTGCACCACGCAGGCTGCCGAACCCCCGGTGGGCTTCGATTGTGGCACCGGCCCTTCCGGAGACCACCCCCATGCCCCAATGCCCCCCGCTCCTTGCCCGCCAGGCCCACCGGCTGCCGGGCAGCTGGCCTGGCCTGGCCCTGGGGCTGCTGGTGGCCAGCCTGGCCACAGGCGCTGCGGGCCAATCCAACCTGCCGATCACCCCTGCCCAGCGTGCCACGGCGCAGCAGGTGGCCGGGGCCGGCGTGCCGCTGTCGGCGCTGGCCGACAACGCGCCCGCGTCGCACACCGTGCAGCGTGGCGACACGCTGTGGGGCATCGCCAGCATCTTCCTCAAGACACCCTGGCGCTGGCCCGAGCTGTGGGGCATGAACCTGCAGGACATCCGCAACCCGCACCTGATTTACCCCGGCCAGGTGCTGGTGCTGGTCAAAGATGGCGACCGTGCCCGGTTGATGCTCAGCCGCGGCCCGGCTGACGGCCAGGCGCCGTCCAACACCGTCAAGCTCTCGCCGCGGGTGCGCAGTGAGTTGCTGGGCAACGGCGCCATCGCCGCCATCCCGCTGCAGTTGATCGGCCCCTTCCTGAATGAAGCCGTGGTGCTCAGCCAGGACGAGCTGGCCGCCGCGCCGCGCATCGTCGCCACCCAGGAAGGCCGGGTGCTGATCTCCCGCGGCGAAACCGCCTACGTGCGCGGCAACCTGGCCGGCGCCCGCAGCTTCACGCTGTTCCGCCAAAGCAAGCCGCTGCGCGACCCGCTGAGCAACGAGGTGCTGGGCTACGAGGCCGGCTACATCGGCACCGCCGATTTCGTGCGCGCCGATGGCCAGTCGCCGGTCAACGGCCTGCCAGTGCCATCCACCTTCGTGATGACCAGTGCACGGCAGGAAGCCGGGGTGGGCGACCGGCTGGCTCCGGTGCCGCCGCGCGACTTCTCGGCCTATGTGCCCCACCCCCCGGCCAAGCCGGTCGGCGGGCGGGTGGTGTCGGTCTACGGCGAGGCACTGACCGGCGGCCAGAACCAGATCGTCTCCATCAACCGCGGCACCCGCGACGGGCTGGAGCTGGGCCACGTGCTGGCACTGTGGCGCGCCGGCGCCGCTGGCACCGACAACACGGGCGCCAAGCCGCAAGCCATCCAGTTGCCGGATGAACGCACCGGCCTGCTGTTCGTCTTCCGGGTGTTCGACCGGGTGTCGTACGCGCTGATCGTGTCGGCCTCTGACCCGATCCGCCCGGGCGACCGGTTCAGCGAACCCTGATCAGCCCTGGCGCTCCGATGCCGTCTGCCACGCTGGACGACGAGGAGCTCGGCGCCTGGCTGCACTTGTTGCACAGCCCTGGCGTCGGTCGGGAGGCTGCACGCCGGCTGCTGACGCGGTTCCTGTCGCCGCAGGCGGCCATCGCCGCACCGGTGGCGTCACTGCGCGACTGTGTCGACGCGCCCACGGCGCTGGCCCTGGCCACCCCACCCGAAGGCCATGCGCAGCGCCTGGTCGACACCCTGGCCTGGCGCCAGGCGGCACCGGGGCGCAGCGTGCTGGCGCTTGGCGACGCCGGCTATCCGGCGCCACTGCTGCACAGCCCCGACCCGCCGCTGCTGCTGTATCTGCACGGCGACGCCAGCTTGCTGACATCACCCTGCGTGGCCATCGTCGGCAGCCGCAAACCCAGCGCCCAGGGGCGTGACAACGCCCACCGCTTTGCCCAGGCCCTGGCGGGCCAGGGTTGGACCATCGTGTCCGGTCTGGCCGCCGGCGTGGACGGTGCCGCCCATGAAGGCGCCCTGGCCACTGCTGGCCGCACCATCGCCGTGGTGGGCACGGGCGTTGACCGCGTGTACCCGCCCAGCCACCGGGCGCTGGCCCACCGCATCGCCGACACCGGCCTGCTGGTCAGCGAGTTCTGCCTGGGCACACCACCGCTGTCGGCCAACTTCCCACAACGCAACCGCATCATCGCCGGGCTGTCGCGTGGCACGCTGGTGGTCGAGGCCGCGCTGCGGTCGGGTTCGTTGATCACCGCACGGCTGGCATCGGAAGCCGGGCGCGAGGTGCTGGCAATCCCGGGGTCGATCCTGGCACCGCAGTCGGCAGGCTGCCATGCGCTGATCCGCCAGGGCGCGGCGTTGGTCGAATCCCCCGAGCAGGTGGCCGATGAACTGGGCCCGCTGCAGCCGGTTGCATTGCCCGTGCGTCCGCATGCGGCGGCCACAACGTCCGCTCCACCTCCGGCCGCCACACCACCCGACGATGGTGACCCGGTGCTGGCGGTGCTGGGCCACGACCCGCAATCGCTCGACACCCTGATCGACCGCTGCGGCTGGCCGGCGCACAGCCTGTCGGCGCACCTGCTGACGCTGGAGCTTGATGGGCGTGTGGCGCGCCTGCCTGGCGGGCTGTACCAGCGGCGGCAAGGCGCCTGAAGCGCCATGCCAGGTGTCGGTGCCTGCTCGCATCTGGCGTGCTGCATCAGCGACGCAACCCACTGCAAGAACCGGCCGCGGCAGCCCGGTTTTCAGGGAGAACCCCTGGGGTATAGTGGATCGATGTTCGAAGTCCTGGTCTATCTCTACGAGAACTACTGGCGCCCCGACGCCTGCCCCGACCACGACCAACTGACGCGCAAGCTCTCGGCTGTCGGCTTCGAAACCGACGAGATCCAAGAGGCTCTGGTCTGGCTGGACGGCTTGGCAGAAAACGCCCAGGCCTACGCGGCTGACCAGGCGGACGACAGCCTGCGGGTGTATTCCACCGCAGAGATCGACCGGCTGGGTGAAGACTCGATCGGCTTCGTCAGCTTCCTGGAATCTGCCGGCGTGCTGCCACCCGCGATGCGCGAAATGGTCATCGACCGTGCCACTGCCGTGGGCGAATGCCCGCTGGCGCTGGAAGACCTGAAGGTCATCGTGCTGATGGTGTTCTGGAGCCTGGGCGAAGAGCCCGATGCGCTGATCCTCGACGAGCTGTTCGTCGCGCCGGAAGAACGGCTCATCCACTGACACCGCTCGTGTCAGCCGCGCGCCGGCCGAGCGCCCGGCCGCTCCGAAGCCGGCCGGCGACCCGCCCGGCGGGTGGTGGCGGTACCCGGCCACCAGGTGCTGTCAACTCATCAACTTCGACGGGTCGGCGTCCAGCTTGGCCAGTGCATTGCGCGTGGCCTTCACGGTCAGCGCCTCGTCCTGCGCTGGCAGCAACAGGCCGGCCTGCAGGAAGGCTGCCAGCCGCTGCTGCTGGAACAGCACACAGCGCCCGGCTGGCGTGACGAACAGCGACAGCTGGCGGCGCATGCCGTGCCAGGCGAGCTGGACCGTCTCGTGCCGGCCGCGGTATTCGAGCGTGTACCAGCTGCCGACCAGCAGCTCACGGGCCCAGGCAACCATCGGCGCATTGGGCAGGCTGCCGCCGTCGGACACCACCTCGAGCTCGCTGCTCTCGTGGCCGGACAGGTCCAGCACCAGGCTTTCGTCGATCTCGATGTCCTCGCTGCCGGGCAGCAGTTCCTCGATGGATTCCAGCCGCTCCATCAGGTCTTGCAGGCGGTCGTTCGGGATCACCGCCGCCTTGGCGGTGAAGGCCGCGGCCAGCGCGTTGTTCAGCGCGTTGATGCGTTCTTCCTGCTTCTCTTGCGCCATGTTGGCCGACGCCATGCCCTCGCGCAGGCGCTTGAGCAGGGGCGGCAGGCGGCGGATGACCTCGGCGCGTTCTTCACGCGTGACCTTGGCGCTGGCCGACCAGATCAGGTCGGCAGCGGCACGCTTCATGGTCTTGGTCTCGGCGCTCTGGCCGCCGTAGCGCACCGCGCTGGTGGCCAGCACGTCGGCCCAGACCTGGAACAAGAACTGGCGCACCCCTTCTTGCACCGGCACCTCGTTGAGCATGCGGCGCAGCTCGATCGTGTACTGGATCGCCAGGGTCTCGCGCTGCTCGACCTGCTGGGCCAGCGACACGCCGCGGCGCGAGGCCTCGTTCTCATTCTTGAAGTAGTGCTCCAGGAACTTCTCGAATTCACCCAGCACGGTCTGGAAGACCCGGCGGCCGGTGTCGGGGTAGGCCTCCACCACCTGCACCACACGCTTGATCTCCTTCTCCAGCGCGTCGCCCACGTTGCGGCTGGCGCTGTCCAGGCCCATCACGCAGGCGCCCATGCGGTCGATCAGCCGGCGCGCCGGGTGGTCGAGGTTGGCAAAGAAATCAGGCTCGCTGACGGCCACCCGCAGCACCGGCATCTGCAGCCGCGCGAACCACACCCGCATGGCGGCGGGGATGCGGTCTTCGGTGAGGATGCTCTGGAACATCATCGCCACGATCTCGATGGTGGCACGCTCGGCCGGCGTGCTGGCGGCCTGCTTCAGCGCCTGCTTGCCCTGCTGCAGTTCCTCCAGCAGCAGCGGGCCGGTCAGCACCGTGGCGGCATGGGCCTGGCCGTGGGCCATGGTGGCGCCTGCCTGCGGCGGCGTCAGGCGCCGGCGCAGGTTCTGCTGGGCGTTGTTGATGGCCAGCGACAGCGCCTCGGTCACCGGTCGGGCGTACGCGGTGTCGGCAAAACCCGGCAGGTGGCGGCCGACCAAACGATTGAGCCGGCCCAGCACCGCCTCGGCATGGTCGCTGCCGCGGCCCAGTGGCGCGGCACGGGTCATCATGCGGGTCTCTTCACCGACCGACGCTGCGGCACGGGCAGCGGTTACCGCGGCCGGATCGGGCACCATGGTGCGGTTGGGCGCCCTGCCCGGCACGTGGCTGAACGCCTGGCCGGACATTCGCCCGGGCGGTGGGGCAGGCCCCGGCGCCACCGCGCGGCCCGGCAGGCCGCGGCCGACAAGCCTGTCACCGGGGACGGACTGGCCACCGCCGGGCACGCCGCCGCTGCCGGGGTAGGCACCCGTGGCCGAGGGCGATCGAGGGTAGGCACCGCCAGGTGACGCGATGGGCGCCAGCCCCGGCCCGGCAGCGGTGGCGCCGAAGCCCGATGGCCTGTGCTCATCAGGGCCACCGCGCCCGTCGGCGGGGCCGCGGCCCGCGGTGTGGCGCTGCGGCGCCGGGCTGCGCAACGGCGCCTGGGTGGTGCTGCCCGCCAGTCCGGCGTGGCTGTCGGCGGTGCGCCGGATGTAGGGCCGCAGGTCGACGTCGGCCATCACCCGATGCTCGACCAGCCAGCGGTTGGTCTCGTGGTAGGCCTCCTGGGCCAGGACGGCGAATTCTTCATGCAGCAGCGGCTGCGCCTCACGCCAGTCGCCTGCGCCGAGGCCGGCGCTGCGCCAGGCGTCCAGCACCACGCGCGCCAGGATGTGGCCGCGCAGCATGTCGTGGGTCTCGAGTTCGCCGCGTCGCTCGAGCATGGCGATGCGTGAGCGCAAGTCGGTGAATTCCCAGCCGGCGCGGTCCATGATGGCCAGCGCCAGGCGTGACGTGAGGATCTCGCGCTCGATGACGTCGTTGTCCACCAGAGACAATCCGCCACCGGCCCCCGGCGCAGGCAGGTCACCTGGATACGAGACAGTGACGCCATGCTGCAGCACATGCCGCAGGCCATGCGACATGGCCCCGTGCCAGCCACCGGCCAGCTTGATCAGCGCCTGCACCAGATCACGCCGTCGCTGGGCAATGGCGTACTCGGCGGGCTTGTCCAGCAGTTCACGTGCGCCGTTGCCCACCCTCGCCACCAGGGCCGGCAGGCCCTTGAGCAGCATGTCGACGTACCGCCGCCGCGCCTGGCTGGCAATCTGGGCGGGGTCTGCGGCGGTCGCCATGGCAAGCGGGTCAGGTCAGGTCTGGATGGCGGTCTGGCCCCGTTCTACACCACGGCGCCGGCGTTCGGATCGTTGGGGTCGTGCTCCTTGCCCGAGGCCTTGACCAGATCCTCGCGCTTGACACCCAGCCACATCGCGATGGCCGCGGCCACGAACACCGATGAGTAGATCCCAAAAAGAATCCCGATGGTGAGCGCGACTGCAAAGTAATGCAGGGTGGGCCCCCCAAACAACAGCATCGACAGCACCATCAATTGTGTGGATCCGTGGGTGATGACGGTGCGGCTGATCGTGCTGGTGATGGCGTGGTCGATGACCTGCGGCGTGGTCAGCTTGCGGTACTTGCGGAAGGCCTCACGCACCCGGTCGAAGATCACCACCGATTCATTGACCGAGTAGCCCAGCACCGCCAGCACCGCCGCCAGCACCGCCAGCGAGAACTCCCACTGGAAGAACGCGAAGAAGCCCAGGATGATGATCACGTCGTGCAGGTTGGCGATGATGCCCGCCACGCCGAACTTCCATTCGAAGCGGAAGGCCAGGTAGACGACGATGCCGATGACGACGAAGGCCAGCGCCTTCAGGCCGTCGCTGGCCAGCTCGTCCCCCACCGCGGGGCCCACGAATTCAGTGCGCGACAGCTTCACCGGCTCGGTGCTGTCCTTGCCGCACACCGGGCGGCTGCCCTGCTCGCCTTGGGGCGTGGTGAAGGCCTGGGTGCTGACCTGGCCGCCTTCGGCCGCGCAGAGCTTGTCGAACACCAAGCCGGCCACCTCGCTCTGCTTGACGTTGGCGCGCACCGGCAGGCGCACCAGCACGTCGCGCGAGGTGCCGAAGTTCTGCACCTGCACCTCGCCAAAGCCCATGCTCTCGACCGTGTGGCGCGTCTTCTCCAGGTCGGCGGCCTGGGCGTATTCCACCTCCAGCACCGTGCCGCCGGTGAACTCGATCGACAGGTGCAGCCCCCGGGTGACCAGGAAGAACACCGCCAGCGCGAAGGTGACGAACGAGATGATGTTGAACACCAGCGCATGCCGCATGAACGGGATGTCGCGGTGGATGCGGAAGAATTCCATGTTGTGCTCCCTGCGCTGCTCAGGCCTTGGCGGCCGGCTCGTCGTCGATCACCGCCGGCGGCTTGCTGCCACCGGGACGCCACACCTGGCCGATGGACACGCTCTTGAGGCGCTTGCGGCCGCCGTACCACAGGTTGACCAGGCCGCGCGAGAACATCACCGCCGAGAACATGGATGTCAGGATGCCCAGGCAGTGCACCACCGCAAAGCCCTTGACGAAGCCCGAGCCGAAGGTCAGCAGCGCCAGGCCGGCGATCAACGTGGTGATGTTGCTGTCCAGGATGGTGGCAAAGGCCTTCTCGTAGCCGATGTTGATGGCGGCCTGTGCACTGGCGCCGGCACGCAGCTCTTCCCGCACCCGCTCGTTGATCAGCACGTTGGCATCGATGGCCATGCCCAGCGTCAGCGCGATGGCCGCCATGCCAGGCAGCGTCAGCGTGGCTTGCAGCATCGACAGCACCGCCACCAGCAGCAGCAGGTTGAACGCCAGCGCGATGGTGCTGAACACGCCGAACAGCAGGTAATAGGCGCACATGAACACCGCAATGGCGGCGAAGCCATAGCCCACGCTGGCAAAGCCCTTGGCGATGTTCTCGGCACCCAGCGTGGGGCCGATGGTGCGCTCTTCGATGATCTCCATCGGCGCGGCCAGGCTGCCGGCGCGCAGCAGCAGCGCGGTGTCGGCGGCCTCGGTGGTGGTCATCTGGCCGCTGATCTGCACCCGCCCGCCGCCGATTTCGGACCGGATCACCGGCGCCGTGACGACCTCGCCCTTGCCCTTCTCGAACAGGATGATGGCCATGCGCTTGTTGATGTTCTCCCGCGTCACGTCGCGGAAGATGCGCGAGCCCTTGGCGTCCAGCGTGAGGTGCACCGCCGGCTCGCCCTGGTTGTCGCCCGAAAAGCCGGGCTGGGCGTCGGTGAGGTTCTCGCCGGTCAGGATGACCTGGCGGAAGACGATGATCGGCGCGCCGTCCTTTTCCAGGTAGCGCTCGCTGCCGAAGGGCACCGGCCCGCCGCCGTTGAGCGCGGCCAGCGCCTCGGTGCTGGTGTTGACCAGGCGCACCTCCAGCGTGGCGGTGCGGCCGATGATGTCCTTGGCCTTGGCGGTGTCCTGCACGCCCGGCAGCTGCACCACCACGCGGTCGGCACCCTGCTGCTGGATCACCGGCTCGGCCACGCCCAGCTCGTTCACCCGGTTGTGCAGCGTGGTGATGTTCTGCTTGACGGCGCCGTCCTGCACGGCCTTGGCGGCGGCCGGCTTGAGCGCACCCGTCAGGCGGAATTCGGCGCCGTCGGGGGCATCGGTCCACTGCATGTCCGGCAGCTGCTCGGTCAGCAGGTTGCGGGCTTGCACCAGCACCGCGGTGTCGCGGAAGCGCAGCACCACCAGGTTGCCGTCGCGGCTGATGCCGGCGTGGCGGATGTTCTTGTCGCGCAGCAGCGTGCGGATGTCGCCGGTGACGGACTCGGCCTTCTTGGTCAGCGCCGCCTTCATGTCGACCTGCATCAGGAAGTGCACGCCACCACGCAGGTCCAGTCCCAGGTACATCGGCAGCGCATGCAGGCTGGTCAGCCAGTGCGGCGACCGGCTCAGCAGGTTCAGCGCCACGATGTAGGCCGGATTGGCCACATCGGGGTTCAGTGCCTTGGTGATCGCGTCCTTGGCCTTGATCTGCTCGTCGGTGCTGCGAAACCGCGCCTTGACCGAGTTGCCCTCGAACTGCACGAAGTCGGGCTTCAGACCGGCCGCGCTCAGCACCTGCTCGATGCGCGGCACCAGACCGGCGTCGAGCTTGAGCGTGGCCTTGCCGCTGGAAACCTGCACCGCAGGCGCTTCACCGTACAGGTTGGGCAGGGTGTAGAGCAGGCCGATCAGCAGCGCGATGCCGAGGATCAGGTATTTCCACCAGGGGTAGCGGTTCATCGTGGGTTCCTCGGCCTGGCGGCCTGCGGGGGAGCAGCGCGGAGCGGGTCTGCGGCTGGCGAGCGGGCTTCAGCCGAATGGTGCGGGATGGCAGCGGGGCGCGTCGCCGGCAGCGCGGCAGCGCGCCACCAGATCACTTGCCAAAGGTGCCCTTGGGCAGCACCTGCACCACCGACGCGCGCTGCACCTGCAGTTCGACGCCGTTGGCCACTTCCACATTCACCATGCTCTCGCCGAGCTTGGCCACGCGGCCAATCAGGCCGCCGGCCACCACTACCTCGTCGCCCTTGGCCAGGGCGTCGATCATGGACTTGTGTTCCTTCTGGCGCTTCATCTGGGGCCGGATCATGATGAAGTACAGCACCACGAACATCAGCACCAGCGGCAGCAGCTGGCCGAGCGAGCCGAACATCGATTCAGCGCCACCGGCGGCGGCGGCCGGAGCAGTCTGGGCAAAGGCGTTGGAGATGAACACGTCAGAAGTCCTTCAAGGGTAGGGCGCAGTTGGCTGGCAGCCAAACCGCGGATTGTAGGTGGGGGGTGGCCCGGCAGCAGCGGCCGGGCCCTGCCGGTCAGAAGAGCGCCATGCTCAGCTTGCGGCGGTACTGGTCGATCACAGGGTCGCTGGGTGCGACCGCCGCATGGCCGGTGAGTTCCAACGCGCCCTTGGCCTTTTCGGCGCCGGGGGCAGCCTTGGGCTGGGGCTTGGTCAGCAACTCGAGGATGGCGACGTAGGTCTTGCGCGCCAGTTCGCCGTTCCAGGCCTTGTCGCGCATCACGATCTCCAGCAGCGCGTCCATCGCGTCGGTGAAGCGGCCTGCCGCCATCAGGCCCTGGGCCAGCTCGTAGCGGGCGTCGAAATCCCGGCGGTTGGCGGCGATGGCGGCGTCCAGCGCCTGCGGGCTGCGGGCGGTCGGCGCTTTCTCGCAGGCATCGAGCCACAGGCCCAGCGCGGCGATGCGGCCGTCGATCATCGCCTTGCTGGCCACCGGCTCCCAGGCATGGCGGGCCTGTGGCAGGCGGCCGGTCTCGATCAGCAGCTTGACGTATTCGCAACGCGCACCGTCGTTGGCGGGGTCGACGGCCACGGCCTGCTGCAGCTTGGCCAGGGCGGCGTCCAGGTCGCCGTCGGCTTCCAGCGCAACGGCCTCGGCGGTGTCTTCCTCGGCTTCCAGTTCGTCGGGGCTGGGCACATGGCGGTCGAGAAATTCACGGATCTGCGATTCCGGGATGGCGCCGACGAAACCGTCGACCGGCTGACCGTCCTTGAACAGCACGCAAAACGGGATCGACCGCACGCCGAAGGCCTGGCTCAGCTGGCTGGCGATCTCGGGCTGGTCGTCGCTGTTGAGCTTGGCCAGCTTGAAGCGGCCGGCGTAGGCCACCTCCACCTTCTCCAGCAGTGGGCCCAGCGTGCGGCAGGGACCGCACCAGGGGGCCCAGATGTCAAGCAGCACCGGCTGCTGCGCCGAAGCCTGGATCAGCTCGGCTTCGAAATTCTGGATGGTGATGTCGCTCATGGCTGCGCCCGGAAGGGGTGAAGGGAGGCAAGCGGCTGCAGATCAGGGCAGCCACCTACAATTCAATGCTTGTACCTGCCGGCGCCCAGGCGCCTTCTGCCGTGGATTCCAGCCCCGATCACCGCCCTTCCGGCGCCCCCCCTGAACGCCCGACTGCGCTGGCCGGCGCTGCGCTTGGCGCGCAAACTGACGTGCAGGTGGGAGTGCTGATGGGCTCGTCCAGCGACTGGGAAACGATGCGGCAAGCGGCTGCGATTCTCGCCGAGTTTGGCGTGGCCCATGAATGCCGGGTGGTGTCAGCCCACCGCATGCCCGACGCGATGTTCGCCTACGCCGAGGCGGCCGCAAGCCGCGGGCTGGTGGCGATCATCGCCGGTGCCGGCGGCGCCGCCCACCTGCCGGGCATGCTGGCGGCCAAGACCACGGTGCCGGTACTGGGCGTGCCGGTGCAGTCCAAGGCGCTGTCGGGCGTCGATTCCCTGCATTCCATCGTGCAGATGCCCAAGGGCATCCCGGTGGCCACGTTCGCCATCGGCGCGGCCGGGGCGGCCAATGCCGCGCTGTTTGCAGTGGCGATGCTGGCCACTGGCAACCCGGCGCTGCGCGCCAGGCTCGACGCCTTCCGAGCCCGCCAGACTGCCGCCGCCGTGGCCATGACATCGGAGTTGACATGACGCCCCGCTCGATCCTCCCCGGCGCCACCCTCGGCGTGATGGGCGGCGGCCAGCTCGGCCGCATGTTCGTGCAGGCGGCCCAGTCGATGGGCTACTTCACCGCGGTGCTCGACCCCGATGTGACCTCGCCCGCCGGCCTGGTGGCGCACTACCACATCGATGCCGACTACCTCGACGAGCAGGGCCTGGCGCAGCTGATGCAGCGCAGCGCGGCCATCACCACCGAATTCGAGAACGTGCCCGCGGGCGCACTGGTCACGCTGGGCGCGCACCGGCCGGTGGCACCCACTGCCGATGCCGTGGCCGTGTGCCAGGACCGCGCGTCGGAGAAGGCGCAGTTCCGGCGCAGCGGCATCGCCTGCGCGCCTTACGCGCTGATCGACACGCCCGAGCGTCTGGCGGCCGTGCCCGACAGCCTGTTGCCCGGCATCCTGAAGACCGCGCGGCTGGGCTACGACGGCAAGGGCCAGGCGATGGTGGCCGACCGCACCGCGCTGGCTGCCGCCTGGGACGCGCTCGGCCAGGTGCCCTGCGTGCTGGAGCAGAAGCTGCCGCTGGCGCTGGAGCTCAGCGTGGTGGTGGCCCGCAGTGCCACGGGCGATCTGGTGCAACTGCCGGTGCAGCAGAACCTGCACCGCGACGGCATCCTCGCCGTCACCCAGGTGCCGGCCCCAGACGCCACAGCCGCCGCGCAGCAGCAGGCCGCGGCAGCCGCAGCGCAACTGGCGGTCGATCTGGCATACGTGGGCGTGCTGTGCGTGGAATTCTTCGTCACCACCGATGGCCACCTGGTGGCCAACGAGATGGCGCCGCGGCCGCACAACTCGGGCCACTGGTCGATCGACGGCGCCGACACCAGCCAGTTCGACCTGCAGGTGCGGGCCCTGTGCGGCCTGCCGCTGGTGGCGCCGCGCCAGCATTCGGCCGCCGTGATGCTGAACCTGCTGGGCGACCTGTGGTTTGGTGCCGGCGGCACCGAACGCACGCCGCCCTGGGCTGCCGTGCTGGCCTTGCCCGGCACCCATCTGCATCTGTACGGCAAGGCCAGCGCCCGGCCCGGCCGCAAGATGGGCCACCTGACCATGACCGCCGCCACGCCCGAGCAGGCCCGCACCACCGCGCTGCAGGCCGCCGCGCTGCTCGGCCTGCCGGCCTTCTGACCAGGTGTGAGCCTGCAGCATGCCCATCTTGGCCGGTGACGACCCGGTGGCGCTGGCCGCCGCCGCGCAATGCCTGGCCGCTGGCGGCCTGGTCGGCCTGCCCACCGAGACGGTGTATGGCCTGGGCGCGCGCGCCGACGACGATACGGCCGTGGCCGGCATCTTCACCGCCAAGGGCCGACCGGCCGACCACCCGCTGATCGTGCATGTGGCCGGGCTGGCGCAGGCCGAGGTGTTCAGCGGCACGTTGCCCGGCGCCGCACTGCGCCTGGCCAACGCCTTCTGGCCCGGACCGGTGACGGTCATCGTGCCGCGCCGCGCCGGCCTGGCCACGGCGGCCGCAGGCGGGCAGTCCAGCATTGGCCTGCGCTGCCCGTCACACCCGGTGGCGCAGGCGCTGCTGCAGCGTGCGGCCGCGCTGGGCGTGCCGGGCGTGGCCGCGCCCAGCGCCAACCGCTTCGGCCGCATCAGCCCCACCACCGCGGCCCATGTGGCCGGTGAATTCGGCCCTGGCCTGCTGGTGCTGGATGGCGGCCCCTGCCCGGTGGGGATCGAATCGACCATCGTCGACTGCAGTCGCGGCCGCCCGGTGCTGCTGCGCCCCGGCGTGTTGACACGCGCCGCGCTGGAGGCGGTGCTGGGCCAGCCCCTGCAGGCTGCCGACGCCGACGCACCACGCGCGCCCGGCACGCTGGCTGCGCACTATGCGCCGCGGGCCCGCCTGCGGTTACTGCCGGCAGACGAACTCGCCGCCGCGCTGGACAAACCGGGAACGTGGCCGCCGAGGCTGGCGGTATATTCCCGGCGGCCGGTGGGCACCGCAAGTGCCTGCCTGTGGCGGGCCATGCCGGACGATGCAGCCTGCGCAGCGCAAGACCTGTTTGCCGCGCTGCGGCGTCTGGACGCCGACGGTGCGGCCGAGATCTGGGTCGAGCAGCCGCCCGACGACCCCGCCTGGGAAGGGGTGCTCGACCGCCTGCGCCGGGCTGCCAGTGCCTGACACACCGAACCTGACCCCGCCGAACCCTCTTGCCTTGCTGATGGACTGTTGATGACCCTTCTTCGTGATCTGCGCCGCTGCGGCGTGCAAGTGCTGGCGCCGCTGGTGGCCGTGGCAGCCCTGATGTCGGCCTGTGGCGGCGGCACCGAGCAGGTGAAGTCCTTTGTGCCGGTGCGCCTGCTGGTGCTGGGCGACGAGACCAGCATGATCGTCAACGACGGCACCGCCGACGGCTTCAAGTACAGCATCAACGACCGCCGCGGCACCACCACCGGCAAATGCCTGCTGCAGCCCATCTTCCCCCAGCAGGTCGCGTCGTACTACGGCATGGTGTTCGCAGAATGCAACCCCACGGCGGCCACGCCCCAGGCGTTCATCCACGCGCGGCTGGGCGCCCAGGTGGACGACGCCACCACCGGCTTGCAGGCCCAGCTGGCGGGCGTCACCGGCCTGGGCGGCACCGACATGTTGATGGTCATGATCGGCGCCAACGACATGATCGACCTCTACGAACGCAAGCTGGCCGGCACGCTGACGGCCGACCAGGCCAGCACCGAGGCCGTCCGCCGCGGCAAGGTGGCTGCGGCGCAGATCAACGCGATCCTGGCATCGGGTGCGCGGGCGCTGGTGTTCACCATCCCCGACATGGGCAAGAGCCCGTATGCGATCACCGCCAACAAGACCGACACCAGCGCAGCCGCGCTGATGACCACGCTGACGGCCGCGTTCAACGCGGCGCTGCGGCTGGGCATCGATTCCACCGACTACGACGGCCGCAACTACGGCCTGGTGCTGGCCGACGACGTGATGGCCGCGATCGAGCGGTTCCCCACCTCGTTCCTCGGCAGCCCGTCGAACGCGAAGGAAGCCGCCTGCCCCACCGTCACCGCCAACCAGTGCGTGCTGACCGACAGCGAGGCGACCACCACCCTGGTGGCCGCGGCGCAGAAGGCCACCAACACCTACCTGTGGGCCAGTGACCGCCACATGGGCCCGGTGGCCCACACGCAGATCGGCAGCCAGGCGGTGTCGCGCGCCGTCAACAACCCGTTCTAGCGCGCGCCGGCCGCTGCCCGGCCTGCACGTTGCCACCCACCGGGCGGTCGCTCGGCCCCGCGCAAGCCCAGGTGCGGCCCCGCCCCTACACTCGGCACCCGCATGACGCCGCCCACCCTGCTCGCCCTGGATACCGCCACCGACCAGCTGGCGGCGGGGCTGCTGGCGCCAGGTGTGCGCCGGGCCGTCAATGAAGCCGGCGGCGCGCTGGCCTCGGCCCGGCTGATCCCGCTGCTGATGGGCCTGTTGCGAGAGGCGGGCCTGGCCATGCCGCAGGTGCAGGCCGTGGCATTCGGCCGGGGGCCTGGCGCGTTCACAGGGCTGCGCACCGCCTGCGCGGTGGCCCAGGGCCTGGCCTTTGCGCACGACACCCCGGTGCTGGCCATCGACAGCCTGCGCATCGTGGCCGACGACGCCCGCCTGCAGGCCGACCCCGCCGACCGTGACGGCATCTGGTGGGTGGCGATGGACGCCCGCATGGACGAGGTCTACGCCGCCGCCTACCACCACGGCCCGGGCGGCTGGGTGACGCAGGTGGCGCCCCAGCTCTACACCCTGGGCGCGCTGACCGACGCCTGGCAGGCCGCGCCGCCGCGCTGCGTGGCCGGCAGTGCGATCGGCGCCTTCGGCGACCGCCTGCCCTGGGGCGGCGCGCGGCTGTGGCCGCACACGCAGGACCGCGCCGCCGCGCTGCTGCGGCTGGCCGAAGCTGCCTGGGCCGCCGGCGCCGGCATGCCAGCCGACCAGGCGCTGCCGCTGTACCTGCGTGACAAGGTGGCCCAGACCACGGCCGAGCGCCTGGCCGTGCGCGCCGCCGGGACCGGCGCATGAGCCCGCCCGGCCGCCCGAAGGGCGAATTCCGCAGTGTGCAGCACGAAGGTACCCCAGCGACCACCCTGCCCAGCCGGCACGGCACACCTGCCGCCTGGCACCGCGCCATGGCCGCCAGCGACCTGCCTGCCGTGCTGGCGCTGGAGGTGACGGCCTACCCCTTCCCGTGGTCGCAAGGCAACTTCATCGATTCCCTCGCCGCCGGCTACCTGGCCTGGGTGCGGCATGACAGCGCGCAGCAGCTGGTGGCCTACTGCGTGGCCCAGCCCGGCTACCAGGAGACCCACCTGCTGAACCTGACCGTGGCGCCAGCGCAGCAGCGCCGCGGCCATGGACGCACGCTGCTGCTGGCCCTGGCCGGCTGGGCGCGCGAACGTGGCGACGCGGCGCTGTGGCTGGAGGTGCGGCAGAGCAATGCCGCCGGCCGCGCCCTCTATGCCGGCGCCGGCTTCGACGAAGTGGCCCTGCGCCGCGGCTACTACCCCGACGCCCAGCAGAAGCGCGAGGACGCGGTGGTGATGCGCCTGGCGCTCAAGACCGCCACACGAGAGGCCGGCCATGCGCTGGACTGAGCACCAGCAGACCCTGCTGCAGGCCATGGGCCTGCGGCTGTGGTTGCCCCCTGTGGCGCTGCCGGCGGACGAGGCAGACACCCGTGCGGCGTTCGCCGCCCCCACAGCAACGGCGGCGGCCGCAGCGGTGCCCACGTTGCAGCGACCCTTGCCGGCGCCGGTGGCGGTCAGGCCGGAGCCGGCGGCACCACGGCCCGCGCCGGTGCTGGCCATGGCGCCACCGGCCACCGCGTCCGCCGCAGACAACCTGGACTGGCCGGCCCTGCGCGACGCCGTGGCCGGCTGCCGCGCCTGCGGCCTGTGCGATGCCCGGCAGCAGACCGTGTTCGGCGTCGGTCACACCAACGCCCACTGCATGGTGGTGGGTGAGGCACCCGGCGAGCAGGAAGACGCCCAGGGCGAGCCGTTCGTCGGCGCCGCCGGCCAGTTGCTCGACCGCATGCTGGCCGCGCTGGGCCTGGGCCGCGGCGACGGCAAGCCGGCGCAGCAGGTGTTCATCACCAATGCCCTGAAGTGCCGGCCGCCGCGCAACCGCAACCCGTCGCCCGAGGAACTGGCCGCCTGCCGGCCGTTCCTGCAGCGCCAGGTGGCGCTGGTGCAGCCGCGGGTGATCCTGGCGATGGGCCGCTTTGCGGTGCAGTCGCTGCTGGACAGCGACGCGCCGATCGGCAAGTTGCGCGGCACGGTGCACCGCTGGCACGGCGTGCCGTTGGTTGTCACCTACCACCCGGCCTACCTGCTGCGCCAGCCGGCCGACAAGGCCAAGGCCTGGGACGACCTGTGCCTGGCGGCCACGTTGCTGGCCCGGCCGGCCCCGCCCTGATCAGCCGCCGGGGCCAGCCGCCCGAATCAGCCGCCCTTGGCCGGCTTGACCGGCCGGCTCCAGCCGGGGATCGACACCTGCTTGCCGCGCGCCACCGTCAGCTGGCCGGCCGGCGTGCTCTTGCTGATGGTGCTGCCACCGCCGACGGTGCCCCCCTCGCCGATGGTGACTGGCGCGATCAGCACGCAGTTGCTGCCGATGTGCACATCGGCGCCGATCACGGTGCGGTGCTTGTTGGCGCCGTCGTAGTTGGCGGTGATGCTGCCGGCGCCGTAGTTCACCCGCTCGCCCACGGTGGCATCGCCCAGGTAGGCCAGGTGGTTGGCCTTGGCGCCCTTGGCAAGCGTGCTGTTCTTCACCTCGACGAAGTTGCCGATGTGCACCTCCTCACCCAGCTCGGCGCCGGGGCGCAGCCGGGCGTAGGGGCCGACCAGCGCACCCGCGCCCACGCGCGCGCCCTCGATGTGGGTGAAGGGGTGGATCACCGCCCCGTTGCCGATCACCGCGTCGCGGATGACGCAGTGCGCGCCGATGCGCACATCGTCACCCAGCGACACCGCGCCCTCGAAGACGCAGCCCACGTCGATGTCGACATCGGCGCCGGTGGCCAGCGTGCCGCGCAGGTCGAAGCGTGCCGGGTCGGCCAAACGCACGCCAGCCTCCAGCAGCGCGTCGGCCTGGCGGCGCTGGAAGCGGCGCTCCAGGTCGGCCAGCTGCAGCGGGCTGTTCACGCCCAGTACCTCGGTCTCGTCGGCGGCCTGGCTGGCCACCACCGGTACGCCCTCGGCCACCGCCATGGCCACGATGTCGGTCAGGTAGAACTCGCGCTGCGCGTTGTCGTCCTTCAGGGCCATCACCCAGCGGCGCAGCATGGCGGTGGGCGCGGCCATCATTCCGGTGTACACCTCGCGGATCTGGCGCTGCGCCGGGCTGGCGTCCTTGTGCTCGACGATGCCGAGCACGGCGCCGTCGGCGGCACCGTCGGCCCGCACGATGCGGCCGTAGCCGGTGGCGTCGGGCAGCACGATGGTCAGCAGGGCCAGGCGCGTGCCGCCGCAGGCGTCGGCCAGCGCGCGCGCGGTGTCGGCGGCGATCAGCGGCACGTCGCCGTTGAGGATCAGCGTGGTGCTGCCGGCAGCGTCCACATCGGCCAGGTGCGGCACCACCTGCTGCACCGCGTGGCCGGTGCCGCGCTGCGGCATCTGCCGCACCGCCTGCGCGCCACTGCCGGCAATGGCAGACTCCACCGCATCGGCCCCATGGCCGGTGATGACCCAGCAGCGGTGCGGGGGCAGCGCCGCCGTGGTGGCCAGCACGTGGCCCAGCAACGGGCGGCCCGCCAGCCGGTGCAACACCTTGGGGTGGCGGCTCTTCATGCGGGTGCCTTTGCCCGCAGCCATGATGACGATGTCCAATGCCATGAAGGTGCCTGTGTCGAACCGTTGGAAGGCCTGGATTATCGTGATGCTGCTGCCCCTGCTCGGCGCCTGCAGCGCGCTGCGCCTCAGTTACGGCCAGGGCCCGACTCTGGCCTACTGGTGGCTGGACAACCAGGTCGACTTCACCGACGAGCAGGTGCCACGGGTGCGCAGTGCGCTGGCAGACTGGTTTGCCTGGCACCGCAGCACCCAACTGACCGACTACGCCCAGGCCCTGGGCGACCTGGCCACCACGCTGGCCGGGCCCATCAGCCCCACCCAGGTATGCAGCCAGATCGACGCCTGGCAGCGCCGCGCCGAGCTTGCCTTCGACCGCGCCGTGCCGGCGCTGGCCGAGCAGGTGCGCAGCCTGACCCCCGAACAGATCACCCACCTGGACAAGCGCCAGGCCGACCGCCAGCGGGAGCTGCAGGCCGACCACCAGCAGCCCGACCCGACCGAGCGCCAGAAGGCCGCGCTGGCGCGCAGCGTGGACCGCGCCGAGACGCTGTACGGCACCATCGACGACAGCCAGCGCCAGCTGCTAGCGGCCAGCCTGGCCGCCTCGCCCGTTGACGCCGAGCGCTGGCTGGCCGAGCGACGCGCCCGCACGGCCGAGATGCTGCGCAGCCTGCGCCAGTGGCAGGCCGAGCAGGCCGACACCACCACGGTGCAGGCGGGGCTGCGCAGGCTGGCGGCCGAGACCACCCGCTCGCCCCGGCCCGACTACCGGGCCTACAGCCAGCGGCTGCGGCAGGCCAACTGCGCCCAGTTGGCGCAGCTGCACAACAGCACGACGGCCAGCCAGCGCCAGCGCGCGGCCGCCAAGCTGCAGGGCTGGCAGGCCGACATGCGCGCCCTGGCCGACAAGCGCTGAGCCGCGCCCGCGCACACAGCGGCTGCAATGGCGCCGGCCGTCGCCGCCGACAATCCTGCCATGGAGAGCTGGCGACACCGCGCGCACACCGTGGTGCGCCACCCTGAATTCGCCCGCGGCGGCCGCGAGATGGTGGGCGTGGCCCTGGGCATCGGCGCCTGGGGCCTGGTCACCGGCATGGCGATGGTCAAGGGCGGGCTGGAACCCTGGGCGGCAGTGCTGATGTCGGTGACGGTGTTCGCCGGCACCGCGCAGCTGGCGGTGGCGCCGCTGATGGCCAGCGGCGCACCGGTGTGGGTGGTGTGGGCCACCGCGCTGTGCCTGAACCTGCGCTTCGTGATCTTCAGCGCCCAGTGGCGGCCCTACCTGCGGCACCTGCCGTTCAAGCGCCGCGCGCTGATGAGCTACTTCACCGCCGACCTGAACTACGTGCTGTTCATGCGCCGTTTCCCTGAGCCCAAGCCGGCGCCCGAGCAGATCCCGTATTTCTGGGGCGGCGTGCTGGTCAACGCCGGCAGCTGGCATGTGATGTCGCTGCTGGGCATCACGCTGGGCCACCACATCCCGCCCGAATGGGGCCTGGGCTTTGCCGGCACGGTGGCGCTGCTGGCGATGACCTATTCGATGCTGGCCGACCGCTCGACCTGGCTGCCGGCCCTGGTGGCGGGCGCCGCCGCCGTGGCCGCCTATGCCCTGCCCCTGAAGCTGAACATGCTGGTGGCGATTGCCGCCGCCGTGGCGGTGGGCACCATCATCGACCATGCGCGGCCGGCGCCGGGGGCTGCGCGGTGAATGCGTTCGAGACGGTGCTGACCATCGCCGGCCTGGTGGTGATCACCATTGCCACGCGCGGCTTCTTCATCCTGCCCGACCGCGAGCTGCCGATGCCCGAGTGGCTGCGCGAAGGTCTGCGCTACGCCCCCATCGGCGCCCTGGTGGCAGTGATCGCACCCGACCTGGTGATGAGCCAGGGCCGGCTGATCGGCACCTGGATGGATGCGCGCCTGTTCGGCGCCGCCGCGGCCACGGCCTGGTTCATCTGGCGGCGCGACATGCTGGGCACCATCATCGTGGGCACTGCCGTGATGCTGATCTTCCGCATGGGACTGGGCTGGTGATCTGCCAAACTGGCGTGCAGTGCCGTTTCCACTCCAACCACCCATCCAACCCACCATGCACATCCTCCGACTCGACCAGCTCGTGGCCCAGGGCAAGCTTGCCGGCCAGCGTGTCTTCATCCGTGCCGACCTGAACGTGCCGCAGGATGATGCCGGCCACATCACCGAAGACACCCGCATCCGCGCCAGCGTGCCGGCCATCCAGATGGCGCTGAAGGCCGGCGCCGCGGTGATGGTGACCAGTCACCTGGGCCGGCCCACCGAGGGTGAATTCAAGCCCGAGGATTCACTCGCGCCGGTGGCCAAGCGCCTGGGCGAGTTGCTGGGCTTCGAGGTGCCGCTGGTCGCGAACTGGGTCGACGGCGTCAGCGTGGCCCCCGGCCACCTGGTGATGCTGGAGAACTGCCGCCTGAACAAGGGCGAGAAGAAGAACAACGAGGCGCTGGCGCGCAAGATGGCCGCGCTGTGCGACATCTATGTCAACGACGCCTTCGGCACCGCCCACCGCGCCGAGGGCACCACCTACGGCATCGCCCAGTTCGCCAAGATCGCCTGCGCCGGCCCGCTGCTCTCAGCCGAGATCGACGCCATCACCCAGGCCCTGGCCCACCCCAAGCGGCCGCTGGTGGCCATCGTCGCCGGCAGCAAGGTCAGCACCAAGCTGACCATCCTGAAGAGCCTGTCGGGCAAGGTGGACGGCCTGATCGTGGGCGGCGGCATCGCCAACACCTTCATGCTGGCTGCCGGCCTGAAGATCGGCAAGAGCCTGGCCGAGCCCGACCTGCTGGCCGACGCTTCAGCCGTGATCGCCGCCATGCAGGCGCGCGGCGCCGCCGTGCCGATCCCGGTGGACGTGGTCTGCGCCAAGACCTTCGCCGCCGACGCGCCGGCCACGGTGAAGGCCGCCACCGACGTGGCCGACGACGACCTGATCCTCGACATCGGCCCGCAGACCGCCGCCATCCTGGCCAAGCAGCTGATGGCCGCCAGCACCATCGTCTGGAACGGCCCGGTGGGCGTGTTCGAGTTCGAATCCTTCAGCCATGGCACCGAGGCGATTGCCCGCGCCATTGCCGCCAGCAGCGCCTTCAGCATCGCCGGTGGTGGCGACACGCTGGCGGCCATCGCCAAGTACGGCATCGAGGGGGATGTGGGCTACATCAGCACCGGCGGCGGTGCTTTCCTGGAAGTGCTGGAAGGCAAGACGCTGCCGGCATTCGAGATCCTGGAGAAGCGGGCGGCGGGCTGAGGCGGAACGCGTGACCACCGCCGCCACACCCGACGCGCAGACCATCGTCCGGTCGGCCAAGGCGTTCGAGTTCTACGCCCAGAACGTGTGGCCATGGCACCGGCGGCTGGTGCGGGGCAAGCTGGCCCCACGCTGCGGCCGCTGTGCGCTGTCATCGCACCGCGAGCCACTGGGGCCAGACGGCCTGTGCACGCCCTGCCGCACGGCACCGGCGCTGTCCGCGGCGCCGCCCCGCACCGACCACGCGCCGGCGCTGCAAACGCTGCTGGCCGCGCACCAGGGCGCCGGCGCCGGCGCCTTCGACGCGCTGCTGCTGTTTTCCGGCGGCAAGGACAGCGTCTACATGCTGCGCCGCATCCGCGACGAGCACCCCGGCCTGCGGGTGCTGGCGCTGTCGATCGACAACACCTTCATGAGCCCGATCGCGCGCGAGAACATCGACCGCATGGTGGCCCGCATGGATGTCGACCACCTGATGGTGCGCCACAGCAGGGCCTTCATGGCGCGGCTGTTCGGCCACTGCCTGACGCACCTGAATGCCGATGGTGGCTATGGCACGGTCGACTTCAGCGACGGTGAGCTGATCCTGGACACCGCCCGCCGGGTGGCCGCCGAGCAGGGCATCCCGCTGATCCTGTGCGGTTACTCGCGCTACCAGGTCGAGAACGGCTTGAAGCTGGACGGCTTCGAGTCGCCGCGCGACCGCGAACTGCAAGACCGCACCGAGACTGCCGGCATCGCGCTGACCGACATCACTTCCGGCGACGGCCTGCGCCACTGGTGGCGGGCGTCCGACTTTGCGCCCGAACAGGTGGCGCGTTTGGTCTTCCCGATGGCCGCCTGGGACCTGGAAGAAGACGAGGTGCGCGCGGCGGTGCGTGCCTGGGGCCTGGTGCGCCAGGGCTACGACAGTCCCATCGTCACCAACCACGCGCTGATCCCGCTGATCGGCGTGGTGGACGTGCACCAGCTCGGCTACTCCAGCTTCGAGGTGGAGTTCTGCCGCATGATCCGCGAAGGCAAGGCCGACAGGCAGCACTGGCAGAACGTGTTCGAGCTGCTGGAGTACACGTCGCGCACCGGCATGTTCGTGCGCCCGCCGGTCGACCAGGGCCTGGCGATGCTGGGCCTGACCCACGCCGACCTGGGCATCCGCTTCGACAGCTGAGCAATCCC
Organism: Aquabacterium sp.; assembly: GCA_040400895.1. Taxonomy (GTDB): domain Bacteria; phylum Pseudomonadota; class Gammaproteobacteria; order Burkholderiales; family Burkholderiaceae_C; genus Pseudaquabacterium. The sequence continues at coordinate 27,082 of JBBAPL010000028.1, forward strand.
GGGTCCGCGCGGGCCGCCTGCCACCCGATTGCACCGATCCAGGGTGCAGCACCCTAGCGGTTGCCCACATGGCCGGCGGCGCCGATCGGGCGTAACCTCGTCCGCTCTGTTTCTCTGCCCCAAGGCCCTGCCATGCCCCAGACGCTTTCCGCCGCCGAACAAGCCCTGCGCGATGCCGCGCGTGAGTACCACCGCGGTCCCACCCGGGGCAAGGTGTCGGTCACGCCCACCAAGCCGCTGAGCAACCAGCGCGACCTGAGCCTGGCCTATTCGCCCGGCGTGGCCTACCCCTGCCTGGACATCGCCGCCGACCCCAGCCTGGCGGCTGAATACACCAGCCGCGGCAACCTGGTCGGCGTGATCACCAACGGCACTGCCGTGCTGGGCCTGGGCGACATCGGCCCCCTGGCCGCCAAGCCGGTGATGGAGGGCAAGGGTTGTTTGTTCAAGAAGTTCGCCGGCATCGACGTGTTCGACATCGAACTGGCCGAGCGCGACCCCGACAAATTGGTGGAGATCATCGCCGCGCTGGAACCCACGCTGGGCGGCATCAACCTCGAGGATATCAAGGCCCCCGAGTGCTTCCTGATCGAGCGCAAGCTGCGTGAACGCCTGAAGATCCCCGTCTTCCACGACGACCAGCATGGCACGGCCATCATCTCGTCGGCCGCGCTGATCAACGCGCTGGAACTGGTGGGCAAGCAGATCGGCGACGTGAAGATGGTGGTCTCGGGCGCCGGCGCCGCCGCCATCGCCTGCCTGGACCTGATGGTGGGCCTGGGCGTGAAGCCGGCCAACATCTTCGTCGTCGACAGCAAGGGCGTGATCCGCGAAGGGCGTGGCGACAAGCTCGACGAGAGCAAGCAGCGCTACTGCCAGAAGACCGACGCCAAGACCCTGGCCGAGGTGGTGCACGGGGCCGATGTGTTCCTGGGCTGCAGCGCGGCCGGCGTGCTGACGCCGGAGATGGTCAAGACCATGGCCAGCCAGCCCATCATCCTGGCGCTTGCCAACCCCGAGCCCGAGATCCGGCCCGAGCTGGCCAAGGCGGCGCGGCCCGACTGCATCATGGCCACCGGCCGCAGCGACTACCCGAACCAGGTCAACAACGTCCTGTGCTTCCCGTACATCTTCCGCGGCGCGCTGGACTGCGGCGCAACGACGATCAACGAGGCGATGAAGCTGGCCTGCGTGCGCGAGATCGCCGCGCTGGCCAAGGCCGAGACCAGCGACGAGGTGGCCGCCGCCTACGCCGGCCAGGAACTGAGCTTCGGCCCTGACTACATCATCCCCAAGCCGTTCGACGTGCGGCTGATCCTGCGCATCGCCCCAGCGGTGGCCCAGGCCGCGGCCGAGAGCGGCGTGGCCACGCGGCCCATCGCCGACATGGAGGCCTACCGCCAGCAGCTGACCCGCTTCGTCTACCAGACCGGCATGGTGATGCGGCCGGTGTTCGCCGCCGCCAAGTCAGCCCACGCCACGCATGCGGCGCGGGTGGTGTATGCCGAAGGCGAGGATGAGCGCGTGCTGCGCGCGGTGCAGGTGGTGCTGGACGAAGGCCTGGCCCAGCCCATCCTGGTAGGCCGGCCGGCAGTGATCGACATGCGCATCGCCCGCGCAGGTCTGCGCCTGCAGCGCGGCGTGCACTTCGAGGTGTGCGACCCCGAGAACGACCCGCGCTTCCGTGCCTACTGGGAGACTTACCACGCGCTGATGGGGCGCGACGGCGTATCGCCCGAGGCCGCCAAGGCAGCGGTGCGGCGCAGCAACACGCTGATCGCCAGCCTGATGCTCAAGCGCGGCGAGGCCGACGCCATGCTGTGCGGCCTGGTGGGCCGCTACGACCAGCACCTGGACCATGTGCGCGCGGTGATCGGCCAGCGTGCCGACGCCCGCACCATGGCGGCCATGAACGCGGTGATGCTGCCCGAGCACACGCTGTTCATCGCCGACACCTTCGTCAACGAGGCGCCCAGTGCCGAGGAACTGGCCGACATCGCCGTGATGGCCGCACACGAGGTGCAGCGCTTTGGCATGCCGGCCAAGGTGGCGTTCCTGTCGCACTCGATGTATGGCAGTTCGCAGCGTGAATCGGCCCGGCGCATGCGCGTGGCGCGCAACCTGTTCGTGCAGCGCGCACCCGACATCATGTGCGACGGTGAACTGCAGGGCGACGCGGCGCTGTCAGAGGTGATCCGCGCCGGCGCACTGGCTGACAGCACGCTCAGCGGCGCGGCCAACCTGCTGGTGTGCCCCAACCTGGACGCGGCGAACATCCTGTTCAACGTGCTCAAGGTCACGGCCGGCCAGGGCGTGACCATCGGTCCCATCCTGCTGGGCGCGGCCGCGCCGGTGCACATCCTCACGCCGTCGGCCACCATGCGGCGGGTGGTCAACATGACAGCGCTGGCGGTTGCCGACGCCGCCGCGCTGGTCGATGGCGCCGCGGCTGTGGGCGCCACGAAAGAAACCGCACGGTAACCGGGCAAGACGGGCAGGCCGTGCATCGGCAACGATAATCGCTGTACTTTTGTTACGAAACGAGCCGCCCATGCCCCGCGCCACCAAGATCGTCGCCACCCTCGGCCCCGCCAGCAGCGACCCCGAGGTGCTGGAGCGCCTGTTGCGCGCCGGCGTTGACGTGGTTCGGCTGAACTTCAGCCACGGCAAGGCGCAGGACCACATCGACCGGGCGAACCTGGTGCGCAGCATCGCGGAAAAGGTGGGCAAGCCGGTGGCGCTGATGGCCGACCTGCAAGGCCCCAAGATCCGCGTTGGCAAGTTTGCCGACGGCAAGGTACTGCTGGTCAACGGCGAACGCTTCGTGCTGGACGCCGCGCGCGAGGCGCCAGGCGCCATCGACGGCGTGGGGCTCGACTACAAGGAACTGCCGCGCGACGTGAAGCCCGGCGACACCCTGCTGCTGAACGACGGCCTGATCGTGCTGACGGTCGACGCCGTGCGCGGCGAGCAGGTGCACACCATCGTCAAGGTGGGCGGCGAGCTCAGCAACAACAAGGGCATCAACAAGCAGGGCGGCGGCCTGACAGCGCCGGCGCTGACCGCCAAGGACATGGACGACATCAAGACCGCCATGGCCTTCCAGGCCGACTATGTGGCGGTCAGCTTCCCGAAGAACGCGACCGACATGGAGATGGCGCGCCAGCTGGCCAACGTGGCCGGTGAGCAGTGGCGCCACAAGCCGGCCATGATCGCCAAGATCGAGCGCAGCGAGGCCATCCCGCAGCTGGAGAACATCCTGCGGGCGTCCGACGGCATCATGGTGGCGCGTGGCGACCTGGCGGTGGAGGTGGGCAACGCCACCGTGCCGGCGCTGCAGAAGAAGATGATCCGCATGGCGCGCGAGATGGACAAGATCACCATCACCGCCACGCAGATGATGGAGAGCATGATCGTCAACCCGGTGCCCACCCGGGCCGAGGTGTCCGACGTGGCCAATGCGGTGCTGGACGGCACCGACGCGGTGATGCTCAGCGCCGAGACCGCCGCCGGCAAATACCCGGTGGAAACCGTGGAGCAGATGGCGCTGATCGCGCTGGAGGCCGAGCGCGCTGAAGACGTGCGACTGGACGCCAACTTCACCGACCGGGTGTTCGGCCGCATCGACCAGTCCATCGCCATGGGCGCGCTGTTCACCGCCCACCACCTGGGCTGCAAGGCCATCGTGGCGCTGACCGAATCAGGCAGCACCGCCCTGTGGATGAGCCGGCACAACATCCATGTGCCGATCTTCGGCATCACCAGCAAGCCACGCTCGCAGGCCCGCATGGCGCTCTACCGTAATGTGCGGCCGTTGCTCATGGCCGCCCACACCGACCGCGACAGCGCACTGGCCGACGCCGAGCGCGCGTTGGTGGAGCGTGGCGTGCTGCGCCCGGGCGACACCTACGCCATCACCTGCGGCGAGCCGATGGGCTACCCCGGCGGCACCAACATGCTGAAGGTCTGCCGGGTTCCTTGAGCACCCGATAGCGGCGGGCTCTTCAGGCCAGCTCGCCCGCCTGCACGCTGCCCACCAGCGCCGCCACCTGCGGCGACATGTTCACCGGCACGAGGTCCACCTCGGGGTGCTGGTGCCGGAACACCCGCAGCAACTCATCGGCGAAGCCATGGCCCACATCGGCCAGGCCTTCGAAATCCAGCTCCACCCGCCGGAAGCGCTGCAGCCGCAAGGCCACCCGCCGTGCCTGCGCGCGTGAGGCCAGCGCCAATTGCGGGCCAGTGACCAGTTGCAGCGGCACCACGGTGCGTTCGAAGCCGTAGCCCCGGCCATCCAGGCTGTAGCGGCGCAGCACATCGTCCAGCCGGCGGTCGGTATCCAGGCTGAAGGCCACATACACCGCTGTGCCCTGGCGGCAGGCCGGGCGGGTGCGGTGCCATTGCTCGCGCTGCCAGTCGCGCTGCTGGAACGCCTGGGCGTTGGCATGCAGGTCGATGATGTCGGCCAGCCGCGCGGTGAAGAACAGGCCGCGGCCGTTGTGGCCGTCCGGCTTGGTGCTGAGCTTGCCCTTGGCCAGCTCCAGCATGGCCTGGGCCGGATCGGTGATCTGGTAGGTCTCACCGATGGCATCGAAGATGCCGCGGCCGTCATCGCTGACCAGCAGTTGCAACTGCTGCGGCGTCTGGCGCATCGACACGGTCACCTGCGTGCCGGCACTGTGCTCGATGGCGTTGTTCAACAACTCGGTGAAGGCATGCTGCGCCAGCTGGGCCACAGCGTCGGGCAACATGAAGTAAGGCAGGAAGTCCTGCACCCAGGGCATGTCTTCATGCAGGCCGGCCAGCGGGTAGCGCCGCACCACCTGGCGCATGGCGCCGGGGGTGAACACCGGCCGGCGCAGCGTGCCGCTGCGCTGCAGCCACTGCAGGTCGACCAGCCGCTGCAGCAGCCTGCCGGCGCCGGCGGGGCTGATCTTCAGGCGTTGCGCCACCTGCAGGCGCAGCGGCGTGGGCCAGCGCATGGCGGCCTCGGTGATCCAGGCGGTGGCTTCGCTCAACTGCTGAGGGCGGGTCATCGGGGAATCCTCCAACGCGACACAACGGCCGCCACGCCAGTATTCCGGCTCATCGGCCAGCCCAAGACGCCGATGTGCGACCGGATTGGGCGCCAGTTTCGCCGTGACGTCCGTCGCGCAGCGCGGGCGCGGGCGGTGGCTGCATCCCCCGGCAGCGGTCCTGCGAACCACCAGCAGACCAGGGTGGGTCGATACAATATTGCGAGTTACAGCGGGGTTTCAGGCCCTGCGGCCAGGCCTTTCCAACCTCCCCACCAGGATCCCACCATGCCTCTCGTTTCCATGCGCCAGCTGCTGGACCACGCCGCCGAAAACGGCTACGGCATCCCCGCCTTCAACGTCAACAACCTCGAACAGGTGCAGGCCGTGATGATGGCCGCGGCCGAGGTGGATGCGCCGGTGATCCTGCAGGCCAGCGCCGGCGCGCGCAAGTACGCCGGCGAGGCCTTCATCAAGCACTTGATCCAGGCGGCCGTGGAGGCCTATCCCAACATCCCGTTGGTGATGCACCAGGACCACGCGCAGAGCCCGTCCATCTGCCAGGGCGCCATCGACCTGGGCTTCGGGTCGGTGATGATGGACGGCAGCCTGCGCGAAGACGGCAAGACGCCTGCCAGCTTCGACTACAACGTCGAGGTGACACGCAAGGTGGTCGACATGGCCCACCTGGTGGGCGTCACTGTGGAAGGCGAACTGGGCTGCCTGGGCAACCTGGAAACCGGTGATGCCGGCGAGGAAGACGGCATCGGTGCCGTTGGCAAGCTGGACCACAGCCAGATGCTGACCGACCCGGAAGAAGCCGCCGTGTTCGTCAAGGCCACCCAGCTGGACGCGCTGGCCATTGCCATCGGCACTAGCCACGGCGCCTACAAGTTCAGCCGCAAGCCCACCGGCGACATCCTGGCCATCAGCCGGGTGAAGGAAATCCACCAGCGCATCCCCAACACCCACTTGGTGATGCACGGCTCGTCGTCGGTGCCGCATGAGCTGCTGGCCATCATCAACCAGTACGGCGGCAAGATGAAGGAGACCTACGGCGTGCCGGTGGAAGAGATCCAGGAAGCCATCAAGCATGGCGTGCGCAAGATCAACATCGACACCGACATCCGCCTGGCGATGACCGGCGCGGTGCGCAAGTTCCTGGCCGAGAACCCCGACAAGTTCGACGCCCGCGAATGGCTGAAGCCCGCGCGGGAGGCCGCCAAGACAATCTGCCAGCAACGCTATGTGGAGTTTGGTTGCACCGGCCAGGGCAGCAAGATCAAGGCGATGCCACTGACGCTGGTGGCCCAGCGCTATGCCAATGGCGAGCTGTCGCAACTGGTGAACTGAGCGTCTTGCTCAGCGCAGGCACGGCGCCTGCGCACCGGTGGTTTGCTTCCACCCCCGTCACGGCCCGGCTGCTCAGCGCACCGGGCCGTTTTGCTGCCTGCACCTGCCTGCGGGCCATGGCTGGCGACGGCCCCGCTGGGCACAATAGACCCGTCCCCATCCTGACCCTGGAACCCGCATGAGCAGCCGCCCCACCGTCTTCGAAACCCGCCTGCATTCATTGCCGTTGCTGGCCCGCGGCAAGGTGCGCGACAACTATGCGGTGGGCGACGACCGCATCCTGATGGTGGCGTCAGACCGGATCTCGGCCTTCGACGTGGTGATGGGCCAGCCCATCCCGGGCAAGGGCGAGTTGCTGACGCAGATGGCGTTGTTCTGGTTTCACAAGCTGCGCCATGTGGTGCCCAACCACCTGACCGGCGACGCGCCCGAGAGTGTGGTGGCGCCGGACGAAGTGGACCAGGTGGCAGGCCGGTCGATGCTGGTGAAACGCCTGAAGCCGCTGCCGGTGGAAGCGGTGGTGCGCGGCTACCTGGCGGGATCGGGCTGGACGGAGTACCAGCAGAGCGGGGAGGTGTGCGGCGTGAAACTGCCTGCGGGCCTGCAGAACGCCAGCCGCCTGCCCGAGCCCATCTTCACCCCGGCCACCAAGGCCGAGATGGGCGCGCATGACGAGAACATCCGCTTCGATCGCATGGCAGAAATGATTGGCGCCGACTTGGCCGGGCGCGTGCGCACAACCGCGGTCCAGTTGTACCGAGAGGCCGCCAACTTTGCGCTGACCCGCGGCATCATCATTGCCGACACCAAGTTCGAGTTCGGGCTGGACGCCGACGGCACCCTGACATTGATGGATGAGATCCTGACCCCCGATTCGTCGCGCTTCTGGCCATTGTCGACTTATCAGGAGGGCACCAATCCGCCGAGCTTTGACAAGCAGTATTTGCGGGATTGGTTGGAGGGGGTTCGCGTCGGCGGTGCAAGTTGGCAGAAACAATTTCCAGCACCTGAACTCCCAAGCAGGGTCGTGCAGCAAACCTCGGAACGATATTGGGCCGCACTGTCAGTGCTGAAAGGCTAAGGCAAATGGACTCCAGATTACTCACCACGCTCAACGCTCAGGCTGGCAGCACAAGGGACCCCGTGGTCTGGGCTAAGACGGTTTGCCGCGCCGCCTCACACTTCGCCGCCCACGGAAAAACTGACGAAGCCCTCATTGCAATCAAGAATGTGAGAAGTCAGTTCGGCAAGGACCTTCACATCAACGTTGCTTCGTGGCTAATGTTGGCTGAAGGTGTGCTGCATTATTTTCACGCAAGGGTTCCTGAAGCATATGATCGTATCCGTCGCGCATACGGACTTGCAATAGCACTACGTAATGACTCTGCATTTCCGATCTGCGCTGCTTGGATGGCGCACATAGAATTTGAAGCCTGCAAGTATAGTGAAATGGCCAGGCATCTCGAAGAGTCGATTCTCACTGCCCGCCCGGAAGATCACCAAGCGATTGCAAGATCGTCGCTCATCCTAGCCGTTGCCTATCATATTGCCGGAGACTTTGAAAAGTCGCGTCCGTGGTATGAGAAGGCCAGACTTAACGCTGCAGCGGAAGGCGACGATGCGACAGTAAGCGCAACACTCCACAACATGGCTTCAATTAGAGCTTCAACTGTTAGGCTGGAAGACACTTTTGGAGGTGATGCAGAAAAGGAAACCAAACGTGTCAGTCTTGAAACTGCTTCGTCTTTAACGTATGACTATGCTATCGGACACAATGGCTTAAATTTTTTGGCTCGGATGCTCGAAGGGTTAGTTCTAACTGTTGACAGAAAGTATGCCGAGGCATATAAGGTCCTAGACTCAATATCAACTGAGCAAGTACCAGCTAGACTAAAGCCGCTGATCTTCATCGATAAGGCTTGGTGCCTAGCATGTGTCGGGGAAAAACTGCAAGCATTGTCTATCGCAAAGGAAGCCGAAGGATCACTGGGCTTAGTGACCGAACCGGATGACTTAGCCTACATCAACTCCAGACTAAGCCAACTGGCGCTGGCGCGCCATGACGAAAGTGCCGCGGTTGCCTACCTTCGGGCGGCTAAGGCGTCCCTTGAGCAGCACCGATTATTTCAGCGAGAACTGCTGCTGACTTTAGAGGGAATCCACAAAGTTGGAGCGATTTCGTAGCCAAGAAAAACAAAGCCCGACCTAGGTCGGGCTTTGAATTGAAGGCTTGCCGATTACGGCTTATTGCCTGTCGGGAAGGGCCATGCAGCCGCAGGGCTGAGTGCAGTCTTCGCTGCAGGCGCCGCAGGCGCAGGCGCAGGCGGTGAAGCGGGTGCCTTCTTGGCTGCGGCCTTCTTCGCAGCAGCCTTCTTGGCAGGTGCAGCAGCCTTCTTGGCAGGTGCAGCAGCCTTCT
>JBBAPL010000028.1:35965-47482 GCA_040400895.1 Aquabacterium sp.
CCTTCTTGGCAGGTGCAGCAGCCTTCTTGGCAGGTGCAGCAGCCTTCTTGGCAGGTGCAGCAGCCTTCTTGGCAGGCGCAGCAGCCTTCTTCACCGGTGCCGCCTTCTTCGCCGGTGCAGCCTTCTTGGTCGCCGGCTTCGCGGCCGGGGCCGCCTTCTTCGCAGTTGCCATGAGAATCTCCTTGATCAAGTGACAAAACACACCCGCCGTCTAGCCGGTCGGGCAATTCATCAAAAGGGGCTTGGCGGTCTCTTCAGGCCGCTGCGACCCTTCTGGTGAACGGGGTGGCGAAACAGTCGTACGCGTCTAGCGGCGGCCATCCTGTTCGCGTGGATCTTGATCTGCAACGGGGATGCACAGCGGGCACCTGCGTGCCCGGCCGATCAGTCCCAGCTCAGCGCACCACCGGTTTGGTATTCGATGACGCGGGTTTCAAAGAAATTGCGTTCCTTCTTCAGATCGATCATTTCGCTCATCCAGGGGAACGGGTTCTCCTCGTTCGGGAAAAGCGCCTCCAGGCCGATCTGCGTGGCACGCCGGTTGGCGATGTAGCGCAGGTAACCCTTGAACATGGATGCGTTCAGACCCAGCACGCCGCGTGGCATGGTGTCTTCCGCGTAGCGGTACTCCAGTTCCACCGCCTTCAGGAACAGTGCCTTGATCTCGGCCTTGAAGGTGGCGGTCCACAGCTGCGGGTTCTCGAGCTTGATCTGGTTGATCAGGTCGATGCCGAAGTTGCAGTGCATCGACTCGTCACGCAGGATGTACTGGTACTGCTCGGCAGCGCCCGTCATCTTGTTCTGGCGGCCCATGGCCAGGATCTGCGTGAAGCCGACGTAGAAGAACATGCCTTCCATCAGGCAGGCGAAGACGATCAGGCTGCGCAGCAGCGTCTGGTCGGCTTCCGGCGTGCCGGTCTTGAACATCGGGTCCATGATCACGTTGATGAACGGGATCAGGAACTGGTCCTTGTCGCGGATCGACTGCACCTCGTTGTAGGCGTTGAAGATCTCGCATTCGTCCAGCCCCAGGCTCTCGACGATGTACTGGTAGGCGTGGGTGTGGATCGCCTCTTCAAACGCCTGCCGCAACAGGAACTGACGGCACTCAGGCGCCGTGATGTGCCGGTAGGTGCCCAGCACGATGTTGTTGGCGGCCAGCGAATCTGCCGTGACGAAGAAGCCCAGGTTGCGCTTGACGATGCGCCGCTCGTCTTCGGTCAGGCCGTTGGGGTCCTTCCAGGTGGCGATGTCGCGCGACATGTTCACCTCTTGCGGCATCCAGTGGTTGGCGCAGGTGGCGAGGTACTTCTCCCAGGCCCACTTGTACTTGAAGGGCACCAACTGGTTCACGTCCGTCTGGCCGTTGATGATGCGCTTTTCGTCAGCACTGACACGGCGCGCCGCGACCACTGGTGCCACGGGTTCGGCAAGCAGCTTCGATGCTGCCGCAGCCACGATGGCTGGCGCCAGAGCAACAACAGGAACGACCTGCTGCAACTGCGTCAAAGGGGTCGTGACGGGTGACAGGGACACATGCCGCGCGGAGGTTCCGGCTTGCGGCGTTGAAGGCTTCAGTGGTGTCGTCGAGGGGAGCTTGACGTCGTCTTCCCAGACCAGCATGTGTGTGCTTCCTATGGTTTGAATTATCGGAGTGTTGTGATCAAACACCAAGCAATTCTTGGCAGATGAACAGCCACGCTGTTGTGGCCGTGCATCGTGCGTGGAAGGGCTTGGCAACGGCAGCCGCGCGGGCGGCTGCCGACAGCGTTACTGGCAGGCTTCGCAGTCGGGGGTGTCGATCGAGCAGAACTTGATGTCGCTGGCCGGAGTCGCGTCGATTGCGGGTTGGGCCTGTAGGGCTGCCGCGTCCAATGCAGACAGGCCGCCGCCCGGGGCTGCACCGCTGGACACGGCGTTCATCGCACCAGCCGTCACGGTCGATTTCTCGGCTGCGGTGGCGCCCATCGTGCGCAGGTAGTAGGTGGTCTTCAGCCCACGCAACCAAGCCAGCTTGTAGATGTCGTCGAGCTTCTTGCCCGAGGCGCCAGCCATGTAGATGTTCAGACTCTGCGCCTGGTCGATCCACTTCTGGCGGCGGGACGCGGCTTCCACCAGCCATTGCGCATCCACCTCGAAGGCGGTGGCATACAGCGCCTTGATGTCCTCGGGCACGCGGTCGATGCGACGCAGACTGCCGTCGAAGTGCTTCAGGTCCATGACCATCACGTCGTCCCACAGACCCAGGCGCTTGAGGTCACGCACCAGATATTCATTGACGACAGTGAACTCGCCCGACAGGTTGCTCTTGACCGACAGGTTGCCGAAGCAGGGCTCGATGGACGCATCGACGCCGATGATGTTGCTGATGGTGGCGGTGGGCGCGATGGCCACGCAGTTGCTGTTGCGCATGCCGTGCTGGGCGATCCGCGCACGCAGGGCGTCCCATTCCAGCGTGGCGCTGCGGTCCACCTCCACATAGCCGCCGCGGGCTGCGCTGAGCAGGTCAAGGCTGTCGATCGGCAGGATGCCGCGGTCCCACAGGCTGCCGCGGTAGCTGCTGTAACGGCCGCGCTCCTCGGCCAGTTCGGTGCTGGCCCAGTAAGCGTGGTAGCACACGGCCTCCATGCTGCGGTCGGCAAACTCCACCGCCTGCTGGCTGGCATACGGCACGCGCAGCTGGTACAGCGCATCCTGGAAGCCCATGATGCCCAGTCCGACCGGGCGGTGGCGCAGGTTGCTGTCGCGCGCCTTCTTCACCGCGTAATAGTTGATGTCGATCACGTTGTCGAGCATGCGCATGGCCGTGGCCACAGTGCGCTTGAGCTTGGCCTGGTCGATCTGGCCGTCCAGCAGATGCTGGGCCAGGTTGATGGAGCCCAGGTTGCACACCGCGATCTCGGTGTCGCTGGTGTTGAGCGTGATCTCGGTGCAGAGGTTGCTGGAATGCACCACGCCGACATGCTGCTGCGGCGACCGCACATTGCAGGCGTCCTTGAAGGTCACCCAGGGGTGGCCGGTCTCGAACAACATGGTCAGCATCCTGCGCCACAGGTCCTTGGCGGCGATGCGCTTGTGCAGCTTGATCTCGCCCCGGTCGACCTTGTCTTCGTAGGCGACATAGGCCTGCTCGAAGTCGGCGCCGAACTTGTCGTGCAGGTCAGGGCAGGTGCTCGGGCTGAACAGGGTCCAGGGGCCACCTTCGATCACCCGGCGCATGAACAGGTCGGGGATCCAGTTGGCGGTGTTCATGTCGTGGGTGCGACGGCGGTCGTCACCGGTGTTCTTGCGCAACTCCAGGAACTCTTCGATGTCCAGGTGCCAGGTCTCCAGGTAGGCGCACACCGCGCCCTTGCGCTTGCCACCCTGGTTGACGGCCACTGCGGTGTCGTTCACCACCTTCAGGAACGGCACCACGCCCTGGCTCTTGCCGTTGGTACCCTTGATGTAGCTGCCCAGCGCGCGCACGCGAGTCCAGTCATTGCCCAGGCCGCCGGCAAACTTGCTCAGCAGCGCGTTTTCCTTCAGCGCCTCATAGATGCCATCCAGGTCGTCGGCCACCGTGGTCAGGTAGCAGCTGGAGAGCTGGCTGCGCAGCGAGCCGGCGTTGAACAGCGTGGGCGTGCTGCTCATGAAGTCGAAGGTCGACAGCACGTTGTAGAACTCGATGGCCCTCGCTTCGCGGTCGATCTCGTTGAGCGACAGGCCCATGGCCACCCGCATGAAGAAGGCCTGCGGCATCTCGATGCGCTGCTCGTCGATGTGCAGGAAGTAGCGGTCGAACAGGGTCTGCAGGCCCAGGTAGTCGAACTGGAAGTCGCGCTCTGCCTTCAGCGCCGCACCCAGGCGGGCCAGATCGAACTGCTGCAGCTTGGGGTCGAGCAGTTCGGCTTGCACGCCCTTCTTGATGAACTGCGGGAAGTACTCGGCATAACGCTCGGCCATCTGCGCCTGGGTGACCTCTTCGCCCAGGATCTCCTTGCGGATGGTGTGCAGCAGCAGGCGGGCGGTGGCCCGGGTGTAGGCAGGGTCCTTCTCGATCAGGGTGCGGGCGGCCAGGATGCTGGCCTTGTGCACTTCATCGATGGGCACGCCGTCGTACAGGTTGCGGCGGGTCTCCTGGAAGATGGGGTCGGGCGGCACGTCGGCGCCCAGTCCTTCACAGGCCGATGCGATCAAGGCCGCCAGGGCAGCCAGGTCCAGCGGCACACGCTGACCACGGTCCAGCACATGGAGCACCGGCTCCTGCGGGGCGGCGGCCTGGCCCTGGCGGGCGCGCTCCTGCGTGCGGCGCTCGCGGTACAGCACATAGGCACGTGCCACTTCATGGTGGCTGCCGCGCATCAGGCCCAACTCCACCTGGTCTTGAACATCCTCGATGTGGAAGGTGCCGCCGCCCGGGCGGCTGCGCAGGAGCGCGCGCACCACACTCTCGGTCAGTGCGTCGACCGTCTCGCGCACGCTGGCCGATGCCGCACCCTGGGTGCCGTGCACCGCGAGGAAGGCTTTCATCAGCGCCACGGCGATCTTGTTCGGCTCGAACGACACCACCGAGCCATTGCGCCGGATGATCTGGTAGCCGGCATAGGCCGAACTGCCTGCAACCGACTGCTGCGGCAGGCGGGGCTGAATCATGGCGGTGGCGGGGGTGGCGACATTGGTCTGCATGGAGGTCCCTTTGTGTGGCGGGCGGCGATGCAGCCGCCCCGTGGTCGGTTCAAGGAGCGTCGCCCTGGCGCCCAACAACCCCGGCGCCCTGCCGGACGCTTGGGCGTGCGCGGCATGGTCGCGTGACTTCAGAAGGTGTTGGAGACGGGGGGAAGACAAGCTGCACAGCACAGCAGCACGTCGGATCGAGGCCTGAAGAATAGCACCTTTGGCCACTATATCTAGCGCTTCCAGCGCCTTCAAGCACTACCGGTAGCGTTCCAACCCGCCAACCTGTGGATGCGCTGTGGACAGGCTGTGGACGCGCTGCTCGCGCGTCAATGGCCCAGAGCCAAGCCGAACGGGTAGCCCGGCCATGATTGCAGCGCCTGCCAGTCGAACCCCGGCCCAGGGTCTTGCTTGCGCCCGGGTGCCACATGCTCATGGCCGGTCACCGCCTGCAGGCGATGGCGCCGGGCCAGGGCCTGCAGCAATGACACCAAGGCGCCGTACTGCGCGGTCTCGAACGGACCGCCCTCCAGGCCTTCCAGCTCGATGCCGATGCTGTAGTCGTTGCAGTTGGACCGCCCTCGCCACGACGACGCCCCGGCATGCCAGGCCCGCCGATCGGTGGACACGAACTGCAACACCCGGCCATCACGGCGCACCAGAAAGTGCGCCGACACCTGCAAGCCACGGATGGTCTCGAAGTACGGATGGGCTGACCAGTCGAGCCGGTTGGTGAACAGTTGGGCGATCTGATCGCCGCCGAACACACCCGGCGGCAGGCTGATCGAATGCAGCAGCACCAGGTCGACGACCGCACCGATGGGGCGCGGGCCGTGGTTGGGCGAGCGCAGGACCTGCGCACCGGTCCACCAGCCGTGCCGCCACCGCGGCCTGCTGCTGCCGGCCACCGTCACTCAGGCCCGTGGTCAGCCACCTGGATGCCCAGGCGCGCCATGCGGTAGCGCATTTGCCGCAGCGACAGGCCTAGGCTGCTGCCTGCCGCCGTGCGGTTGAAGCGGTAGCGCTCCAGCGCGCGCACGATGATGTCGCGCTCCACCGCATCCAGATGGGCGACCAGGTCGGTGGGCAGCGCGGGCGCTCCGGGCGGTGCCGGTGCGGGCACGGCCGCAACCTCGGCCGTGGCCTGCCCATCCAGGCTCTGCCACTCGCTGTCGGAACCGATGTCGACACCCAGGCCCAGATCGGACGCCGTGATCAACTCGTCGCTCGACAGGGTGACGGCACGGTGCAGCAGGTTTTCCAGCTCGCGCACGTTGCCCGGAAAGCCATGCTGCGCCAGCATCGCCATGGCGTCGGGCGTCAGGCGAGGCGGTGGCGCCACGCCGGCATCGCGGGCAATGCGGGCCAGCACCACGTTGCAGATCACCGGCAGGTCGCCGATGCGCTCGCGCAGCGGTGGCATGCGCAACTGGATCACATTGAGCCGGTAATACAGGTCCTGGCGGAAGCGGCCTTCCTGGACCTCGGCGGCCAGGTCCTTGTGGGTGGCGCTGACGATGCGCACGTTCACCGGCAGTTCGGCCGTGGTGCCCAACTGGCGCACCGAACGCTCCTGGATCGCCCGCAGCAACTTGCTCTGCATGGCCAGCGGCAGGTCGCCGATCTCGTCGAGGAACAAAGTGCCCCCCTGCGCCGCTTGGAAGAAGCCCTGGCGATCTTCCACCGCACCGGTGAAGGCCCCCTTGCGGTAGCCGAAGAACTCGGCCTCCAGCAACTGCTCAGGAATGGCGCCGCAGTTCACCGCGATGAAGGGCTGCGCGGCCCGCGGGCTGACGTCATGCAGGGCGCGGGCCACCAGTTCCTTGCCGGTGCCCGATTCGCCCTGCACCATCACCGGGGCCATGCCGCGCGCCACCCGCTCGATCAGCGAGCGCACCTGCTGCATGGCGCCAGAAGTGCCCGCCAAACGCTGCAGCGCAGGGTGCAGCGCCGGAGTCGCTGGGGGCGCATCGGGCTGCTGTAGGGCGGCGGGTCCGCGGCCGCCAGACGCACGCGCCGCAGCGCCAGGCTGGCGCACCAGGGCGTCCGGCGCGGCGGGCAGCGGCCGGCCCAGCGCCGACGCCACCACCGTGCGGAACTGCCGCAGGTCCACTGGCTTGGTCAGATAGTCGAAGGCGCCGGCCTTCAGTGCCTCCACCGCATTCTCGGCCGACCCATAGGCGGTGATCACAATGGTCTTCTCGGGCCGGCCCGCGGCGTCCAGCCGGCGCAGCAGGTCGATGCCGTTGCCGTCAGGCAGGCGCATGTCGGTGATGACCGCGCTGTAACCCCGCTCACCCAGCCTGGCCCAGGCTTCCTCGACCGACCCCGCGCTGTCCACGTCATAGCCCTCGCGCAGCAGGCTCAGTTCGTAGAGCGTGCGCAGGTCGGGCTCGTCGTCGACCACCAGCAGGCTGTAGTTGGCGCTCATCAGTTGCGAGGTGCGTTGGAAGGGCTGGCCGGGATGCCGGATGCAGTGCCTGTGTCTGTCTCGCGCATCACCACGTTGAACAGGTTGCGGCGTTGGGCGCCAGGTGGCGCCAGGCTGAAGTCGATGCTGGCGCCATGGCGCTCGCACAGCTCCCGGCAAATATACAAGCCCAGCCCGGTGCCGCGGCTGCGGGTGGAGAAGAACGGCTCGAACAGGTGGCGCTCCACATCCGGCGGGATGGGCACGCCGTCGCTGGCCACCGACACCGTCACCGCGGCGGTGGTCGGGCCTGCCTGCAAGCGCAGGAGGATGGCACCGGGGGCACCGCTGCCATGCCGGCTGGCGTTGTCCAGCAGATTGACCAGCACCCGGCGCAGGTGCTCGGGGTCAAAGCGCACCAGCAGGGGCGTGGCTGGCAGCTCGACCACCAGGCGCACATCGGGCTGTGCCTCGGGCAACGCGGCGCGGCGCCACTCTTCGCAGACCAGGGCCACCTCGGTGGTGGCATCGATCACCACGGCCGGCGCAGCGGCGCCGGGCGCCACCGCCAGCACATCGTCGACGATGCGCTTGAGCCGCTCGACGTTGTCGGCCACGATGCGTGACAAGCGCTGCTGCTGAGGCGGCAGTTCGTCCTCCAGCAGCAGCGCGTTGGCTTGCGCGATGGCTGCCAGCGGGTTGCGGATCTCATGGGCGATGCCGGCCGACACCCGGCCCATCGCGGCCAGCTTGTCGTTGCGGGCACGGCCTTGCACGGCCCGCATGTCCTCGAGAAAGAGCACGCAGATGTCCTCGGGCGGGGTGCCGTCTGCGCCGATGCCGCTGCGCCGGGTGAAGCGGGCACGCACCTGCAACGTGCAGCGCTCGCCGTCGGCCAGGGTCAGCGCGATCTCCCGCGCGGCCGTGGGCCAGCTGCCTTCGGCATAAGCCTGGTCCAGCGCCTGGTTCAGCGGCCGCAGGCCGGGCTCGTCGGCCAGCGGGCTGGGCACGGTCATCATCGCGCCGGCCGGGCCCAGCAACTGGCGCGCCGCGGGGTTGATGGCACGCACCCGGCCGCGCCGGTCGACGACCAGCACGCCATCGGCCATCTCCTCGATCACCAGGCGGTTCAGCAGCGTCTGCTGGCGGGCCATCTCCAGGCTGCTGCGGGCCGAGCGCTCCTCACGCGCCAGGCGCTGCGACAGTTCGCTGGCCAACAGCGCGATCAGGAACAGGCCCGCGCCCGCCAAGCCCGCCTGTGACAGCAGCAGCAGCACATCGCCGCCATCCATCACCTGCGGCCAGACCGCCAGCATCAGCACCAGCGACAGTGCCGCTGCGGTGGCCAGCGCCACCAGGCGGCGGGTCAGCACACCAGACATCAGCACCGGCAGCACCAGCAGGGCGGTGTAGTTCAGCAGTGCCTGGGGCTCCAGCACCCGCAGCGCAGAGAACGCCACCAAGTCGACACCGATGGTCCACAGCCACTGGCGCGGCAGCAGGTGGTCAGCCGGCGTCGGGTCCTCGTGGTTGCCCTGCAGCAACCACAGCGACATGGCCTGGCTGGCATAGGCCAAGCAAACCAGGATCACCAGCACCGGAGGCTTGCCGCCGCCCAGCGAGGCCAGGAACGGCGCCAGCACCAGCGCCAGAGACAGCCCGGCCCGTGCCGCCACGTAGGTGCGCAGGATGCGGGGCAGCGCGGCGCCTTCGGTGGAGACCAAACGCTTGGCCTCGCGGGCGATGAAGTGGCTGTCGCTGTGGACCTCGGGGTCGGCTTCCAGCAGCGATGAATCCGCGCCGCGCGACACCAGACCGCTGTTGCCGGGGTCGCCCCAGGCGCTGAACCAGCCGTCCTCGGACATGGAGACCGGCGGCTTGCGGCGGTCGGCCTTGCGCCGGTCGGCCCGCCGGCGGTTGCCCGGGAAGCTCATCCCGGCGGCGCTTGCACCGGCCCCAGCCGGCGGTGGGCGTCGCTGCAGTACAGGCGCGACCCGTCGGGAACAGCATCGGCTGAAGGCAAGTGCAGGCCGCAGTGGGCGCACGCCACGACCGTGACTGGCCCGGCACCGGGAGGCTTCTGGTCGGTCGCGGCCTTGGCATCGCTGCGACCCGGCCCGCGCAGGCGCGAGACCAGGCTCCACACCCCGATGCCCACCACCAGCAGTACCAACAGGATCTTCAACATCCAGGCCTCCGGCCGATCAGGCCACGCCGCGGCCGACCAGCACCTCGAACACGAAGCGCGACCCCACATACGCCAGCAGCAGCAGCACCGCACCGGCATACAACCAGCGGGTGGCGCGCCGGCCACGCCAGCCGCGCGCCTGACGGCCCAGCAGCAATGCCGCAAAAACCGTCCATCCCAGCAGCGAGAACACCGTCTTGTGGTCCCAGCGCCACTGCGGCGCGGTGGCCAAACCCAGCACCAAGGCCAGGGTCAGCACCACGAAACCCGCCTCGACGAACCGGAAGGTCAGACGCTCCAGCCGCATCAGCGGCATGCCCAAGGGGCCGGGTGTGGCGCCCTGGGGCGCGAGGCCGAAGGCGCTGCTGCCCGGCTTGCGCAGGCGCAACTGCCGCTCGGCCGAGTCCAGCATCCAGGCATGCAACACGGCCGCACCAAACAGGGCATACGACCCCACGCCCAGCAGCCAGTGCACCGGGGCCCAGACACTCATCGCGGCGCGCACCTCGCCCGGAAAGGCCCAGGCCACCATCACCACCAGGGCGCCGCTGATGGCCAGCACCCGGCGCACGCCGGGCAGCGGCACAAAGCGGCTTTCGATCTCATGCACCGCCAGCACCAGCCAGACGGTGAGCGACAGCACCGGCCCGAAGCCCAGACGGGCGCCCGGCTCGCCGCGGCCCCAGCCGCCGATGTCCAGCGCCAGCAGCGCGGCATGCAGCAGCCACCCCGCCACCAGGGCCGGCGCCGGCAAACGCGAGGGGCTGCGCGACGGCCAGGCCGCCACCGTGTAGGCCAGCACCGCCGTCAGTGCCAGCACCAGGGGCGCCGTGCCCAGGGACGTGACGGGGGCGGTCGGTAGAATCATTGCAGACAGTGTACTTTCGCGGCCACCCCCTCATGGCGTGCCCGCCATGCCCATGGCCTCCAACCTCTCCGACCGACTGTCGCGCCTCGTCAAGACGATGCGCGGCCAGGCCCGCATCACCGACAGCAACGTCGCCGACATGCTGCGCGAGGTGCGCATGGCCCTGCTGGAGGCCGACGTGGCGCTGCCGGTGGTGCGCGACTTCATCGCCCGGGTCAAGGAGAAGGCGCTGGGCACCGAGGTGGTGGGCTCACTCAACCCCGGCCAGGCGCTGGTGGGCGTGGTGCACAAGGAGCTGGCCGCCACCATGGGCGAGGGCGTCAGCGACCTCAACCTGGCCACCCAGCCGCCCGCCGTCATCCTGATGGCCGGCCTGCAGGGCGCCGGCAAGACCACCACCACCGCCAAGCTGGCCAAGCACCTGATCGAGAAGCGCAAGAAGAAGGTGCTGACCGTCAGCGCCGACGTCTACCGCCCCGCCGCCATCGAACAGTTGAAGACGGTGACACGCCAGGCCGGCGCAGAGTGGTTCCCGTCCACGCCCGACCAGAAGCCGCACGACATCGCGCTGGCCGCCATCGACCATGCCCGCCGGCACTACTTCGACGTGTTGCTGGTCGACACCGCCGGCCGGCTGGCGATCGACGCCGCGCTGATGGCCGAGATCACCGACCTGCACGCCACGCTCAAGCCCATCGAAACGCTGTTCGTCGTCGACGCGATGCAGGGCCAGGATGCCATCAACACCGCCAAGGCCTTCAAGGAGGCGCTGCCGCTGACCGGCATCGTGCTGACCAAGCTGGACGGCGACAGCCGCGGCGGCGCCGCGCTGAGCGTGCGCCAGATCACCGGCGCACCGATCAAGTTTGCCGGCGTGTCCGAGAAGATCGACGGCCTGGAGGTGTTCGACGCCGAGCGCCACGCCGGCCGGGTGCTGGGCATGGGCGACATCGTCGCCCTGGTCGAGCAGGTGCAGCAGAACGTCGACCTGGGCGCGGCGCAGAAACTGGCCGACAAGATGAAGTCGGGCGACAACTTCGACCTGACCGATTTCCTGTCGCAGCTGAGCCAGATGAAGAAGATGGGTGGCCTGTCGGGGCTGATGGACAAGCTGCCCAGTCAGCTGACCGCCAAGGCCGGCAACGTCGACATGGACAAGGCCGAGCGCGATGTGAAGCGCATGGAAGGCATCATCCTGTCGATGACGCCGCTGGAGCGCCGCAAGCCCGAATTGCTGAAAGCCAGCCGCAAGCGCCGCGTGGCCGCCGGCGCCGGCGTGCACGTCCAGGAAGTCAACCGCCTGCTGAACCAGTTCGAGCAGATGCAGGGGATGATGAAGAAGATGAAGGGCGGCGGCCTGATGAAGATGATGAAGCGCATGGGCGGCATGAAGGG
>JBBAPL010000029.1:0-47067 GCA_040400895.1 Aquabacterium sp.
AGGCCGCAAGGTGCCGGGCCTGACGCTGGAGGTGGTGCGCATCCCCGGCCGCACGCCAGTCATCTTTTTCGAGATCGCCGGCACCAGGCCCGGCGCCAATGCCGCGGGCGCCGACACCGTGGTGGCCTACGGCCACCTCGACAAGCAGCCTGAGTTCACCGGCTGGCGCAACGACCTGGGCCCGTGGACGCCCAAGTACGTGGACGGCCTGCTCTATGGCCGCGGTGGCGCCGACGACGGTTATGCCGTCTACGCCACCATCACCGCGGTCGAAGCCCTGAAGGCCCAGAACCTGCCGCACCCGCGCATCGTCGGCCTGATCGAGACCTGTGAAGAGAGCGGGTCGCACGACCTGCCGGCCTACCTGGACGTGCTGCGCCCGCGGCTGGGCAATGTCAGCCTGGTGGTGTGCCTGGATTCAGGCGCCGGCAACTACGACCAACTGTGGCTGACCACCAGCCTGCGCGGCATGGTCTCGGGCGTGCTGAAGGTGGAGATCCTCACCGAGGGCGTGCATTCGGGCGACAGCTCGGGCGTGGTGCCCAGCAGCTTCCGCATCCTGCGCAACGTGCTCGACCGGTTGGAAGATTCGTCCACCGGCCGCCTGCTGCCCGCGTTTTTCCACTGCCCGATCCCGGCCGACCGCGTCGCCCAGGTGCACGACGCTGCGAAGATCCTGGGCGACCAGGCCTGGAAGACCTTCCCCTGGGCCTGCGGCGCTGACGGAACCGCCACCCTGCCCACCACCACCGACCCAGCCGAGGCGCTGCTGAACCGCCATTGGCGGCCCACGCTGTCGGTGACCGGGGTCGACGGCTTCCCCGACATGCAGAGCGCCGGCAATGTGCTGCGGCCCCACACGTCGTTCAAGCTCAGCCTGCGGCTGCCCCCGCTGGTGGACGGGCACGAGGCGTCGATCAAGCTCAAGGCGCTGCTGGAAGACAACGCACCCTACAACGCTCGCGTCACCTTCCACCCCGACGGCCGGGCCGGTGCGCTGGGCGCCAACGGCTGGAATGCCCCCAGCCTGGCCCCCTGGCTGGAAAGCGCGCTGGACACCGCATCCCAGGCGCAGTTCGGTGCGCCGGTGGCCTACATCGGCCAGGGTGGCACCATCCCGCTGATGAGCATGCTGCAGCAGGGCTTCCCGGCGGCACAGATGATGGTCTGCGGTGTGCTGGGACCGAAGAGCAATGCCCACGGGCCAAATGAGTTCCTGCATGTGCCTTACGCGCAGAAGCTCACCGCGGCAGTGGCGCAGGTGATTGCCGCCCATCCCTGATCGGGCGGATGCCCCATGACAAACGGGCCCCGCGGGGCCCGTTTCTCTGCACGCGGCAAGGCGTCAGCCGGCGGTCCCCAGCACTGCGGCGACGGCGGGCGCCAGGCCGGCCACTTCGGCGTTGATGGCCTTGATCTCGCCGCTGCGGATGGCCTGCAGCGTCAACTGGCGCACCGTGGCGCGCTGCACCGTGCTGACAGGCGCCGGCTCAATGTAGCCCTCGGACGAGACCTGCACCAGCCCGGCCTGGCGGGCGGCAACCAGGTCGGCTGCCACGGCAGCGCGGGTCTGGCTGGACGACACGGCAGTCCAGGTGTCGGGCGTGGCTTCCTGGGCAAAGGCGCCGGCGCTCAGCAGGGCGATGGCCGAGGCGGCGATCAGGGTCTTGGTGATGTTCATGGTGGTGTCCAGGTGTTGGGTTCGGGTTGCGGGGCGGTGGCGGCCGGCTTACTTGGCGGCCAGGGCTTGAATGGCGCGCGGCGTGAAGCTGTAGACCTCGGCATTGATGGCGGCGAGCTCACCGCTCTGCACGGCCTGCAGCGTGCTGGCCTGCACCGTGGCGCGCAGCGCATGGCTGCGCAGCGGTTCCATGTAGCCGGCCGACCAGGCCTTGGTCAGGCCGCTCTGGCGGGCTGCCACCAGTTCGGCGCTGACGTCGGCGCGGCTCTTGGTGCCGGCGGTCTGCATCCAGGCGTCGGAGGTGGCTTCCTGGGCGAAGGCGGCGCCGGCGCTGAACAGCGAGGCAGCAGCCATGGCGGCGATGGTGAAGCGTTGGCGGGTTTGGTTCATGATGATTTCCAGTGGTTGCGTTGAACGAAGGCCGGTGCGTCGGTGCCTTTGGCAGCGGTGGCAGGTCCGGTCTCGGTGAGTCGCTGTGTGGCGTTCGGCTCATCGATGGACTGAACTTTAGGGATGAACCCTCTCGGGAAAAACCAGCAGACCCGCAATGGTTCATTCCATTTCAGTCAACAATCAATTCAATCAATGTCGATTTTGAATAGATTACATCTTTGTAATCTAGAATCTAGCCATGGATCAATTTCGCGCAATGCAGGTGCTGGCCAAGGTGGCCGACGCGGGCAGCTTTGCCGGTGCGGCGCGCGCACTCGACATGGCGCCGGCCGTGGTCACCCGGGTGATTGCCGAGCTGGAGGAACACCTGGGCGCGCGGCTGATGAACCGCACCACCCGGCGCCTGAGCTTCACCGAGGCCGGTGACGACTACCTGCAGCGGGTGCGCCAGATCCTGGCCGATGTGGATGAGGCCTCGGTGCGGGTGGCCAACGCGGTGGGCGAGCCCCGCGGCCACCTGCGGGTGCTGCTGCCACCGGCGCTGGCGGTGCACCAGGTGGTCAAGCACCTGGGCGAATTCCGCCGCATGTACCCGCAGGTGACGGTGGAGCTGCATTCCCCCGGCCCGGTGGAGACGATGGACGACAGCTTCGACCTGACCATCGTGGCGTCACGCCGGCCGCTGGAGGGCGACTTCATCGCCCGCCGGCTGGCCCGCACCGAGGTGGTGTTGTGCGCGTCACCCGAGTACCTGGACGCCCGCGGCCGCCCCAACCACCCCAACGACCTGGTCGACCACGACACCCTGCTGCCGCCGCTCAGTGATCTGCAGCGCGGCATCACCTTTCTGGCCGGCGGCGGCGGGCCCGACGACGCACCGACCGAGTCGGTCACCCTGGTGCCCAGCCGGGCCGTGCTGTCGTCCACCCACATCGACACCACCTATGCCGGCGCCCTGCACGGTCTGGGCATCGCCGGCCTGCCGTCGTTCGTGCTGGAAGACGCGCTGCTGGAACACGCGCTGGAGCGGGTGCTGCCGGCCTGGCGGCTGTTCTCCATCTCCATCTGGGCAGCCATGCCGAGCCGCAAGCACCTGCCGGCGCGCACCCGGGTGTTCCTGGATTTCCTGATCGAGCTGTTCGGCGGCGAGGACAAGGACCCCTGGCTGATCGCCGCCGGCTGCGAGACACGGCCCTGGCCGGCAGCCGCACCAGCATCGCCCAGTGCGATGCCGTCGCCGCCATCGCCGTCAGCGCATTGAGAACGCGGTGCTCGTCAGCGCGCCGGTCATCGGCTCGATCAGGCCGATCAGCGGCTTGAGCTCGCGGTAGCGCAACGCCACCCGGGTGGCATACGCAAAGAAGCGCGGCAGGTCGGCCGCGTAGGCCGGCTTGCCGTCGCGGTGCTTCAGGCGGCAGAAGATGCCCAGCACCTTCAGGTGGCGCTGCAGGCCCATCCATTCCAGCGCGCGCCAGCACTCGCCGAAGTCGCTGGCCATGGCGTGATCGCCCAGCACGCCGGCCTCGCGCGCCTGCTGCCACCAGCGCGCGGCCCAGTCGATCTCCTGCGCCTCGTCCCAGCTGTGGAAGGCGTCGCGCAGCAACGATGCAACGTCATAGGTGACCGGCCCGACCACCGCATCCTGGAAGTCCAGGATGCCCGGATTGGAAATTGTTGCCCCCATGGCCGAGCTGGGCTCGGCCTGCCCCCCGAGGGGGCGCTGCGAACTTGGGGCGGCCCGGCGTTCGCTGGCCACCATCAGGTTGCGCGGCATCCAGTCGCGGTGCACCACCACCGTGGGCTGGGCCAGCGCGCTGGCCACCAGGGTGTCGCACAGCCGGTCCCAGGTGGCCTGCTGCTTGTCGCCCCAGGTGATGCCGTGCTCGCGCTGCACGCACCAGTCGGGGAACAGGGCAAGCTCACGCCGCAGCAGGGCGTCGTCGTAGGCCGGCAGGCCACTGCCGTCCATGCGGCGCTGCCAGTGCACCAGGGCGGACACCGCCTCGCGCATCAGGCGGTCGGCCTCCGGCGCGGCGGCGGCCTGCAGTGCCGGCAGGTACAGCTGCTGGCCCAGGTCGGTCAGCAGCACGAAACCCTGCGCCACATCGGCGGCCAGCACCGCCGGCGCATGCAGGCCGGCGGCAGTGATGCGCCCGGCGATGTCGATGAACGGCCGCACGTCTTCCTGCGGCGGCGGCGCATCCATCACGATGCGGGTGCTGCCGTCGGCCGCCTGCACCCGCAGGTAGCGGCGGAAGCTCGCGTCGGCCGACGCTGGTGCCAGCGTGTCGGCGCGCAGGCCCTGGCTGGCCGCCAGCGGGGTGAACCAGTGCCAGAAGGCCGCCTCGCGCTGGGCATCGGGCCAGGCCACGGCCGGGCCATCGGCGGGCTGGGAGGGTGCGACTTCAGACGGGGCAGACGACATAATCCGTCGATTCTACGAACCGCCCGCCTGCCGCCTTGCCTGTCGCGTGGCCAGGTGCCGGTGCTCCGGTGGCGCCAGCTGTCTGGCCATCCTGCAAATCCACCCCGTTTGTGCACCCTGCCCGCGCCGACCTTCCAGCCGCCCACCGCCCCGCCTGCCGCCGCGCGCTGATCCCGCTGGCAGCGGCGCTGCTGTGCCACGGTGTGGCCTGGGCCGCCGAGCCCGCACCGCTGCAGCCCAGCACCGCGCTCACCCCCCCGGCCAGCAATGACGCGGCCCGCCAGCGGCCGATGATCCTGCAGGCCGACGACGTGAAGGTGCGGCCCGACCTGGACGCCGTGGCCGAAGGCGCGGTGGAATTCCGCCGGGCCGGCGTGCTGATCCAGGCCGACAGGCTGCGTTACGACAACGCCAGCGACACCGCCCTGGCCAAGGGCAAGGTGTTCATCGGCCGCGACGGCGTGCGCTACCGCGGCACCGAGCTGCAGCTGCAGGTGCAGCGCTTCGAGGGCTTCTTTCTGCAGCCCGAGTTCGAGTTCGACCGCCTGGGTGCCGGCGGCCGCGCAGACCGCATCGACTTCCTCGACAGCGAACGGTCGCGCGCCTACAACGCCGTCTACACCAGCTGCCCCCGCGGCGGCGGTGGCGAGCCCGACTGGCTGCTGCGCACCGACCGGGTCAAGCTCGACTTCGAAGCCAACGAAGGCGTGGCCGAAGGCGCGGTGCTGCAGTTCCTGGGCGTGCCCATCCTCGGCCTGCCGGTGCTGAGCTTTCCGTTGACCGACGACCGCAAGAGCGGCTGGCTGCCGCCCACCGTCGGCCTGGACAGCCGCAGCGGCTTCGAACTGGGGGTGCCGTACTACTGGAACATCGCGCCCAACCGAGACGCCACCTTCACGCCCACGGTGCTGACCCGCCGCGGCTTGGCGCTGGACAGCGAGTTCCGCTACCTGGAGCCGCGCCACCACGGCCGCCTGCGCCTGCACCTGCTGCCCGACGACCGCACGGTCAGCAGCAACCGCTTTGGCTGGGAGGTCGACAACGAAGGCTGGCTCGGCCGGTCCACCCGTTACAGCGCCAAGCTACTGCGGGTGTCGGACGACAGCTACTGGAAGGACTTCCCGCAGATCGTGCCTGGCACGTCGCCCCGGCTGCTGGGGCAGGATGTGCAACTGCAGCGCGACCTGGCCACCGCGCTGGGCCCGCTGCAGGCCTATGCCCGGGTGCAGCACTGGCAAGTGCTGCAGACCGGCACCGGCACCGACCTGATCGTGGCGCCCTACCAGCGCAGCCCGCAGCTGGGCCTGCGGCTGGCGCCGGTGCTGCCGGCCGGGCTGCGGGCCTCACTGGAGACCGAGGTCAACCACTTCACCCGCACCACCGGCACGGCCGACCCCTCGGCGCCAGCGGGCTGGCGCTGGCATGCGCTGGGCCAGCTGAGCCGGCCATTCACCTGGCCAGGCGCCTGGCTGACACCGCGCTTGAGCCTGAATGCAGCCAGCTACAGCTTTGACGCGCCGGGGCAGGACCGCCAGCGCAAGAGCCGCCTGATCCCCACCACCAGCCTGGACGCCGGCATGGTGTTGGAGCGCGAGACCACCTGGTTCGGCCGGCCCCAGCGCCAGACGCTGGAGCCGCGGCTGCTGTACGTCAACACCCCCTTCCGGGACCAGACCGGGCTGCCCAACTTCGACGCCGCCGAGCGCGACTTCAACGCCGTGTCGATCTATGCCGAGAGCGCCTTCTCGGGCATCGACCGGGTCAGCGACGCGCACCAGGTCACCACCGGTGTCACCACCCGCCTGGTCGACACCACCACCGGCGCCGAGACCCTGCGCCTGGGCCTGGCCCAGCGCATCCGCCTGCGCGACCAGCGCGTCGTGCTGACCGGCCCGGTGCTGAGCCAGCGCTTTTCCGACGTGCTGGTCGAAGGCAGCAGCTCGGTCTTCAACCCCTGGAAGCTCGACGCCGCACTGCAGTACAACCCCGACGACCGGCGCGTGGTGCGCTCGATCATCGGCGTGCGCTTCCAGCCCGGGCCGTTCCGCACGCTGTCGGCGGGCTACCGCCTGGCGCGCGGCCTGTCCGAGCAGGTGGAAGTGGGCTGGCAGTGGCCGCTGTGGCGCGGCAAGGCCGCGCCCGTGGGTGCGGCCGGCGGCTGCGGCGGCACGCTGTACGCCGTGGGCCGGCTGAACTACAGCGTGCGCGACAGCCGCATGACCGATTCACTCGTCGGTGCCGAGTACGACACCGGCTGCTGGATCGCCCGCATCGTCTCCGAACGCCTGTCCACCGGCCGTGCCGAGGCCACCACCCGACTGCTGCTGCAGCTGGAGCTGGTCGGCCTGTCGCGCCTGGGTTCCAACCCGTTGCAGGCCTTGAAGGACAATGTTCCCGGTTACCGGCTGCTGCGCGAGCCGCGAAGCACTCCGTTCTCCAATCCCGAGCCATGACCCATACCCCCACATTTCCCGGCCGGCGCACGGTTTCCCGGGCCCTGGCGGCCGTGCTGGCCACGGCCTTGGCGTGCACCAGCGCGCAGGCGCAGACATCCGGTGGCCGGGCACCCAGCCGCAGCGGTGACTTCATCGTGGCGGTGGTCAACACCGAGCTGGTCACCTCCGTCGAGCTGCAACAGCGTTTGGACCGCATCAAGTCCGACGCGCGCCGCGACAACACGCGCCTGCCCGACGACGACACCCTGCGCCAGCAGGTGCTGGACGCGTTGATCGACGAGCGCGTGCAGATCACCCATGCCCGCGAGACCGGCCAGAAGGTGGACGACGGCGACATCGACCGCGCCATCGGCAACATCGCTGCGCAGAACCAGATCAGTGCGGCGCAGCTGCGCGACCGGATGCGCGCCGACGGCATGGACCTGCCCCGGTTCCGCGCCAACCTGCGTGATCAGATCCTGGTCGAGCGGGTGCGCGAGCGTGAGGTGAACCAGCGCATCCGCGTCACCGATGCCGACATCGACCGCGCCCTGCAAGAGCGCCAGGCCCAGGCCGCCGGGGGCGCGCAGCTGAACTTGGCGCAGATCCTGGTGACCGTGCCCGAAGGCGCCGCGCCCGACGTGGTGGCGCAGCGCCAGGCGCGTGCAGACCAGGCCCTGGCGCGCTTGCGGGCCGGTGAAGACTTCACCACCGTCGCGCGCGCGCTCAGCGAAGACGCCAACCGCGAAGCCGGTGGCGAGCTCGGCATGCGGCCGGCCGACCGGCTGCCCGACCTGTTCGTCGCCGCCACCACCGCGCTGGCGGTGGGCCAGGTGACACCGCAGCCGGTGCGCAGCGCGGCTGGCTTCCACATCCTGAAGGTGCTGGACCGCCAGGCCGACGACCCCTTCAAGGTGACACAGACGCGCGCCCGGCACATCCTGGTGCGCGCCGCCGACGCCGCGCAAGCGGGCCAGGTGGGCCGCCGGCTGGAAACCCTGCGCACGCAGATCGAGCGCGGCGAGCGCAAGTTCGACGATGTGGCGCGTGAGATCTCGGAAGACGGCAGCGCCGCCGCAGGCGGCGACCTGGGCTGGGCCTCGTCGGGCAACTTCGTGCCTGAATTCGAGGAGGCGATGAACCGCCTGCCGCTGGGCGGCATCTCGCCGCCGGTGGTCTCGCGCTTCGGCGTCCACCTGATCCAGGTCGTCGAACGCCGCAGCACCACGCTCGACCCGAAGGAAGTGCGCGAACAGACCCGCAGCCAGTTGCGCGAATCGAAGTTCGAGAGCACCTACCAGGATTGGGCCAAGGAGTTGCGCCTGCGTGCCTACGTCGAGATGCGCGAGCCGCCGGTTTGAGCAGCCCCCACGGTCATACAGCGCGCAAGCGCTTCGGCCAGCACTTCCTGGTCGACGCGGTGATCATCGACCAGATCGTGCGCGCCATCGCGCCGCGCCCGGGCCAGCCTCTGGTGGAGATCGGCCCCGGCCTGGGCGCCATGACCCAGCCGCTGCTGGAACGCTGCGGCGCGCTGACCGTGATCGAGCTCGACCGCGACCTGGCGGCCCGCTGGCGCCAGCGGCCGGGCGTGACGGTGGTCGAGTCCGATGTGCTGCGGGTCGACTTTGCGGCGCTGGCCGACGCCGCCGGCGCCCCGCTGCGGGTGGTGGGCAACCTGCCCTACAACATCTCCACGCCGATCCTGTTCCACCTGCTGGCCGTGGCGCCGCGGGTGGTCGACCAGCACTTCATGCTGCAGAAGGAGGTGGTCGACCGCATGGCGGCCAGCCCAGGCTGCAAGGACTTCGGCCGCCTGACGGTGATGCTGCAGTGGCGCTACCGCATCGACGCGCTGTTCGACGTGCCGCCCGAGGCTTTCGATCCGCCGCCGCGGGTGGATTCAGCCATCGTGCGCATGCTGCCGCTGGCCACACCGCCGCAGTTGGACGAAGCACGGCTGTCTACCCTGGTGACGGTGGCCTTTTCGCAACGCCGCAAGCTGCTGCGCCACACCCTGGGCCGCTGGCTGGACGAGCAGGGCTTTGCCGGCAGCTTCGACACCCAGCGCCGCGCCGAGGAAGTGCCGGTGGCCGAGTACGTGGCCCTGGCGCAGGCGGTCAGCACGCCGCCATGAAAAAAGCGGCCCGCAGGCCGCCGATCAAACCAAGTGGGCGCCGCGGAACCGGTTTCGCCGGGCCGCCGGGGCCGCCCCCTTCGAGGCGAGCGCCGCAGGCGCTTCGGGGTCTAACCTGTTACGCGGCGTTCAGCCACATGGCGGTGTCGAAGGCGCTGCTCATCATCGGCATGTTCATGCCGAAGTTGGGGTTGGCGCCGTTCTTGGGCGGGGCCTTGGGCGCGGGCTTGGCGGGCTCCTGGACGGCCTCGTTCACACGCTCCCAGGCGCTGGACTCATTGGCGCGGGCCACGGCGAACGAATAGAAGCAGCGGAACGGAATGCGCCGCTCGCTCCAGAAATCGGCGGCGTCGCGGAACACGTCGAGCAACTGCTCGCGCGCTTCCCGGTCGAAACGGGCGTTGTCGGGCAGTTGCTCCAGCACCACCACGAAGCCGGGCTGACTACCTGCGCGGTGCACCAGGTCGGTCATGCAGTCGAACAGGGCGTCGAGGTTCTTGCCGAAGTGCGCCGGGAACAGGAACGACTCGGCAATCTTGTCGAGAACGTCCTGCTTGGACTGCGCCTCGGTGAGGTTGGCATAGAGAAAATGCTGGCCGGCGCCTTCGGCGGCGGCCATCAGGTCTTCGACACGGTAGGCGCGGATGGCCTGCACGATATTGGGACGGACGGTCTGCAGCAGCATGGTCGCGTTCCTCCTGGCTCTAAGAATGGTCGGGTCCGGATCGAAAACCGATCACTGCGCAATCAGCTTGAAGCTGGCGTAGTGATCGGCGGTGTAAAAACAGGCTTCAGGTGCCGTGGGACGGTCGCCTCCGCACACGATGCGCCGGGCGCCGCGGTCTGGTGACCCCGGCGTCGGCACGGTGTACTCCCGGTAGAACCCCCGCTCGGCCCGCGGCAACAACCGCTCGCGGTTGCCGAAGACCGTGCCGTCCTTGCGGTACGGAAACGGCCCGCCGGCAAGGATCAGGCGGTGGGTCGTGCGTCCTTCGGGCGGCAATGCGGCGAGAGCCACCGTGCCCAGGTTGTCCATCGGACCCCTGGCTTGCACGGGCGCACCCACCAGCAAGGCTGCCGTCAGCCCCACCACCGACCCCCACATCGCCGACGACCTGACCCCCCAGCGGCGCAGGGGATGCTTCATCGGTGACCGGCCAGCCTCACAAACGGGTTCCACGGGTTGACCCTGAAATCTGAGTGCCCGATGCTACCGGAACGCCCCCGAAAACTCAAGCCACTGCCTCAAATTTGGGCAGTCGTCAGGGCCGTTGAGTGGGCGCTCACAATCCAGAAACATTCTATAAATCAGGCACTTACGATCTTGTCAAGGGCTTGACATCCACCTGAAGGGGTCTTGCAGACAGCCAGATGCAGCCTGCACACACTTGGTGCAGACCTGCCGGGCGGCGGCCATTCTGGCCGGCGACGGGCGCGTCTGATCAGCGGGCGGCGTTGGCATCGGCCACCGTCAGGGCGGTCATGTTGACGATGCGCCGCACCGTGGCCGACGGCGTCAGGATGTGCGCCGGTCGCCCTGCGCCCAGCAGGACCGGGCCGATGGCGATGCCACCGCCGGCCGCCGTCTTCAGCAGGTTGTAGCTGATGTTGGCGGCGTCGATGTTCGGCAACACCAGCAGGTTGGCCTCGCCGTGCAGGGTGCTGCGCGGCATCAGTTCGGCACGGTGCTCGGCGTCCAGCGCGGCGTCGCCATGCATTTCGCCGTCCACCTCCAGCCAGGGCGCGCGCTGCTGGAGCAGGGCCAACGTCTCGCGCATCTTCACCGCCGACGGCTGGTTGCTGCTGCCGAAGCTGCTGTGCGACAGCAACGCGGCCTTCGGGCTCACGCCGAAGCGCAGCATTTCCTCTGCTGCCAGGATGGTGATCTCGCACAGCTGCTCGGCCGTGGGGTCGTAGTTGACATGGGTATCGACCAGGAACACCTGGCGCCCGGGCAGGATCAGCCCGTTCATGCAAGCGTAGGTGTTGACGCCGGCGCGGCGGCCGATGATCTGGTCGATGTGGGCCAGGTGCTGCTGGGTGCTGCCCCAGGTGCCGCAGATCATGCCGTCGACCTCGCCCTTGTGCAGCAGCATGGCGGCGATCAGCGTCAGCCGGCGGCGCATCTCGATCTTGGCGAACTGCTCGGTGACGCCTTTGCGCTCGGTCAGCCGGTGGTAAGTCTGCCAGTAGTCGCGGTAGCGCGGATCGTCGTCGATGTTGACGATCTCGTAGTCACGCCCGGCCTGCAGGCGCAGGCCCAGCTTCTCGATGCGCGCGTTGATGACGCTGGCACGCCCCACCAGCCAGGGCCGGGCCAGGCCTTCGTCGACCACCACCTGCACTGCGCGCAGCACGCGCCGGTCTTCGCCCTCGGCAAAGGCCACATTGCGGCGCTTGGCCCGCTTGGCCTGGCTGAAGATCGGCTTCATCGCGTTGCCCGAGGCATAGACGAAGCTCTGCAGCTTTTCCTCGTAGGCGGCGAAGTCGGTGACCGGCCGCGCGGCCACGCCCGAGGCAGCGGCCGCCCGCGCCACGGCGGGCGCGATCTTCATCATCAGCCGCGGGTCGAACGGCTTGGGGATCAGGTACTCGGGCCCGAACACCAGCGTGGTGCCGGCATAGGCGGCGGCCACCACGTCGTTCTGCTCGGCCTGGGCCAGGTCGGCGATGGCATGCACTGCCGCAATCTCCATCTCGTCGTTGATGGTGGTCGCGCCCGAATCGAGCGCACCGCGGAAGATGTACGGGAAGCACAGGACATTGTTGACCTGGTTCGGGTAGTCGGTACGCCCGGTGGCCATGACGGCGTCGCTGCGCACGGCGGCCACCTCCTCGGGCATGATTTCCGGGTTGGGGTTGGCCAGCGCGAAGATCAGCGGCCGCTCGCCCATGCTGGCCACCATCGGCGCCTTGAGCACACCGCCGGCCGACAGGCCCAGGAACACATCGGCCCCGGCCATCACCTGGGCCAGGGTGCGGTGTGGCGTGTCCTGCGCAAACTCGGCCTTGTCGGGGTCCATCAGCTCCACGCGGCCCTGGTAGACCACGCCGGCCAGGTCGGTGACGAAGATGTTCTTCTTCGGCAGGCCCAACTTGACCAGCAGGCTCAGGCAGGCCAGCGCGGCCGCGCCCGCGCCCGACGTGACCAGCTTGATCTCGTCGATCTTCTTGCCCACCACCTTCAGGCCGTTCATCAGCGCCGCGCCCACCACGATGGCCGTGCCATGCTGGTCGTCATGGAAGACGGGGATCTTCATGCGCTCGCGCAGCTTGCGCTCGACGTAGAAGCAATCCGGCGCCTTGATGTCCTCGAGGTTGATGCCGCCGAAGGTGGGCTCGAGCGCGGCGATGATGTCGACGAGTTTGTCGACGTCGTTCTCGGCGATCTCCAGGTCGAACACGTCGATGCCGGCGAACTTCTTGAACAGCACGCCCTTGCCTTCCATCACCGGCTTGGACGCCAGCGGGCCGATGTTGCCCAGCCCCAGCACCGCCGTGCCGTTGGACACCACCGCCACCAAATTGCCGCGCGAGGTGTAGCGCCAGGCGTTGGCCGGATCGTCGACGATCTCCTCGCAGGCTGCGGCCACGCCGGGCGAATAGGCCAGCGCCAGGTCACGCTGGTTGACCATCTGCTTGGTGGCGGCGATGGCCACCTTGCCCGGGGTCGGAAACTCGTGGTACTCCAGCGCGGCGCGGCGCAGTTCAGCGCGCTTTTCTTCCTGATTGGGCATGGTGGGGTGGTCCTGTCAGCGGGAGAACGGAATCCAGGAGTGTCGCGCCCGCGACGATGCTGTCCATGCGCGAAACTGCGTATCCCCGCGCGGCAGGCGCGGCGGGGCGACTCAACCGGCCAGGGTGAAACCCACGCGGGTGGTGCCGCTGGCGCTCTCGGCCAGGGTGCGGCCGGCATGCATGCGGGCAATGGCCGCCACGATCGCCAGGCCCAGGCCGTGGTGCTGGGCGTCGTCGCAACTGCGCGCGCTGTCGACCCGGAAGAAGCGGTCGAACAGCCGCGGCAGGTGGTCGGCAGCGATGGCCGTGCCGAGGTTCTGCACCACCACCTGCACCTGCTGTGTTTCGGGCGCCGGGGCGATGGCGATCACCACCGTGGATCCGGGCGTGGCGAACCGGGTGGCGTTGCCCAGCAGATTGGACAGCGCGCGCTTGACCAGCGGCTCGTCCACCGGCAGGGTGGCGTCGCCCTCGATGCGCAGGGCCAGGCCGGCATCTTCCAGCGTGGCTTCATGGAACTCGCTGACCTGGGCCGCCAGCCCGGCCAGGCTGACCGGCGCGCCGCGGCGCGCCGTCACGCCCCGGTCGGCCTGCGACAGGAACAGCATGTCATTGACCAGGGCCGACAGGCGCTGCATCTCCTCCAGGTTGGACTGCAGCGTCTCGCGCAGCGCGGCGGGGCTGCGCTCGCGCGACAGCGCCACCTCGGTCTCGCCGATCAACGTGGCCAGCGGCGTGCGCAATTCGTGCGCCACATCGGCATTGAAGGCCTCCAGCTGGCCATAGGCCTGCTGCAGCCGCACCATCAGCGCGTTGAACTGGTCGATCCAGGGCGACAGCTCCTCGGCTGGGTCGGTCAGCGCCAGGCGCTGGTGCAGCAACTGGGGCGAGATGGCGCGGGTCTGCGCAGCCAGCAGGTTCAGCGGCTTCAGGCTGCGGCGCACGAACCAGCCGGCGCCGAGTGCCACCACCACGCCGGCCGACAGCGTCACCAGGCTGAGGATGACGGCCCAGCGCGTGCCCATCTCGGCGCTGCGGGTGAAGTCGACCGCGTAGCGCGCCTTCAGCGTGCCGCCGGGCAGGCCGGGCGCGTCGATGCTGAAGTCATGGCCGCGCAGGTGCGACGATGTCTGCAGAACCGCCGGCAGCGGATCGGCGTACAGCGGACTGCCGTCGGCACGCCACACCTCCAGCCGGGTCTGTGCGCGCATGGGCGCGTCGTTCAGCAGACGCTGCAGCACCGCGCGCTCGCCGCCGCTGCGGGCTTCCAGGCTCAGGATGTCGGCCAGCAGGTCGCAGCGCACGCCCAGGTCCTGCGCGTTGCGCTCCTTGACCATCATCGACACCGAGAACCAGCTGGCGGTCGACACCAGCCCGATGACGATGGCGGTGAAGATGGCCAGCTTCTTCGACAGCCGGCCGGCGATCGAGTGGCTGCACAGCGCCGTGGGGCAGGTGGTCATGGCGCGCGGTCTTCCAGCACATAGCCCATGCCGCGCACGGTGTGCAGCAGCTTGTGGGCAAAGGGATCGTCGAGCTTGGCGCGCAGGCGCCGCACCGCCACTTCGACGATGTTGGTGTCGGAGTCGAAGTTCATGTCCCACACCTGCTCGGCCAGCGTGGTGCGCGACAGGATCTGCCCGCGCCGGCGCAGCAGCAGCGCCAGCAGCTTGAATTCCTTGGCGGTGAGGTCCAGCCGCTCGCTGCCGCGCTCGGCGCGGCGGCTCAGCAGGTCCAGCCGCAGGTCGGCCAGGTGCAGCTCGGTGGCGGGTGCGGCGCCGGCCTGCTGACCGCGCCGCAGCAGCGCGCCCACGCGGGCCAGCAGCTCGCTGAAGGCAAAGGGCTTGACGAGATAGTCGTCGGCACCCTGCTCCAGGCCGCGCACCCGGTCCTCGACCCGGTCGCGGGCAGTGAGCATCAGCACCGGCAGGCCGCGCTTCTCCGCGCGGATCGCCTGCAGCACGCCGAAGCCGTCCACGCCGGGCAGCATCACGTCCAGCAGCACCAGGTCGTAGTCGCCGCCGGTGGCCAGGCGCCGGCCTTCGATGCCGTCGTGGGCCACGTCGACCACATGGCCGTTTTCGCCCAGGCCCTTGTGCAGGTACTGGGCCAGCTTGACCTCGTCTTCGATCACCAGCAGTCGCATGGGGGCGCATGGTGCCACCGCCGGGCCCGGCGGTGGATGACGTTTTTGTCATGTGGCTGTTCGGTGCGCGTCGGTTGCGGTGGTCACAGTTCATTCCGTGGTCGGCGCCGTGACAGCACTGCCTAGCCACACCGACCGACCTGAAACCCTCCACCTTGCCAACCCACTTGAAGGACACCACCATGAACGCCATCCAATCCCTGATCGCCGCCATCGCCCTGACCGCTGCCGCCGCCGGCTCGGCCCTGGCCCAGGAAGCCACGCCCGACAGCTGGCTGCAGAGCGTGCAGAGCACCAAGAGCCGCGCCGACGTCAGCGCCGAGCTGGTCGCTGCCCGCCAGTCGGGCCTGACCAAGGCCTGGTCGGCCGGCTACATGGAGCCGGTGCGCAGCCCGGCCCTGCGCGCCGAAGTGCAGGCCCGCACGCTGCAGGCCATCCAGAGCGGTGAACTGAAGGCCATCAACAGCGAGGTCTACGGTGACGGCCCCCACGCTGCCATGCGCGTGTCGCAAGCCAGCTGCTGAGCCTGCGCGCGGGTCGCCGGCAGGCGATCCACGGCTGGCGAAGGCTCTGCCCGCATGCTGGCGGGCAAGCACTTGACCCCGCACCGCCCGGCCATGCGCAGAACTGCGTAGTCCGGGCCGGCATGGGGCGGGGAATACTGCCGGTCTCGATGACCGCCGCCCCGCCTGCCAGCAGCCCCGCAGCGCCACCCTCGGCCAGCCCGCGTTCCCCGCGGCTGCTGCTGTGGGTGGCGCTGGTCGTGTTGCTGCTGGTGGCGCAGTCGCTGCTGGTGGTGCTGACGCTGCGCTACGAGCAGGCCCGCGCGCAGGAGCGCACCGACGACCTGGCCACCGCGGCGCAGGGCGAGATCCGCCGCCGCGCGCAGCTGGTGCTGCAGGGCCTGCAGGGCCTGCAGACCCGCGCTGGCGACGCCGGCGCCTGGCAGCACCATGCCGAGGCCCTGCTGCGCAGCCAGCGCGAGATCGGCCGCATCGAGCGGCGTGATGCGCGGCTGAGCATCCTGGAGGCGACCGATTCGCCGTTCCGCGCGCCGCTGTTCCAGCGCATGCCGCGCGCCGAGATGGGCCTGGAGGCCGAAGTGGCCTGCGGCATCGCCCGCCGGGTGGCCGCGCCGGCGTTCTCGCGCAGCCAGTTCGTGCCGATGCCCGGCGGCATGGGGTCCGAGGTGGTGGACGTGTGCGTGCCGGTGCAGCAGGCGGGCGAGCTGGTCGGCTTCACCGTGGCCACGCTGCTGCTGTCGCAGTGGCTGGACGAGGTGCGCGGCGCCGAGACCGGCCGCAGCCACGAACTGTCGTTCATCGAGGGCGACGGCACCCGGCTGGCCCGCAGCGGCGCCATCCGCGGCGCGGGCGTCTATCTGGCCGAGCGGGTGGTCGACCTGCCGGGCTCGCCGCTGCAGTTGCGGGTCGACGCCGCCGAGCGTGCGCCCAGCCTGATCCCCAACCTGGCCATCGCGCTGGTGCTGGGGCTGTCGATCGCGCTGTTCGCGGTGGTGCTGCTGCTGGTGCGAGACGGCCGCCGCCGGGCCCAGGCCGAGGAGGCGCTGGCCGAATCGCTGGGCTTTCGCAAGGCGATGGAGGACTCGCTGCTGACCGGCCTGCGCGCGCGCGACCGGCAGGGCCGCATCGTCTACGTCAACCCGGCGTTCTGCCGCATGGTGGGCTTCAGCGCCGACGAACTGCAGCGCGCCACGCTGCCGCCGTACTGGCCGCCGGAGCGCGTGCCCGACTACCAGCGCCGCCAGGCCGAGCGCCAGGCCACGCCCGGCGACGACGAGCAGCCGCACGAGGGCTACGAGACGGTCTTCATGCGCAAGGACGGCGAGCGCTTCCCGGTGATGATCTACGAGGCGCCGCTGGTCACCGGCACCGGCAAGCAGACCGGCTGGATGAGCGCGGTGCTCGACCTGTCGGCCCAGCGCCAGGTGGAAGAGCTGTCGCGCCAGCAGCAGGAACGGCTGCAGGCCACCGCCCGCCTGGCCAGCGTGGGCGAGATGGCGTCGCTGCTCAGCCATGAGCTGAACCAGCCGCTGTCGGCGATTGCCAGCTACGCCACCGGCTCGCTGAACCTGATGGCTGCGCCGGCCCTGCCCGGTGCCGACCTGAACGACCCAAACCCCGTGCCCGACCCCGACCTGCTGCCGTCGCTGCGCCATGGGCTGGAGCGCATCGCCGAGCAGGCCGAGCGCGCCGGCCGGGTGATCAAGAGCGTGCATGATTTCGTGCGCCGCCGCCACCAGGCGCATGAGGTCATCGCTGCCGACCTGTTGATCGAGTCGGTGATGCCGCTGGTGCGGCTGCAGGCCCGCAAAAGCGGCGCGCGGGTCGCCATCGACATCGCCCAGCCAGTGCCGCGGGTCAAGGTGGACCGCACCATGGTCGAGCAGGTGCTGCTGAACCTGGCACGCAACGGCATCCAGGCGATGGAGGCCGACACGCCGCTGGCCGACCGGGTGCTGACGCTGCGGGTGCGGCTGGCGCCCGGCCCGGCCGATGCGCCGGGCCGCTGGGTGGTGTTCTCGGTGATCGACGCCGGCCCCGGCATCCCCGCCGCGGTGGCGCAGCGGCTGTTCACGCCGTTCTTCACCACCAAGCCCGAGGGCATGGGTCTGGGCCTGTCGCTGTGCCGCACCGTGGTGGAGCAGCATGGCGGCGCGATGGACTTCGACAACCTGCCGCCACGCGCCGGCGACGCCACCGGCGCGGCCGGTGGCACCGAATTCCGCTTCACCCTGCCGCTGCTGGCGACCCGGCCGCCGGCGGGCTGACGCGGCGCGCCAGCCCCGGGCTTGCACCGCTGCACCCCCCCGCGCCGGCTGCCGGATACTCCGCCCATGTCCACCCACGCTGTCCAGCCATTGGGCATTCCCGTCGTCTACCTCGTCGACGACGAGACCGTGGTGCGTGATGCGCTGGCCTGGCTGCTGCGCTCGCGCCGCCTGCTGTCCGAAGGCTTCGGCCATGCCGAGGCGTTCGAGGCTTTCCTGGCCACGCGCGACACCGCGGGCGGCTGGCCCGACGCGCCATCGTGCCTGCTGCTGGACGTGCGCATGCCGGGCACCAGCGGCCTGGTGCTGTTCGACCGGCTGGTCGAACGGGGCCTGACCGAGGCGCTGCCGGTGATCTTCCTCACCGGCCACGGCGACGTGCCCACCGCGGTGGCGGCCGTCAAGCGCGGTGCGTTCGACTTCGTCGAGAAGCCGTTCTCCGACAACGCCCTGGTCGACCGGGTGGTGCAGGCGCTGGACCTCAGCGCCCAGGCCATCGGCCGCCGCCGTGGCCGGCAGGCGCTGCAGCGGGTGCTGGCCGACCTCACCGAGCGCGAGCGCGAGGTGATGGACCGGGTGGTCGCCGGCCTGGCCAACAAGCTGATCGCCGACGAGCTGGACATCAGCGTGCGCACCGTGGAAGTGCACCGCGCCCGCA
Organism: Aquabacterium sp.; assembly: GCA_040400895.1. Lineage (GTDB taxonomy): Bacteria > Pseudomonadota > Gammaproteobacteria > Burkholderiales > Burkholderiaceae_C > Pseudaquabacterium. Next base: position 18,405 of record JBBAPL010000029.1, read on the forward strand.
TGTTCGAGAAGATGAACGTGCGCTCGGCGGTCGAACTGGCCAACCTGCTGCGCGACGGCGCACCATGAAGCGCCCCGGAGGCGCCGGCCCACGCCGGCTCGGCCACAATCCCGGCCCATGGCCCTGGGCGAGTTCGACCTGATCCAGAAGTACTTCACACGCCCCACGCCGCAAGCGGTGCTGGGCGTGGGCGACGACTGCGCGCTGGTGCAGCCCACCGCCGGCATGCAGTGGGCGATCTCCAGCGACATGCTGGTCGAAGGCCGGCACTTCCTGTCGACGGTGCGGCCTGAGCGGCTGGGCCACAAGGCGCTGGCGGTGAACCTCAGCGACCTGGCCGCCTGCGGCGCCAAGCCGGTGGCCTTCACCCTGGCGCTGGCGCTGCCCCGGGCAGACGAGACCTTCCTGGCCGGCCTGGCGCAGGGCCTGTTCGACCTGGCCGACGCCCATGGCATCGGCCTGGTGGGCGGCGACACCACGGCCGGGCCGCTCAACATCTGCATCACCGTTTTCGGCGAGGTGCCGCCGGGCCAGGCACTGCGGCGCGACGGGGCCCGGGCCGGCGATGCGCTGTGGGTCAGCCACCCGCTGCACAGCGGCCTGGGCGACGCGCGGCTGGCGCTCGAGGCGTTCCGCGGCAACGTCAGCCTGGACGCGGCCGACTTCGCCGCTGTGCGCACGGCGATGGAGCAACCGCAGCCCCGCGTGGCCCTGGGCCTGCGGCTGCGCGGCCTGGCCAGCGCGGCCATCGACCTGAGCGACGGCCTGGTGGGTGACCTGGGCCATGTGCTGCGGCGCTCGGGCGTGGGCGCAGCCATCCAGCTGGATGCGCTGCCCATCGGCCCGGCGCTGGCGCGCCAGCCGCGCCAGCAGCAATGGCACTGCGCGCTGGCAGGCGGCGACGATTACGAGCTGCTGTTCACCGCCCCGCCGGCGGCCACGGCAGGGGTGCAGGCGGCGGCGGCGGCGGCCGGCGTCGGCGTGCGCTGCATCGGCATGGTCACCGCCGACGCCGGGCTGCACCTGCTGGATGCCGATGGCGCGCCGGTGGCACTGCAGCTGCAAGGCTTCGACCACTTCGCGGCGGGCGCATGAGCACCACCACCGCCGTGGCCCCGCGCCGCCCCACCGCCCGCTTCATGCGGGGCCACCTGGCGCACTGGGTGGCGCTGGGCTTCGGCAGCGGTCTGTCGCGCTGGGCGCCGGGCACGGTGGGCACGCTGTGGGCCTGGGCCGCCTTCGTGGTGGCCGACCGGTGGCTGACCAGCGCGCAATGGGGCTGGGTGATTGCCGCCAGCCTGCCGCTGGGCTGGTGGGCCTGCACCCGCACCGCCCAGCACCTGGGCACGGCCGACCCCGGCGCCATCGTCTGGGACGAGGTCGTGGCCTTCTGGCTGATCCTGTGGCTGGTGATGCCCACCGGCCTGGTGGGGCAGGCGGTGGCCTTCGGCCTGTTCCGCTTCTTCGACGCCGCCAAGCCCGGCCCGGTGGGCTGGGCCGACCGGGCCTACAAGCTGCGCCCCGGCCAGGCCATCGGCTGGCGCCAGGGCTGGGGCATCCTGTTCGACGACCTGGTGGCCGCGCTGTGCACGCTGCTGGTGATCGCCCTGTGGCTGCGCCTGACAGCCTGACGCTGACTGCTGGAAGGACTGCATGGACACGCTGATTGATGCCCTGGTCGCCACCCTGGCCGACGCCCTGCGCCAGCGCGGCCAGATGATGGCCACCGCCGAGAGCTGCACCGGCGGCCTGATCGCCGGCGCCTGCACCGACCTGGCCGGCTCCAGCGACTGGTTCGAGCGTGGCTTTGTCAGCTACAGCAATGCCGCCAAGACCGAGCTGCTGGGCGTGCCGGCGGCGCTGATCGACGCGCATGGCGCCGTCAGCGAGCCGGTCGCCCTGGCCATGGCCGACGGTGCGCTGCGGCAGTCGCGCGCGCAGCGGGCGGTGGCGGTCACCGGCGTGGCCGGCCCGGGCGGCGGCACCGCCACCAAGCCGGTGGGCCTGGTGTGGCTGGCCTGGGCGCAGCGTGCGGCCGACGGCCGCATCACCGCGCGGGCCGTGGCGCAGCAGTTCCCGGGCGACCGGGCTGCCGTGCGGCAGGCCACCATTGCGTGCGCGCTGCAGGGCCTGCTGGACGATCTGGCCACCACCAGCACGGGGGCCACATGAACCTGCTGCTGTCCGGCAGTTTCGACACGGCCGAGCGCGACGCCTGGGCCGCCGCCCTGCGCCAAGCGCTGCCCGGCCACCGCCTGTGCCTGACGCGTGGCGAGGTGGCCGACAACCAGATCCACGCCGCCATCGTGGCCAACCCGCCTCCCGGCCAGCTGCAGGGCCTGCCGCAGCTGCAGCTGATCCAGAGCCTGTGGGCCGGCGTCGACCGATTGCTGGCCGACGCCACCCTGCCCGCTGGCGTGCCCATCGCCCGCATGGTCGACCCGGCGATGAATGCGGCCATGGCCGAGACCGCGCTGTGGGCGACCCTGTCGCTGCACCGTGGCTTCTTCGGCTATGCCCGCCAGCAGCAGGCAGGCCTGTGGCAGCAGCACCCGCAACGCCGTGCCGACGAGCTGCCGGTGCTGGTGCTGGGCCTGGGCCAGATGGGCCGTGCGGTGGCGCAGCGCCTGCTGCAGCAGGGCTACCCGGTGGCCGCCTGGCGCCGCGGTGACGGGGCCGCCCCGCCCCCGGGCGTGCAGGTGCACACCGGCGCCACCGGCCTGCAGGCGGCACTGGCTGGCGCCCAGGTGCTGGTCAACCTGCTGCCGCTGACTGCCGACACCCGCGGCTTGCTGAATGCCGCACTGCTGGCCCGCCTGCCACGCGGCGCGGCGCTGGTGAACCTGGCGCGAGGCGCCCACCTGGTCGACGCCGACCTGCTGGCCGCGCTGGCCAGCGGGCAGATCGGCCACGCGGTGCTGGACGTGTTCCACGCCGAGCCGTTGGCCGCCGACCACCCGTTCTGGGCCCATCCGCAGGTGACGCTGCTGCCACACGTGGCCGCACTGACCGACGAGCGCAGCGCCGCCGCCGTGGTGGCAGCCAACATCGGCGCCTTGGCCGATGGCGCGGCGCTGGCCCACCTGGTGCGGCGCGACGCCGGCTACTAGATCAAGCCTGCAGCACCAGCCGCGGCGCGGCGCGCAGCATCGGCGCCTTGCCGCGCGGCGCGGGCGGGCTGGCCACCGCCTGCACCAGCAGCAGCACCAGCTGGCGCAGCGCATCCCAGGCGTCCAGCGGCCACAGCGGGTGCTTCAGGCCCTTGACCACGCCGTCGCAGATGCTGGCAGCCTCCACCAGGTGGGCCAGCTGGTGCTCGGCCAGCAGCGGCAGCACCCGTTCATACAGCCGCTGCTTGACGCCCCACACCCGCCCTTCATTGAAGGCCACCGGCAGCGGCTTGCCCTGGCCCAGCGCGTCCTTCACCCGCTTCAGCCCGGCGATGGTGTCGGCCACATGCCAGTGCACCAGCACCGCGGCCTCGCCCTCGGCGCGCAGGCCGTCCAGCATGCGCAGCACGCGGGCGGTCTGGCCGGCCAGTACCGCATCGCACAGCTTGCTCACGTCGTAGCGGGCCACGTTCAGCACCGCGGCTTCCACCTGCTCGAAGGCCAGCGGGCCCACCGGGTACAGCAAGGCCAGTTTCTGCAATTCCTGGTGGGCGGCCAGCAAGTTGCCTTCCACCCGGTCGGCAAAGAAGGCCAGGGTCTGCTGGCCGGGCTCGCCCTCGGCCACGCGCTGGCCCTGGGCTGCCAGGCGCTGGGCGATCCAGATGGGCAGCTGGCGGCGGTCGACCGGCAGCACCTCGATGGTGGGGCCGGCCTGCGACAGCGCGCCGAACCAGGCGCCCTGCATCTGCTGCCGGTCGAGTTTGGGCAGGTGCACGATGGTCAGCACGTCGTCGGACAGGTGGCTGCAATAGCGCTGCAGCGCCTCGCTGCCGTCCTTGCCCGGCTTGCCGCTGGGGATGCGGATCTCGATCAGCTGCCGCTCGGCGAACAGGCTCATCGCCTGTGCGGCGCCCAGCAGGCCCGACCAGTCGAAGTGCTGGCCGCTGACGGTGAACACCTTGCGTTCCACATAACCCGCAGCGCGCGCGGCCAAGCGGATGGCGTCGCCCGCCTCCTGCGCCAGCAGCGGCTCGTCGCCGTGGATGGTGTAGACCGGCTGCAGGCCGCGGGCCAGATGCTGGGGCAGTTGCTCGGCGCGCACTTGCATGGGGGCGGCTCCGGTCAGGGGCGGGGGGTGGGCGCGGGGGTGGCTGGCGCCGCCAGGCTGGCCAGTTGCACCCGCGCCAGGCGGCGCAGCACCTGCTGCACGATGTCGTCCTGCATGGCCGTCAGCAATTCGGCTTCTTCCTGGGCCTTGGCCAGGGCGAAGCTCTCGCTGTAGCTCATGTCGCGGGTCAGCAGCAGTTCGGTCGGCGGGATCAGGTTGCGGCCACCGGGCGAGACCAGGCCGAACTCGAAGCGCACGCGCAGCTGCAGTTCACGCACCTGGCCGGCGGCGGTGGACGCCACCACGCTGCGCTCACGCTTGTCGGTGATCGCCTGCAGCACCACCTCGGCCTGGCCGGGCGTGTCGACCACCTGGGCGGCATCGGCCAGGCGCTGGCGCAGCGCATCGCCCAGCGGCGAGCGCTCGGCAAAGCCGGTCAACGCGATGCGGCGGAACGGCAGCGGCGGTGTCTGGCGCAACGCAAAGCCGCAGCCGCCGAGCAGCGTGGCGCCGCCCAGGGCGGCAAGCAGCCTGCGACGTGACGGCGTGTGCACCATGCGGCGGGTCAGACCACCACGTTGACCAGCCGGCCCGGCACCACGATCACCTTCTTCGCGGGCTGGCCGTCGCTGAACTTGGCGAACTCGGGCGACGCCAGCGCGGCAGCCTCGATGGCGGCCTTGTCGGCGGCGGCCGGCACGCTGATGGCGCCGCGTGTCTTGCCGCTGATCTGCAGCACCAGGCTGATCTGGTCCTGCACCAGCGCTGCGTCGTCCACCGCCGGCCAGGGCGCGTCCAGCAGGTCGCCCACCGCCTGAGCAAAGCCCAGATCGGCCCACAGCGCATGGGTGATGTGCGGGCAGGCCGGGTACAGCGCGCGCAGCAGGACCGACATGCCTTCGCACAGCACGGCGGTGTCGCCGTCGCTGCTGTCCGGCTTGAAGCCCTCGAGCGCATTCAGCAGCTTCATGCAGCCCGACACCACGGTGTTGTACTGCATGCGGTCGAAGTCGTGGCTGACCTGGCGCAGCACCAGGTGCACGTCGCGTCGCAGCGCAGCAGCCTCGGGGCGCGGCGTGGCGCCGCTGAAGTTGCCTGCGGTCGCGCGCTGCAGCAGGGCGGCGTTCTTGGCGCCAAAGCCCCACACCCGCTTGAGGAAGCGGTGCGCGCCTTCTACGCCCGCGTCGTTCCATTCCAGCGTCTGCTCGGGCGGGCTGGCGAACATCACGAACAGCCGGGCGGTGTCGGCGCCGTACTGGTCGATCAGCGCCTGCGGGTCGACGCCGTTGTTCTTGGACTTGGACATCGTGCCCACGCCCTCGTAGTCGACCAGGCTGCCGTCGGCCTTGACGCGGGCCTGGGTCACCTTGCCGGCGTCGTCGCGGATGTCTTCCACCTCGTGCGGCCAGAAGTACTCGATGCCGCCCTTGTCGCCGCGCCGGCTGTAGATGTGGTTGAGCACCATGCCCTGGGTCAGCAGCTTGGTGAACGGCTCGGACACCTTGACCAGGCCCAGGTCGCGCATCACCTTGGTCCAGAAGCGGGCGTACAGCAGGTGCAGGATGGCGTGCTCGATGCCGCCGATGTACTGGTCCATGCCGGCACCACCCGCTGCCGTGGTGGCTGGCGGCATCCAGTACTGCATGCCACCAGCCACCATCGCGTCGGCATTCGTCGGGTCGCAGTAGCGCATGAAGTACCACGACGAATCGACGAAGGTGTCCAGCGTGTCGGTCTCGCGGCGCGATGGCTGGCCGCACACCGGGCAGGGCACATTCAGGAAGTCGGCGCGCTTGTTCAGCGGGTTGCCGCTGCCGTCGGGCACGCAGTCCTCGGGCAGCACCACCGGCAAGTCCTTCTCCGGCACCGGCACCGCGCCGTGCGTGTCGCAGTGGATGATGGGGACCGGCGTGCCCCAGTAGCGCTGGCGGCTGACGCCCCAGTCGCGCAGGCGCCAGGTCGTCTTCTTCTCGCCCAGGCCCTTGTCCGACAGCAGCTCGGCCACCTTCGACACCGCCGGCTTGCAGGCCAGGCCGTCCAGGAACCCGAAGCCCGGACCGCTGTTCACGCAGCGGGCGCGCTGTTTGTCGCCGTACCAATCGGCCCAGGCGTCGGTGCTGAAGGTCTCGCCGTCGACTGCCACCACTTGCTCGATCGCCAGGCCGTACTTCTTGGCGAAGGCGAAGTCGCGCTCGTCATGTGCCGGCACGCCCATCACCGCGCCGTCACCGTAGCCCATCAGCACGTAGTTGCCCACCCACACGTCCACCGCAGCGCCGGTCAGCGGGTGTGTCACCGTCAGGCCCGTGGGCACGCCCTTCTTCTCTTGCGTGGCCAGTTCGGCTTCGGTGGTGCCACCCTGCGCACACTCGGCGATGAAGGCGGCCACGGCAGGGTTCGTCACCGCGGCATGCGCGGCCAGCGGGTGCTCGGGCGCCACGGCACAGAAGGTCACGCCCATGATGGTGTCGGCGCGGGTGGTGAACACCCACAGCTTGCCGTCACCGATCAGCGTGCCATCGGCACTGGCCACCGTGTGCGGAAAGGCAAAGCGCACGCCTTCGCTCTTGCCGATCCAGTTCTCCTGCATCAGCCGCACCCGCTCGGGCCAGCCGGCCAGGTAGTGCGGGTCGTCGGGGTTGTTCACCGCCGACAGCAGTTCTTCCGCGTACTGGGTGATCTTCAGGTAGTAGCCGGGGATCTCGCGCTTCTCGATCACCGCGCCGCTGCGCCAGCCCTTGCCGTCGATCACCTGCTCATTGGCCAGCACCGTCTGGTCGACCGGGTCCCAGTTCACCACCTGGGTGCGGCGCTCGGCGATGCCGGCTTCCAGCATCTTCAGGAACAGCCACTGGTTCCACTTGTAGTACTGCGGCGTGCAGGTGGCGACCTCGCGACTCCAGTCGATGGCCAGGCCCATGGCCTGCATCTGGCCCTTCATGTGGGCGATGTTGTCGTAGGTCCACTGCGCGGGCGGCACCTTGTTCTTCATCGCCGCGTTCTCGGCCGGCAGGCCGAAGGCGTCCCAGCCCATGGGCATCAGGACGTTCATGCCCTTCATGCGCAGCTGGCGCGCGAGCATGTCGTTGATGGTGTAGTTGCGCACATGGCCCATGTGCAGCTTGCCGCTGGGGTAGGGCAGCATCGAGCAGGCATAGAACTTCGGCTTGCTCTGATCTTCGGTCACGCGGTAGGCGTTGTGGCCGTTCCACAGCGGCTGCGCCCAGTGGGCATGGGCCGCGGCTTCCACCTCGGTGGGGGCGTATTTCTCGTTCATCCCTTCATTGTAGAAGGGGGGTCTGCAGGCGGAACCCGCTATTTGGCCGAGGGCGCTGCGGCGGCTTCGGTGACGAAGCCCACCCGGTTCAGCCCACCCGCCTGCACCAGGCCGATCAGCTCGGCGATGCGGCCGAAGGGCACGGCCTGGTCGGCGCGCAGCTGCACCTCGGTGGCCGGGTTGCGGCGGGCGCTGTCGCGCACCTTGGCCTGCAGTTGCTGGCCGGTCACCGGCTCGTCGCCCCAGAACAGCTGGCCCCTGGCGTCCACCGCCACCGCCACGAACAGCGGCGCATCGGTCGGCGTGGCGCCCTCGGTCTTGGGCAGGTCGAGCCGCAGGCTGCTGCTCATCAACGGCGCGGTGATGATGAAGATCACCAGCAGCACCAGCATCACGTCGATCAGCGGCGTCATGTTGATGTCGCTCATCGGCTGCGATGCGCCGGGGCGCTGCAGGCGGCCGAAGGCCATGTCAGCGCCGCCCGGCCGCCCGAAGGCGCAGACGCACCCCCTCGGGGGGCAGCGAGCAAAGCGAGCGTGGGGGCACCATCTCAGACTTTCGGACGGGCGATGCCGCCTGCGGCGTCCAGCGCCATCTCGCGCAGGTCGTGCGCAAAGCCCTCCAGCGCGGCCTCGCAGGCCGCCACCCACTGGCCGAACAGGTTGTAGGCCAGCACGGCCGGGATGGCCACGGCCAGGCCGGCGGCGGTCATCACCAGTGCCTCGCCGACCGGGCCCGAGACCTTGTCGATGGTCAGCGAGCCGGCGGCCGAGATGCTGATCAGCGCGTGGTAGATGCCCCAGACCGTGCCGAACAGGCCGATGAACGGCGCCGTGCTGCCGATCGACGCCAGCAGCACCTGGCCGAAGCGCAGGTGCGTCAGGCTGCGCTGCAGGGCATCCCGCAACCGGCGGGTGAGCTGCGAGCCCAGTGCCGCCTGGTTGGCCAGCGTGCCGGCTGGCTCCACCAGCGTGCCGGCGTCCAGCATCGGCAGCAGCACCTGTTCGCGGTCCAGCGCGGCCAGTCGCGTGCGGCCGGCAGCCAGCGTGTCGGCCGACCAGAAGGCAGCCACCGCGCGGTCGATGTCGCGGCGGGCGCGCAGCAGCACCCAACCCTTCCAGAAGATCAGCACCCAGGCGCTGACTGACATCGCCAGCAGCAGCGCGGCCACCGAACGCCCGATGGCGTCGTTCTCTTGCCAGAACTGCAGCAACCCCTGCATGGCGGGGCTCAGGCGAAGCCGAGCACGTCGTTCATGTCGAACAGGCCCGTGGCGTGCGCCGCCAGGAAGCGCGCCGCCCGCAGGCTGCCCTGGGCATAGCCGGCGCGGCTGCTGCTCTTGTGGCTGATCTCGATGCGCTCGCCAGTGCCGGCGAACAGCACCGTGTGGTCGCCGATGATGTCGCCGCCGCGGATGGCCGAGAAGCCGATCGTCGACGCATCACGCGGTCCGGTCACGCCTTCACGGGCATACACCGCGCAATCCTTCAGGTCGCGCCCCAGCGCGGCGGCCAGCACCTCGCCCATCTGCAACGCCGTGCCGCTGGGCGCGTCCACCTTGTGGCGGTGGTGCGCCTCGATCACTTCGATGTCGTAGCCCTCGCTCAGCGCCCGTGCGGCCTGGTCCAGCAGCTTGAGCACCACGTTGACGCCCACGCTCATGTTGGGCGCGAACACCACCGCCGTGTGCGCGGCATGGGCGGTGATGGCCGCCTTCTGCTCGGGCGAGAAGCCGGTGGTGCCGACCACTGCCCTGACACCATGGGTGCGGCAGGCGGCCAGATGGGCCAGGGTGCCCTCGGGCCGGGTGAAGTCGATCAACACCTGTGCACCGGTCAGGCCGGCGTTCAGGTCGCTGGTGATGACCACGCCAGTGTGGCGACCCGCAAAACCACCGGCGTCCTGGCCCAGGGCCGGGCTGCCGGCGATGTCGAGCGCACCGGCCAGTTGCAGGTCGGGGGCGGCGAGCACGCCTTCGATCAACATGCGCCCCATGCGCCCCGACGCGCCGGCGATGGCGATGCGCAGCGTCATGGTTCCAGCGGCGGGTAGCTGCGCACAGCGCCCATCGGCACCGACGGCTCGGCCGCCGCCGCGGGCGGCTTGGGCAACGCCTTGATCTGCTCGTCGGTCAGGGCGATCGGCGTGTTGCGGCTGCCCGTCAGCGGACGGCTGATGGACGCGACGAAGTCACGCTCGGTCGGCAAGTCCTTGGCGTCCAGTCGCTCCAGCTTGTCGCCCTTGAACAGCGCCACCACGGCGCGCTGCTGCGGCGCCGTGCCCTGGCGCTTGATGGTGAAGATGTAATCCCAGCGGTCGGCGTGGAACGGGTCGGTCAACATCGGCGAGCCGAGCAGGTCGCGCACTTGCGCACGGGTCATGCCGGGCTGCACCCGGGCCGCCTGTTCCTGCGTGACGACGTTGCCCTGCACGATGTCCATGCGGTAGGGCGTGATCACGCCCAGGAAGCTGTCGCCCGACTGCAGAGAAGGCAGCGACGGCATGGCCGGCAGGTAGGCGCACCCCCCCAGCGCCAAGGGCAGCCAGGCCAGGATGGCCAGGCGGGGGATGCGGCGGACGTGTGCGGAGGTGGTCAACTTGTGGGCCCGACGTTGGGTGCCAACCAGCAGTGCGCCGCAAGGTCAGGGGCGCTGCCCGCCGGGCTGGATATCATCGCCAGATTCTATCCATCCACCATGCCACAACGCGCCGACCCGCCCCAGTCCCATGCCGACGAGCTCAAGAGCAGCGGACTGAAGGCCACCCTGCCGCGCATCAAGGTGCTGGAAGTATTCCAACGCACGGCGCAGCGGCACATGACGGCCGAAGACGTGTTCAAGGCGCTGCTGATGGACGGTGCCGACGTCGGTTTGGCGACGGTGTACCGGGTGTTGATGCAGTTCGAGCAGGCCGGCCTGCTGTCGCGCAGCCATTTCGAATCTGGCAAGTCGGTGTTCGAGCTCAACGAGGGCCAGCACCATGATCATCTGGTGTGCCTGACCTGCGGTCGGGTGGAAGAGTTCTACGACCCCGAGATCGAGCAGCGCCAGCGCGCCGTGGCCCAGACGCACGGCTTCGAGCTGCAGGACCACGCGCTGTCGCTCTACGCGGTGTGCACCAAGCCGGCCTGTCCGCACAAGCCGAAATAGCAGGCGAGACCAGCGCCCGGCCGCCTGGACTGCGGGGGACCGACGGACCCGCCATCCTCCCGGAGCGCCGCTGTCGCCCTTGGGCGGCGAGCCCTACTCCTCCGGCTGCTGCATCGCGCGCTGGTGGCGCTCAATGAATTCCTGGTAAGTGTCGATGCCGCGCAGCTGCAGGATGGTGTTGCGCACCGCAGCTTCCACCAGCACCGCCAGGTTGCGGCCAGCGTCCACGGTGATCACCACTTTGCGCACGCCGATGCCCAGGATGTCCTCGTACAGCGGCTCGTGGGGCAGGCGCTCGAATTCCCGCTCCATCGTCTCCTTGCGCACCAGGTGCACGATGAGCTTCAAGCGCATCTTGCGGCGCACGGCCGTCTCACCAAAGATGGCCTTGATGTCGAGCAGGCCAATGCCGCGCACCTCCAGCAGGTTCAGCAGCAGGTCGGGGCAGCGGCCTTCCAGCGCGCTCTGGCTGATCTTGTAGAGATCGACCGCATCGTCGGCCACCAGGCCGTGGCCACGGCTGATCAACTCCAGCCCCAGCTCGCTCTTGCCCAGGCCGCTTTCGCCGGTCAGCAACACGCCCAGGCCCAGGATGTCCATGAACACGCCGTGGCGGGTGATGCGGTCGGCAAACAGCTGCGCCAGGTAGGCGCGCACGATGTCGATCACCTGGCCCGCGGATTCGCTGGTGACGAACAACGGGATTTCGGCGCGGTCGCACATCGCCACCAGGCGGTCGGGCGGGATCACGCCGTCGGCAACGATGAGCACCGGCGGCTCCAGCGTGACGATGCGCGAGATGCGCCGTTCCTGGTCCTCGGGCGAGTTCTCCGACAGGTACTTGACCTCGCGCCAGCCGACGATCTGCACCCGGTAGGGGTGCACGTAGTTCAGGTAGCCGACCAGGTCGGCGGCCGACTGCGCGTCACGCACCGCTGCGTCGTCGAAACGGCGCTCAGGATGGGCATGACCGGCGATCCAGGCCCAGCGCAGCAACTCGCGGTGGGCTTCGAACAGCGCCTCGGCGCTGATCGAGGTCGGCTTCAAGCGAGGACCTCAGGCAGCACGATTGCTCAGGCCAACGATTTCAGTGGCGCCCAGTCGGCGATCAGCTTGTGCAGCGCGGCGGCGGTCTCGGCAGTCTTCATGCGCTCGCGCAACTCACGGTCCGACAACAGCTCGGCGATCTCCGACAAGATCTCCAGGTGACGCTGGGTCGCCGCCTCGGGCACCAGCAGGAAGATCAGCAGACCCACCGGCTCGTCGTCGGGCGCGTCGAACGGGATCGGCTGCTGCACCCGGATGACCGCGGCCAGCGGGTTCTTCAAGCCCTTGATGCGCCCATGCGGAATGGCCACTCCGTGGCCCAGGCCAGTGGAGCCCAGGCGCTCACGGGCAAAGAGGTTGTCGGTGACCGTGGCGCGCGCGATCGCGTGCTGGTTCTCGAACAACAGGCCGGCATGCTCGAAGGCGCGCTTCTTGCTGGTGGCATCCACGTCCACCAACACATTGGCGACGGGCAGGATGGCGGCGAGACGATTCATGGCGTTCCCCCCGCATCGCGCCGGTGATTGGTCGGCGCCACCGCGGGTCCTGTGACTGAAAAATGATTATAGAAACGCATTGCTGCACCGCAATGTAGACACCACCCCCGACCCCGGGATGTTGTCATGGCGCTTCAAATCATGCAAAACCGAACAAAACGGCCCCCGCAGGGGCCGTCGGTATGGCGGTGGGCTGGTCAGACCACGCCGGCATCCAGCCGCTTGGGCGCGGGATGGTGGTGGTCCTGGAGCTTGTCCTTGTGCTTGCACACCTGGCGGTCAAGCTTGTCCATCAGCTGGTCGATGGCGGCGTACAAATCCTCATGCGACTGCTCCACGAAGATGTCCTTGCCTTTGGCATGCAGTGTCACCTCAGCCTTTTGCCGTCGCTCTTTCTCCTTGAGCTTTTCCACTGTCAGCAGAACACTGATGTCGACCACCTGGTCGAAGTGCCTTGTGACCCGATCCAGCTTGGTGAGCACGTACTCACGAAGCGCCGGAGTGACATCCAGATGGTGTCCGCTGATCGTCAGGTTCATCAGAGCGTCCTTTCAAAAGGGGTTTCTCGGATCCGGACAGTTTGGAAGCACTGTGCAAGCGGTGCACAGCACCCACCGTCCGAGCCCAGTGTGCGCCTGATGTCAGCCCGATGACAAGGGGGCGCTGCGGTTGGTCGCGTGGGCATTCGAGATGTTCGGCACAAACAGCAGCCCAGCCACTTTGGTCTGTTGCGCTGGCGCACTGTCAGAGGTGACATCCGTATTTTCCTAGGGGTGGTCGCTCAAGGGTCCAACCAAACGAGGTAAAGTGAAAAAAAGTCGTGGTGACTTTCATGGGCGCTAATTGGTTCGCCCGGGACGTCGCCACGGTCCGACTCGATGCCCTGGCTGACCCGATTTGGTCAATCAAGGGCCCCAAAGGCCGGCACTCCAGCTAGCGTGATGCGCAAGAACTCCACCAACGACGACGTCCTGTCCACCCGAGAAGCCGCCGAGCAGTTGGGCGTTGCGCTGCGCACGGTGCAGTTGTGGGTGGAAAGCGGTGTGTTGCCGGCGTGGAAGACTGCAGGCGGCCACCGGCGCATCTCGCGTGCCGCGGTCGAGCGCCTGATCGGCGAGCGCCGGGCGGCCCTGTCGGGCGACACGCAACCTGCGCCGCTGACCACCACCGGAGAAGCCCGTCTGCGGGTCATGGTGGTCGAGGACGAACCAGAACTGCTGCGCCTGTTCACCATGGTGATCGCCGGCTGGGACCTCCCGGTCGACGTCACCCCGGCTTCTGACGGCTTCGAGGCCCTGCTGCGCATGGGCCGGCAATGCCCGAATCTGCTGGTCACGGACCTGAACATGCCCGGCATGGACGGGTTCAAGATGATCGAGTCACTGCGCGGCGTCGGCCCGGCCTACGAAGACATGGAAGTCATCGTTGTCACTGCGCTGTCCAAGGCCGACATCGAACAGCGTGGCGGCTTGCCGAGTCAGGTGCGTGTGTTCCACAAGCCGGTGCCCTTCGACGAGTTGGAGGCCCTGGTGCGCGATCGCGTGGCAACCCTGACGCCGGTGGCCTGACGACACTGGCGGCCGGCTTGCTGGGCGCCATCCCCGGCGGCATCCCCCAATGACGCGCCAGTTCCGGCATTTCTGGGTCGGGTTTCGGGTCGACAATGCACCGTGGAGCTGCGACCTGTCGAGCGCTGCCGGCTTCTGGGAGCCCCTGCCATGAAACGCGTGCTGATCGTCGAAGACCAGGCCGACATCCGGAAACTGATCCGGATGACGCTGGAGTTCGAACCCTACGAGATCCACGAAGCCGCCAACGGCACCGACGGCCTGCAGATGGCCACCGAGGTGCTGCCCGACCTCATCCTGCTCGACGTGATGATGCCCGGCGACCTGGATGGTCTGCAGGTGTGCGCCCGCGTGCGTGCCCTGCCGGTACTGCAGGCCACGCGGGTGGTGCTGCTGACCGCCCGCGGCCAGACGCAGGACCGTGACGCGGGACAAGAAGCAGGCGCCGACGAATACCTGATCAAGCCCTTCAGCCCGCTGCAGCTGATCGAGACCATCGAGCGGCTGATGCCGGCGGCCTGACCTGCCCTGCTGGGCCGGTCGAGGTGCCGGTGCGATAATCGTCGGCTGATTCACTCGGAGCACCATGTTGGACCCCAGTCACCCTCGGTGATCGTCCACGCCAGGCCAGGCCCTGGGGTGAGGCGGTTGCAGACCTCGCGTCACCCCCCAGCCTTCGACGGCCGCCCGCACGGGTTGCCGCAGCGCCCTGGAGAGCGCCATGCTCAATGTGTTCACACTGGCCCAAGGCAGGCTGGTGCAACAGGAAATCGACAGCCCCGACACCCTGGCGCATGCGCAGCCGGTGTGGGTGGACCTGGAAGCACCGTCGCCGATGGAAAAGGGCTGGATCAGTTCCCGCTTCGGCCTGCACCTGCCCGACAACATCGTCGACGACGACTTGGAAGAGTCGGCCCGCTTCTACGAGGAGGACAACGGCGAGCTGCACATCCGCTCGGACTTCCTGATCGACGACGACGTCACCCCGCGCAACGTGCGCGTGGCCTTCATCCTGAAGGAAGGCGTGTTGTTCTCGGTGCACGGCGAAGACCTGCCGGTGTTCCGGCTGCTGCGCCTGCGCGCGCGCCGCACCCCGGCGCTGATCGGCGACGCGAAGGACGTTCTCCTCAAGCTGTATGACGCCGATGCCGAGTACTCCGCCGACGCGCTGGAGGGCATCTATGACAGCCTGGAGAAGGTGAGCGCGCGGGTGCTCAAGCAGGACGTGGACGACCGCGCCGCCGGTGACGCGCTGAGCGCCATCGCCAAGGAGGAAGACCTGAACGGCCGCATCCGCCGCAACGTGATGGACACGCGCCGCGCGGTGAGCTTCATGATGCGCAGCCGGCTGTTGAACGCCGAGCAGTTCGAGGAGGCGCGGCAGATCATGCGCGACATCGACTCGCTGGACAGCCACACCGCCTTCCTGTTCGACAAGATCAACTTCCTGATGGATGCGACCGTCGGTTTCATCAACATCAACCAGAACAAGATCATCAAGATCTTCTCGGTGGCCAGCGTGGCGCTGCTGCCGCCCACGCTGATCGCCAGCGTCTACGGCATGAACTTCCAGCACATGCCCGAGCTGGCACAGCCCTGGGGCTACCCGTTTGCACTGGGGTTGATGGCGGTGTCGGTGGCCGCGCCGTTCATCTACTTCCGCCGCAAGGGCTGGCTGCGCTGACCGTGATGGTTTGCATGCGCGCCACAGCAACCATCGCCGGCCACGGTTGCATGACGGCGGCCTGTGCTAGGGTGCACCCGGTTGCCCGGCCTGCCGGGCGCTGCCCGGTTGCCTGACCATGCCGCCCTTCATCATCTCGTTCCTCTGCGGACTGCGCGCCCTGCTGCTGTTGCTGGCGGGCGCGTCGATGGGCCACCTGGCCCAGGCGCAGTTCGCCATGGTGCCGTCGCCGTTGGCCACAGCTGCCGGGCCCAGTGAGGCCGATGCCGAGCCCGCTTACAAGCAGGATGCCGCTCGGCACCTGTATGCCAGTTACCCGATGCGGGTGTTCAAGGGGCGCCTGCCGCCGCTGTTGTACGGGGTCATGATCGTCGAAACCGAGATCGACGCGCAGGGCCAGATCCTGGATGTGCGGGTGCGCCGCCCGCCGGCCGCGCCCGAGGTGGGGCCCTGGGTGGTGGCGATGATCCGCAAGGCCGGCCCGTTCCCAGCACCTGCCAAAATGGGCAAGGCCGTCTACAGCGACATCTGGCTGGTGCACAAGAGCGGCAACTTCCAGCTCGACACACTGACCGAGGGCCAGAACTGACGCGCGGCGGCGGTCAGCCGCCGGCGCGGCGCTTCAGCCAGCGCATCAGCGCGCCCAACAGCGGCAGCTTCTCGTACAACTCTTCGGCCGCATCCCAGTAGTCGCGGTGCATGACCACCCGGCCTTGCGGGTTGAACCGCACATGGCTGGCGCCGTGGATCGACAGCGTGGCTGCCCCGGCACCCCGGGTGCGGAAGCTGAAGTCCCAGGTCAGCACCACATCGTCGCCATCGGCCACGATGGTGATGACCTGGAACCGCGGGACGTCGAGCTTGCGGAACATGTGGCTGAAGATGCGGGCGATGGCAGCCACGCCCTGCACCTGGTTGAACGGGTCCTTGAAGCGGGCGTCGTCGGCATAGACGCCTCGCAGTCCCGGCAGGTCGGCGGGCGCCAGGGTCTCGTACAAGGCCACCAGCCGCGCCACGCGGGCGTCGGGGTGGCGCGGCGCAGCGGGCTCAGACACGCACGGCGCGCCGGATGGCACCGAAGTACAGGCCGTCGGGCAGTTGCCGCAAGACCTTGAGCATGCGGGTGAAGCGCTTGGGGAAGTGGATCTCGAAGGCGCCCGCTTCCCAGCCGGCCACCATGGCCAGCGCCGCGTCCTGCGGGCTCATCAGCGCGGGCATGTGGAAGCTGTTCTGCGCGGTGAGCGGTGTCTCGACGAAGCCGGGGTTGATCAGCGACACGCCCACGCCGCGCGCGTGCAGGTCGAGGTACAGCACCTCGGCCAGGTTGATCAGCGCCGCCTTGGTCGGGCCATAGGCCAGCGCATTGGGCAGGCCGCGGTAGCCGGCCACGCTGGCCACCAAGCTCAGGTGCGCCGGCGTGCCGGCGGCACCCTGGCGCAGCAGTGCCGGCAACACCGCGTCCAGCATGTTCAGGGCGCCGACATAGTTGATGTGCTGGTGGCGCACCGCATCGACCAGGTCGAAGTTGGTGGCCTGCATCGCGTGGTAATGGCCGGCACAGTACAGCGCCAGATCGATGCGGCCATCGTCGGCCAGCAACTGGTCGGCGGCGGCGCGCACAGCGGCGGCGTCAGTGGCGTCCAGCGGCAGCGCGCGGGCGCCGGGGTGCTCGGCCACGAAGCTGTCGAGTGCGGCCGCGCCGCGCGCCGACACGCTGACCTTGGCACCCAGCGCGTGCAGCCGCGCCGCTGTGGCGCGGCCGATACCGGTGGACGCACCCACCAACCAGACATGCTGGCCGCGCCAGTTGGTGATGCGGGGATTCAAGGCCATCGGGGGCTTTCTCGCCAGCGGCTCAGCCGGGCAGTTTTTGGAAGGACAGCAGCACTTCGCCCAGGCGGATGCCGAACTTCGACATCACCGCACGGTTGAGCATCACCTGGTCGTCGACCAGGAACATCCAGTCGTCGAACTGCACTTCCCAGGTGCGGCCGTCGACCGGGAGCAGCAGGGTGTAGCGCCAGTTCAGCGCATTGCCGGCGGCCTGGCCCTGGGCCTCGCCCAGCACGTCGGCAGCAGTGCCGATGTAGCGGCCGTCGGGCCCGCGCTTGAGCGTCCACACCCGGGTTTCCTTGCGGCCGTCGGCATAGGTGAAGCGTTCGTCGAGCGTGCCGATGTCGCCCACCCAGGTGCCGGTGAGGGCCACGGTGAAGCGTTGCAGCACCTTGCCGCTGCGGTCGGTGACGATGCCGTGGGCCAGCAGCTTGCCGTTGAAGTACTGCTTCAGGTCGAGCTGGGGCGATTGGCTGGCGTAGTCGGCCGGCGTGGGGCTGGCGCAACCGGCCAGGCCCAGCGTGGCCAGGCCGGCGATGGCCAGTGCCGCACCAGCGGCAAGCCGGCGCAGGCGGGGGGTGGGGCGGAAAACGGTGCGCAACGTGGTGCTGTGGGTCATGGGCGGTCCAGGTGGGTGCGAAAGGTCCAGAGCAGGCCGGCAGCGCCGGCCTTCAGCACGCAGGGCACGGCGGCATAGACGACGGCCAGGGCTGTCAGCGCCTCACCGCTGCTGGCTCCGGGTGCGTAGCCCAGCCACTGCAGCGCGGGCAGGGCCAGCCCGGCGGCCAGCGCCAGGTTCAGCTTGTTGGCGCAGGTCCACCAGCCGAAGTAGTTGCCTTCATGGCGCAACGCATGCCCAGCGCGCTGGATCACGCCGGTCAGCAGGGCGCCCGGCACGGCCAGATCGGCGCCCAGCGCCATGCCCGACGCGATGCAGATCGCCAGGAAGGCGGCGGTGTCGCCGCTGCCCAGCCGTGCCGCCCAGACAAAGGCGGCAATCGCCAGCCCCATGCCCGCCAGCCAGCAGCGCACCAGGCCGAACCGCGACACCGCCCGCACCCACAGCGGCATCGAAAGGGCGGCGGCGGCAAAGTAGCTGCCCAGAAAGGCCGGCTCCCAGGCCGGCGCCTGCAGCCGGTCGCGGATGAAAAAAATGACCAGCGTGGCCGGGATGGCGCTGGCCACGCCGTTGAGCAGGAAGACGGCCATCAGCCGCCGGAAGGCCGGCGTGCGCCAGGGCAGGAGCCAGGCGCGGTCGTCGGTGGCCGGGCTGACGGAGGTTTGGCTTGGCTCGGGCTGAGGTGACGCAGCGCGGAACGGCGCGCCAGACAGCGCCCACAGCGCCACCGCCAGCAGCACCGCGCAGGTGACCACCATCGCCGGCACGCCGGCAGCGGCCGGCAGCACGCTGGCGGCCAGCACGCCGGCCAGTGACAGGCCCTCGCGCCAGCCGGTGATGCGGGCCTGCGCGGCAGCGCCGCCGCCCAGCCGTGCGCCCCAGGCCTGGTGCAGCACACCCAGCGCGCTGTAGCCCAGGCAGGTGACGACCAGCGCCACGGCGCACCAGGTCAGCAGCGCATCGCTGCCCTGCACCTGCGGGAAGAACAGCGCGGCGAATCCCAGCGCCATCAGCAACGCGGCGCCGCTGGCGGCCAGCATCACCTGCCGGCGCGGCCGCGCCAGGCCGGCGTCGACCACCCGGCCCAGCCAGGGATCGATCAGTGCGTCCAGCGCGCGGGTGCCCAGCAGCACCGCCCCCAGCCCTGCCAGCGGCACGCCCAGTTGCGCCGCGTAGTGGTTGGGCAGCAGCACATACAGCGGCAAGGCCGCAAACGCCAGCGGCATGCCCAGCCCGCCATAGCGCAGACCGTCGGCCAGGTTGAATCCGCCCGACACCGGCGCAGCGCCAACGGGTTGGGTGAGCGTGCGATCGTCCATGGTGAGGCCTGGCGCCGACGGGTCAGCGCACGCCGCCCAGCAACTGCTGGCGCAGCTGCGGGTCCGACGTGCGCGGTGACAGCCAGATGCCGAAGAACAAACGGGTGAACTCGGCGTCGGCCACCTCACCGCGCAAGGCGCCGTTGAAGAAGAAACGCGCCGCCTGGCCCGGCCGCTGCACGCCGGTGATGCGGTCGCCGGACTTGATGTTCGGAAACAGCGGCGCCATCGCCTTGGCCCAGCGCGCCGACTGCTCGTCGGAGAACGGACCCACGCGCTGCATCTCGCGCAAGGAACTGCTGACGATCAGGTCGGACTTGATGCTGCGCGCGTAGACCAGCTCCAGCGCCAGCGGCTGGCTGGCGCCGTCACCGGTGACCGCGACCGGGCTCCACAGCCGGACGTCATAGATGCGCATGCCCAGGAACCGCATGGCGCCGCCACCAAGCCAGTTGGCGCCGGGCAGCTCGGTGGCCAATTCGGGTGGCGCGGCCATGTCGGCCACTGCGCGCGCCGCCGGCCCGGCCGACAGCAGCGCCGCGCCGGCCAGAGCGGCCAGGCAGGTGCGGCGGCCGGTCTGCAGCGGGACGCGGTCGGGCATGGCGTCAGGCTCCCGGACGGCGCAGGGTGAACTGCATCACGTCGGTGCTGCCGCTGGCAAACGCCGCCTCGCAGTAGGCCAGATAGAACTCCCAGGTGCGCATGAAGCGGGTGTCGAAGCCCAGGCCGCGCACCTGCGTGTCCTGGTGCAGGAAGTCCTGCCGCCAGCGGCGCAGCGTCTCGGCATAGTCGGTGCCGAAGCACAGCTCGCGTTCCACCTGCAGGCCGGCCTTGGCTGCCTCGGCGCGGAAGACGCTGGGGCTGGGCAGCAGGCCGCCCGGGAAGATGTACTGCTGGATGAAGTCGGTGCCGCTGACGTAGCGGTCGAACAGCGCGTCGTCGATGGTGATCGACTGGATGCAGGCGCGGCCGCCGGGCTTGAGCTGGTCATGCACCGTCTTGAAGTAGCTGGCCCAGTATTCGCGCCCCACCGCCTCGAACATCTCGATGGAGACGATGGCGTCGAACGGGCCGTCGGCGATGTCGCGGTAGTCCTGGAAGCGCAGCGTGGCGCGCTCGGCGAGGCCGGCCCGGGCCAGGCGGTCCTGGCCGAAGGCCAGTTGCTCGGCCGACAAGGTGACGCCAGTGATGCGGGCGCCGAACTCGCGCGCCGCGCATTCGGCCAGGCCGCCCCAGCCGCAACCGATCTCCAGCACATGGCTGGCGGGGGTGACATGGCATTCGCTGAGCGCCCGACGCATCTTGGCCTGCTGGGCGGTGGCCGTGTCCTGCGCCGTGTCGCCGTTGAACCAGGCGCTCGAGTACGTCATCGAGTCGTCCAGCCACAGCTTGTAGAAGCTGTTGCCCAGGTCGTAGTGGGCGTGGATGTTGCGCTTGCTGCCGGCGCGGCTGTTGCGGTTGAACAGGTGCCGCATGCGGTGGATGAGGTTGCCCCACCAGGTGCCGTAGACCACCGAGTCCATCGCCTCGCGGTTGGCGATGAACAGCTGCAGCAGTGCCACCAGGTCGTTGGCGGCCCAGTCACCGGCGATGAAACTCTCGGCAAAGCCGATGTCGCCCGAGCGCAGCGCAGCGCTGCAGATGTCCCAGTTGTGCAGGCGCAGCGCGGCGTGCGGCTCGCCCGGCTTGCCGCTGCCGAAATGCAGCTGGCTGCCGTCGGGCAGTTGAACGTCCAGCGTGCCCACCTGCAGCCGGCGCAGCAACGCGAACACCGCGCGCGCGGCCGCAGGTGCCGACGGCGGCAGGGACAGGGAGCTGGAGCCTGCGGTGGTAGAAGCAGAGCGCATCGTGGATGTCCTGGGCCGGTGCGGTGTTAACGGGAAGGAATGGCGGGTGCCACGGCGGTGGCGGGGGCCTTGCCGAAGAACGGCACCCGCTTGGCCAGCAGGCGCAGCGCCTGCCAGTGGATGCGGGCGATCACGCCGAGGGTCAGCAGTGGCATGCGCCACAGCGCGTGGTGCAGCCGCTGGGGTGTCAGCGCCGCCAGTTCACCGCTGACGCTGGTCAGCAGCAGCGGACCCTGGGCGTCGTCATGCACGATCCGCGCCACGGTGCGGCCTGCACCGCTGCCTTCGCGGGTGGAGGTGCGCATGAAGCGGAACCGGTAGCTGCCGGTGACCTGACAGAACGGCGACACGTGGAACTGCTTGGTGGCGGCCAGCTCCTGGCCCCAGGTGAGTTGGTCACCGGACAGCAGGTAGCAGTGCCGACCGCCAAAGGTGTTGTTGACCTCGGCGACGATGGCCGCCAGCGCGCCGTCGGCCCGGTGGCAGTACCAGAAGCTGACCGGCTTGAAGGCCACGCCCAGCATGCGCGGGTAGGTGTGCAGCCAGACTTCACCGGTGGCGTCGGTGATGCCCTGGGCCAACAGGTGCTCATCCAGCCAGGCCAGGCAGTCGGCGCGACCGTCACCATGGTCGGCATCATGGAAGCTGACCCAGCCGCCGCGGTTGCGGCGCAGGCTGGGATTGGGCGTGCTGCGCAACTGGCGCATCGGCAGCAGCAGGAACCAGGTCGGGTAGTCGAAGCCATGCCCCACAGGCCGCAGCCGCTGGTGGCGCACCCTGCCGATGCCCAGCTGGGCCTCGGCTGCCGGCGCGGCCAGGGCGGTGGTGGCGGCCATGGAGGGTCAGGCCGCGGCGCGTGCCGGCTGGCCGGCGGCGTCGGTCGCCCAGCGGGCGCGCAGCGCCTCGGCAGCGGCCATGCCGGACATCAGGCCGTCCTCATGGAAGCCATAGCGCGTCCAGGCGCCGGCGAACCAGATGTTTGACTTGCCCTGAATGTCAGGCAACCGGGCCTGTGCCGCGATGGCGGCCATGTCGAACACGGGATGGGCGTAGTCGTACTCGCCAATCACCGTGGCGGGCGCCGGGTCGCGGGTCGGGTTCAGCGACACCACCACCGGCTGCTGCCAGGGCAGCGGCTGCAGCCGGTTGATCAGGTAGTGCAGGCAGACGGCCGATTGCTCCTGGGCATGGGCAGGCGCGCGCAGGTAATTCCAGGCCGCCCAGGCCTTGGGACGGCTGGGCAGCACGCTGGCGTCGGTGTGCAGCACGGCGCGGTTGCGGTGGTAGCCGATGGCCCCCAGCACGGCGCGCTCGTCGGCACTGGCCTGGGCACCGAGAAGCGCCAGACTCTGGTCGCTGTGTCCGGCCAGCACCACGGCGTCGAAGGCCTCGCTGCCGTGGTCGGTGTCGACCCACACGCCGGCGCTGCCACTGCCAGGCGGCACGCGGCGCACCGCCCGCACCGGCGTGCCGGCGCGGGCGTCAGGAATGCGCTGCAGCATGCGCTGCACATAGTGGCGCGAGCCGCCGCGCACCGTGTACCACTGCGGCCGGTCGGTCACCCGGATCAGGCCGTGGTTGTGGCAGAAGCGGATCATCGTGGCGACCGGGAAGCGCAGCATCTGGTCGGTGGGGCAACTCCAGATGCAGCCCAGCATCGGCAGCAGGTACCAGTCGCGAAAGGCGTCAGAGAACCCCCGCTCGGTCAGAAAGTTGCCGATCGGCTGCTGCAGCGCGGCCTCCTGCTGCGCCTCGGCGATCTGGGTGGTGATGCGGTTGAAGCGCAGCAGGTCACGCAGCATGCCCAGGAAGCGCGGGTTCACCAGATTGCTGCGCTGCGCAAACACCGTGTCGAGGTTGCAGCCGCTCCACTCCAGCCCGGGGCGGCCATCGTCGCGAGGCACCTGCACCGAAAACGACATCTCCGACGGTGCCGTGTCCACGTCCAGGTCGGCAAACAGCTTGCGCAGGTGCGGGTAGGTGGCGTGGTTGAAGACGAGGAAGCCGGTGTCGACGCCGTGGGTGGTGCCGCCCAGCGTGACGTCGACCGTGTGGGCGTGGCCACCAAAGTGGTTGTCTGCTTCCAGCAGCGTGACCTGGGCGACGTCAGCCAGATGCCAGGCCGCAGCCAGCCCGGAGATGCCGGCGCCGACCACGGCGACCCGCCGCTGGGGGCCGGGGCCGGTCATGCAGTGCCCCGCCGGGAGGTGGCAGAAGAAAGCGCCGTGCAGCGCCCTGAGGCCAACGAGGGAGGGAGGGAGGAGGAGGAGAACTGCCTCAGGATTTCACGTCGGAAACCCGAAAGGCTGCACGGCACGCAAACTGTTGCTGACCTTATCGGCCCGCTCACCCTGGCATTGAGCCCCGCCCAGTGCGAAGGTTCCGCAGCGCGGTGCTGCTTTGCACGCCAGCAATGGTTCAGGTTGGCCATGGTCTGATAGGTTCTGATTTGAACTGACGAGTTCAAGTATGACTGTTCAGTCTCACCGTGCCTTCAGTAGTTTCTCCAAGTCCTTCAAGAACACTGGGTCTTTGGGGTCGACCGCCGACGCGTGGCTGATGACCACATCCCCCTGGCGGCTGATCAGGTACTTGTGGAAGTTCCACCTGGGCGTGGCGCCACTGCGCTGCGACAGTGCCACGAACAGCGGATTGACGCTGCGCCCCGGCGCCGGCGCCACGTGCGACTTGGCGAACATCGGAAACTTGACGCCGAAGGTGTTCTCGCAGAAGTCGGCGATCTGCTTGGCGTTGCCGGGCTCCTGTTGGCCGAAGTCGTTGCTCGGGAAGCCCAGCACCACCAGGCCGCGGCTGGCATAGTCGGCATGCAGGGCCTCCAGGCTCTTGTACTGGCCGGTGAAGCCGCAGAAGCTGGCGGTGTTGACCACCAGCACCACCTTGCCGGCGTGGCTGCACAGGTTCACCGGCTTCTCGTCCTGCAGGCGCAGCTGGGTGTGCTGCAACACGGCCGGGCAAGCTGCTGCCGCCGCAGGCCGGGCATCGGACTGGGCAAAAGCGGCCGGCGACAACAGCAAAACAGACAGGAGGGACAGGGGCAAGGCGTGGCGCATGGTCGGCTCGCAAGGTGCTGGGCGGTGGTACGGCAGGGCGGGCCTGGCGGATGCAACAGGGGGCAGGCACCCCCTGAGCCCCGTGGTTGCTGGGGCAGTTGTTGATCGGGAGCAGAGGTGCCGCCCTAGAATGATGCATCTTCGGAAAGACCCCCATGCTCTACCCTGAACTCTTCAAGCAGCTCGAAGCCGTGCGCTGGAACATGGACACCGACATCGCCTGGGCCCAGTTCGACGCCACGCGCCTGACCGAAGACCAGGCGCAGACGATCAAGATGAACGCCATCACCGAGTGGGCGGCGCTGCCGGCCACCGAGATGTTCCTGCGCGACAACCGCGACGACAGCGATTTCTCGGCCTTCATGAGCGTGTGGTTCTTCGAGGAGCAGAAGCACAGCCTGGTGCTGATGGAGTACCTGCGCCGCTTCCGGCCTGACCTGGTGCCCACCGAGGCCGAACTGCATGCCGTGCGCTTCGAATTCGACCCCGCGCCGGCGCTCGAGACCCTGATGCTGCACTTCTGCGGCGAGATCCGTCTGAACCACTGGTACCGCCGCGCCGCCGAATGGCACACCGAGCCGGTGATCAAGCAGATCTACGAAACCCTGGCCAAGGACGAAGCCCGCCATGGCGGCGCCTACCTGCGCTACATGAAGCGCGCGCTGACCAAGTTCGGCGACGAGGCCCGGTCGGCCTTCGCCAAGGTGGGCGTGCTGATGGCCAGCGCCCGGCGCACCGCCAAGGCGCTGCACCCCACCAACCTGCATGTGAACGAGGCGCTGTTCCCGCGCGACACGATCCAGAGCCGCCTGCCCGACCCGGCCTGGCTGGAGCACTGGCTGGACAAGCAGATCCAGTTCGACAGCGTGTGGGAGAACAAGGTCGTCGAGCGCATCCTGCACAACATGGGCCTGCTGATGGAACGCAGCTTCGCCAGCGTGCAGGAGCTCAACCGCTACCGCAAGGAAGTGACCGCCCAGGTGGCCGTGGCGGCGGCACAGGCCAAGCGTGGCCCCCAGCCGGCCTGACGTCATCCAGGCGTGAAAAAACCGGCCCTCGGGCCGGTTTTTCGTTCTGGAACGGGTGAATTGCTGGTCAGCCAGCCTTGGCAGCGGCGGCCATGCGTGCGGCGTCTGCCTTCTTGTCGGCGTCCACCTTCTGGGCGCTGGGGCGCTGGGCGATCAGGCCGGCGTACCCCTTCCAGTCGATGCCGGCGGCGGCCAGCAAGTCCTCGCCCAGCACCTTCTTGGTGGCCAGCGCCACCAGCGGCAGGCTCACATAGGCCGCGCAGTCGGCCAGGCCGAAGCTGTCACCAGCCATGTAGGGTCCGAACTTCGCCAGGCGCTTGAAGCCCTGGATGTTCTTGGTCAGCTGCTTGCGCACCCGGTCCTGGGTTTCCTGCGGCACGGTGCCACCGAAGAAGGCCTGGGCGTACAGCTCACGCGCGACCAGTTCCAGGTGCAGGTCGATGAAGGTGCACAGTTCACGCACCTTGGCAGCGGCCAGCGCATCGGATGGCAGCAGCGGCACGGCCGGGTAGGCGGCTTCCAGATAGTCGACCATCACCTGGCTCTCGCACAGGGTGCCACCGTCGGTGCGCAGGAAGGGAACCTTGCCCAGCGGCGTGGCGTTCAGAACGGCGTCGTCCTTGCTGCCGGTCATCACCAGTTCCTCGTTGAACGGGATGCCCTTTTCCAGCAGGGCCAGCTTGACCTTGTTGTAGTAGTTCGAGACCGAAAAGCCGCAGAGCGTGAGCATGGGAAATCTCCTGTGAGGGGGTGCGGGCCGCAGTCTAGGTGCGGCGTGCGCTGGCCGCGCTTCCCGCAGGTGACAGCCGCGCCGGCGCCCAGCTGACCAGGGCGATGCCCAGGGCCACGGTGCCGCAGGCCACCGCCAGACGCAGCGTCAGCGGCTCGTGCAGCAGCAGCACGCCGGCCAGCAGACCGAACAACGGCGTCAGCAGCGTGAAGGCGGTGACCTGGGTGGCCGGGTAGCGCCGCAGCAGCCAGAACCACAGCAAGTAACTGATGAAGCTGACCACCACCACCTGGAAGCCCATCATTGCCCAGGCCCGGCCGCTGAGCTGCCCCACCGCGGGCCAGGTCTCGCCCATCACCCACGAGCCCAGCAGCAGCAGCGGCCCCGAGACCGCCAGTTGGTAGAACAGCGCCTGCACCGGGGTGGCGGTGGCCAGCCGGCTGCCGCGCAGCACCAGGGTGTTGGCACCCCACAGCACGGCGGCCAGCACGCCCAGGGCATCGCCCAGCCAGCGCTTCTCTTGCCCCGGCGCGGGGCTGCCGGTCAGGCCTTCGGCAAAGGCCCAGGCCACGCCGCTGAAGGCCACCGCCAGGCCGACCAGCTGGGCGGCGCTGGGGCGCTCGCTGCGCGCCACCAGCGGCATGCCCAGCGCCACCACGAAGGGCGCCAGGTAGATGAAGACGATCATGCGCGAGGCCTCGGTGTACTGCAGGCCCCAGTAGATGCAGGCGAACTCGGCGGCGAAGGTGGCGCCGGCCAGCAGCCCGCCCGGCAGCGTGCCGTTGCGCAGGTCCAGCGAGATGCCGTGGGCGCGGGCCCACAGCGCCACCAGCACGGCAGCCCCCACCGACCGCGCACCGGCCTGCAGCAGCGGCGGGATCTCGGCCAGCGTGGCCTTGGTGATCACATGGTTCAGCCCCCACAGCACGCAGCAGCCCAGCAGGGTGGTAAGGGCCAGCGTGTCGAGCTTGGATCGGCGGTCGGTCATTCGGCCGATGCTACGGGGTGGCCGGCGGCGGCGGGTCTGCAGCGCCGCCCACGCCGCAGGCCAGGGCGCACAGCCAGCCGGCCAGCGCGCCGCTGGCATGGGCGGCGGGGGCGATGGCGATGTCCCAGCCTGGCACTTGGCGCAGCGGGCCCTGCCAGGGCGCTTCCAGCAGCAGCTTGGCCAGCAGGCCGGCGGCCAGCGCACCGCCGATGGCCCGGCGCTGGCCGGCCGCCCCGCGCAACAGTTGCCAGGCCGCCACTGCCACCGCCGCATGCAGCACACCCGACAGGCCGCCATAAGCGCTGAGCGCCGGCTGCGCCAGCAGCCCCAGCTGGGTGAGCGGCCAGGCCAGCGCCCAGGCCAGGGCCGCGCGGCGGCCGCAGCCCGCTGCCAGGCCCAGTGCCGCCACCACCGCCGTGCCGGCCATGTTGGCGGCCAGATGCAGCGGGCTCAGGTGCACCCAGGCGGCAGTGATGGCGCGCCAGGGCTCGGCTGCGGCCAGCGCAGGCTGCCAATTCAGCCTGCCAGGGTCGATCGCCCCCATGGCCAGCGCGCCCAGCGCCGCCACCACGCACAAGCCGGCCCAGTGCGCCCAGGCCGGCGGCGCAGGCCACCCGGCTGTCAGCCGAAGACCGCCCGCCACAGCGCCAGCACGGCGTCGCGCTCGCGGGCCAGGGTGTCGGGCTCCACCTGGGTGGGCCGCTCGTCCAGCCGGGCCGCATGCTGGGCGCGGCGCAACTCGCGGTAGGCATCGGCCGCCGCATGGCCCACGCCGGCAGGCAGCAGCCCGGCCACCTCGGCCCGCTGCAGCAGGGCGATGTTGCCGGCGTTGTCCAGCAGGGCCGGGTGGCGCTGGCCATGGGCCAGCACCAGGTACTGCACCGCGAATTCAGCGTCCATCATGCCGCCGGCGCTGTGCTTGACGTCGTAGCGACCGGCCTGCACCGGTCGGGCGGCGCGCACCTTCTCGCGCATCTCCAGCACCTCGCGCTTCAGCCCGGCCTCGTCGCGCGGGGTGGCCAGCACCTGGCGGCGCACCGCATCGAAGCGTGCCGCCAGCGCGGGCGATCCGGCGCAGAAGCGGGCGCGGGTCAGCGCTTGGTGCTCCCAGGTCCAGGCCGTATTGCCGCCGCGGCCCACCTGGTAGCGCTCGAAACTGTGAACAGACGCCACCAGCAGGCCCGAATTGCCATTGGGCCGCAGCGCGGTGTCGATGTCGAACAGTTCGCCCGCCGCCGTGCGCAGCGTCAGCCAGGTGATCAGCTTGCGCACGAAGTGGCCGTAGGCCTCCTGCGCGCGGTCGGGGTCCGGCTCGTCGGCGTCGTCGTACAGGAACACCACGTCCAGGTCGCTGCCATAGCCCAGCTCCTTGCCGCCCAGCTTGCCGTAAGCGATGACGGCAAACGTGGGCACCGGCCGGTGGTGCTGGCGCAGCCGCGGCCAGGCCCAGCGCAGGGTGCAGTCCAGCGTGGCGTCGGCCAGCGCCGACAGGTCATCGGCCACCTCCTCCACGGTGATCAGGCCTTCCACGTCGCGCACCAGGGTGCGGAACACCTCGGCATGGTGGGCATGGCGCAGCGTGTCGAGCAGGGCGTCCTCGTTGTCTTCACCGGCGCGCTGCCACGCCTGGTGGCGGTCGTCGAGGCCGGCGATGTACTCGGCCGCGTTGAAGCGCTCGTGCAGCAGGCGCTCATCCGACAGCTCGTCGATCACGCCGGGGTGGCGCATCAGGTACTGCATCGGCCAGCGTGCCAGGCCCAGCAGGCGCAGCAGGCGGCGCAGCACCTC